>NZ_JBEUJO010000002.1:0-2122 GCF_043356435.1 Salmonella sp. SJTUF15591 | reverse complement strand
GCAAGACGAAAAATGAATACCAAGTCTCAAGAGTGAACACGTAATTCATTACGAAGTTTAATTCTTTGAGCATCAAACTTTTAAATTGAAGAGTTTGATCATGGCTCAGATTGAACGCTGGCGGCAGGCCTAACACATGCAAGTCGAACGGTAACAGGAAGCAGCTTGCTGCTTTGCTGACGAGTGGCGGACGGGTGAGTAATGTCTGGGAAACTGCCTGATGGAGGGGGATAACTACTGGAAACGGTGGCTAATACCGCATAACGTCGCAAGACCAAAGAGGGGGACCTTCGGGCCTCTTGCCATCAGATGTGCCCAGATGGGATTAGCTTGTTGGTGAGGTAACGGCTCACCAAGGCGACGATCCCTAGCTGGTCTGAGAGGATGACCAGCCACACTGGAACTGAGACACGGTCCAGACTCCTACGGGAGGCAGCAGTGGGGAATATTGCACAATGGGCGCAAGCCTGATGCAGCCATGCCGCGTGTATGAAGAAGGCCTTCGGGTTGTAAAGTACTTTCAGCGGGGAGGAAGGTGTTGTGGTTAATAACCACAGCAATTGACGTTACCCGCAGAAGAAGCACCGGCTAACTCCGTGCCAGCAGCCGCGGTAATACGGAGGGTGCAAGCGTTAATCGGAATTACTGGGCGTAAAGCGCACGCAGGCGGTCTGTCAAGTCGGATGTGAAATCCCCGGGCTCAACCTGGGAACTGCATTCGAAACTGGCAGGCTTGAGTCTTGTAGAGGGGGGTAGAATTCCAGGTGTAGCGGTGAAATGCGTAGAGATCTGGAGGAATACCGGTGGCGAAGGCGGCCCCCTGGACAAAGACTGACGCTCAGGTGCGAAAGCGTGGGGAGCAAACAGGATTAGATACCCTGGTAGTCCACGCCGTAAACGATGTCTACTTGGAGGTTGTGCCCTTGAGGCGTGGCTTCCGGAGCTAACGCGTTAAGTAGACCGCCTGGGGAGTACGGCCGCAAGGTTAAAACTCAAATGAATTGACGGGGGCCCGCACAAGCGGTGGAGCATGTGGTTTAATTCGATGCAACGCGAAGAACCTTACCTGGTCTTGACATCCACGGAAGTTTTCAGAGATGAGAATGTGCCTTCGGGAACCGTGAGACAGGTGCTGCATGGCTGTCGTCAGCTCGTGTTGTGAAATGTTGGGTTAAGTCCCGCAACGAGCGCAACCCTTATCCTTTGTTGCCAGCGGTTAGGCCGGGAACTCAAAGGAGACTGCCAGTGATAAACTGGAGGAAGGTGGGGATGACGTCAAGTCATCATGGCCCTTACGACCAGGGCTACACACGTGCTACAATGGCGCATACAAAGAGAAGCGACCTCGCGAGAGCAAGCGGACCTCATAAAGTGCGTCGTAGTCCGGATTGGAGTCTGCAACTCGACTCCATGAAGTCGGAATCGCTAGTAATCGTGGATCAGAATGCCACGGTGAATACGTTCCCGGGCCTTGTACACACCGCCCGTCACACCATGGGAGTGGGTTGCAAAAGAAGTAGGTAGCTTAACCTTCGGGAGGGCGCTTACCACTTTGTGATTCATGACTGGGGTGAAGTCGTAACAAGGTAACCGTAGGGGAACCTGCGGTTGGATCACCTCCTTACCTTAAAGAACTGTTCTTTGCAGTGCTCACACAGATTGTCTGATAGAAAGTAAAAAGCAAGGCGTCTTGCGATTGAGACTTCAGTGTCCCCTTCGTCTAGAGGCCCAGGACACCGCCCTTTCACGGCGGTAACAGGGGTTCGAATCCCCTAGGGGACGCCAGCGTTCAAACTGATGAGGTCAAACCTCTAGGGGACGCCACTTGCTGGTTTGTGAGTGAAAGTCACCTGCCTTAATATCTCAAAACTGACTTACGAGTCACGTTTGAGATATTTGCTCTTTAAAAATCTGGATCAAGCTGAAAATTGAAACACAGAACAACGAAAGTTGTTCGTGAGTCTCTCAAATTTTCGCGACACGAGAATGTTTTACGAAACATCTTCGGGTTGTGAGGTTAAGCGACTAAGCGTACACGGTGGATGCCCTGGCAGTCAGAGGCGATGAAGGGCGTGCTAATCTGCGATAAGCGCCGGTAAGGTGATATGAACCGTTATAACCG
>NZ_JBEUJO010000019.1:0-32310 GCF_043356435.1 Salmonella sp. SJTUF15591 | reverse complement strand
GATGTCTCTTACAATAATATTTGCTCCGTCAAATCCTACAGACACATTATTGTTATCCCACTTCCCGAATGGTATTCCTGATACGGGAAGCGCCATCGAGCCGTTGACTGTCACCGTGCCAACGTAAGCACATGTCATTAATCTTGCCTGATTCGAAATTGCAGTGAAATCAGTAGAGTTGGAAACGAGAAGTCCTTCGTTGTAAGTAGCAGCAGGGAGAATTTCAAATACAGTTCCTGCCCAGTTTGGTATTCGCTGGTAGTTCCCCCTGTTTGTACCGTTAACAGTCACACCGTTGTCTCCGTTTCTTGTAACGGATGTCATATATATCGGTAAAACTATCCATGTCTGATTGTCTGCGAACTCCTGAACGTCAACCGGACGTGTCGGTAAAACAAAAACTGTGGAGCCTGACGTTAATGGAGTATTAACCTGAAACTGGTTTGCCCCCGTACCGTAACCAGCAAAACTTGTGCAGAATGACGGGGCACGGAGCCCCGCTGTAATCGCCATCACAGGACGGCCATCGTTGTAATCTATCAGTATTCCTTCTGGCATATTTCACCTTATGTCCAGCGACCAACAACAACACGACCACCTCCTGAGAGATTTACTGTGATCCCATTGCCGTCAATGCGAGTAACGTTATTCACTCCGTTAAATGCAAATTCACCGCTGTCGGCATAGAGTTTCCCATGGAATTCTGGGCTACCAGATTTTGGTAAATTCCATCCGCGTCCACCACCACCGGGGATAAAGTTTGCAGACTGAAGTGAATCGGTAATTTTCGCAAAATCGATGGATGCTTCCTGAATTAATGCGCTACGAATAAATACCTGTCCGTTATAGACGAAGAATGCAGCCTGCCAGTTGCCGGGGTTATTACCGGAATAAATGCCGAACTGATCCGCGGCAAATACAACGGTAGATTTATAGCTATTCCCCGATGGCTCGATAGACATGCCGAATCCGGTGTTATATTTCACACCGTTCCTGACAATCCCCATATTGAGTGTGTAAGAGGCTTTTGCAGTCCCATCACTATTTACCTCAGCTGTCATCTTCTGGTTAACGGCTGATGTAAGGCTACCTTCAGGGCCAATCTGCGCCTGAACATATGTGGACAGGTCAGCAAGTCCCTGCTCAGCAGTCGCTACCGTAGTTTTCACGACCAGGATATCGGCACGTACCTCACCGTACTGCTGATACTGGTGCTCAACAGTACCGTGGTTCGCCAGCGAATTTTCCATAATTCCTTCGAGGTTGGTATCGACCCCATCTTTAACATTCTGGAATGCATCAGATTTTTGGATGCCGTCATCAATAAGATCCATCAATTCACCGGTATCCATCGAGCATAATGCCGGCACTTCAACGAATGCTGATACACCGAAAGCGTTAATCGTCCTGATGTACCAATAATAGGTATGACCTGCCTGTAACTGGTTGCTGGTCCATGTGGTACCGATACCCTCTCTGCTGGCATTCCCCTCAACGATTTCAGCCGTTGTGCCGGAAAGCTGAGTTTCTCCTGATGTCCAGAAGTCAAATTGGGTGGAAACATTGGTTATGGACTCAAGCCTGGGGATCATCGTGACTGCAAAGAACCCCTGCTCAATATCGACGTGCGATGGCGGCGGAGGCGCTTCAATGCTGAACTCCAGATAACCTTCCGGCGATTCTGCCCCCATCTGGTTAACAGCAATAACATGAGCGGTATAGGTATCTTTTGGTAATCCGCTAAGACGCGTGAACGTCCCGGGGACCTGGACGGACATGACCATCTGGCCATTGCGACGAATGATCACTTTGTTGTAGACCACCTGTCCGATGTTCTGCCATGACAAAATCCCCTGTACGACCTGACCAATTTCCTCCACGGTGTATTTCAGGTTCTGCGGCTGCGCCACGCCGCCTGATGGCAACTGAGTAAACGGTGGCCGCTCGATCGGTTTACCGATGACATCGCCCCAGACATCTGCTGTTTCCTGCTTTAGTGTCAGTTGGACGCCATTCTGAACGCCGAACTTCCAGTCAGTTACCCGCATCTCAACATTCACGATACCGATAGACGGGAAATTCACCTTCACATACATTCCAGGGCGGTAACGGTACCCGCTCAGATTTAACGTTACGTTCATCGTCCTGGCGATACGGGTGCGCTTTAACTTCACGTCTGCCAGACGCTGGGCCTGAAATTCAGAGGTCACAAATCGCAGCTTCATATCCTGCGATATTTCTACTCCGTCTTCCGTCACCCATTCACCGACAGACACAGAGGGGAAATCCGCTTCGGTATATCCCTGTTGCGGATCAACAAACGTCCCCTTGATGGTGTTAACGCGTTCCGCCTGAGAGACTTCCGGCATGATTTCGATATCACCGGCCAACTGGCTTTCAGTGATCACTTCGGTAGCTGGTCCGTAATACGCCCCGACCAGAAGGCCATGTTTGCCAGCTGTATACGTTACATCCCCGGCGCACGCTGCCAGCATCCCTTCCAGAATACTGACTTTGTTTTCACTGAGATCGAACTCACCGTTGATGGTATAGCGCTTCTCAACAGTATTGCCGCCAGTAATCACATCCTCATCACAGATATTCGCCGCTTCCTTAAACTGGTCCCAGAGAATATCGGTGTCAGGAACTTTCAGGTAATTGCGGTAATAGTCCAGGATAACCAGCGCCGCATTATTGCTGTAACCCGTTAACCCGGTACGCGGGTCATAAATAGCCCGCCCCTGCTTTTCTACCTTGATGTTAGGGATACCTGCCGGGAATTTTTCGGCATTGAATTTCAGGGATACGCGCAGCCAGGTGATCCCTTTCCCGATCATATCTTCTTTCCATGACGGGCAGTTTTCCAGCATGTAAGGATCCGCCGTCTGTCGGTTGGTGTGCACCTCGAAAAAGGCATGCTCAGGATAGCTACTGATCGGTTCGTCACCCAACCAGACAGTCTGTACACCTGATAACGGGTGTCCCGCCAGGGCAATGGCCAGATGCAGCATTTCGCCATCATCCTGTTCGCCAGCCTGCTCTTCGGAAAAGAACAAAGTGCCCGCCGACGTTGAGCGACCGTAAACAACGGTTTTGGCACTGGCCGCAGCGCGCAGAACCTGTTTGCGTTCAGACGTATCACGGTTGGAATTCAGCGACGGGGTCTTGGTCAGCGCCTGAGTGGCAATCTGTGCGGCGACGGTGATAACCATCGCAATGGCATACATTTCATTTGCCGCTGCCACACCTGCGGCAATGGTGGCAACAATAGGAACAGCAGCAGGCATTAACGTACCCTCCAGACACTCAGCGGTTTAACCCGCAGTCGGACAAGACCATTTTCTCCCGGAACCCATACAACGCCGGAATACACCACTCCGGCACACCGCGCCCCGGAATTTTCAACAATGGCAATATCCCCTCGCTGCGCCAGCTTCACCGGTACTTCATCGAGATATCGAGCAAACACTTTTTCAAGTGAGCCGCCACCGCGAAGAATCGCCTTTTTTGCTCCCATTTCGCTGTCATACGTTCCGCGCCAGCCTTCCGCAAAATCTTCGCCGCACATGGCCTGAACGCAGTCCGCAGCGAACAGGCAGCAGTCATGACTGCCCCATAAAAATGGCCGCTTCTCAGCGGCCCTTATTACGGTGATTAATCTGTTATGCCAGTCCGGATGCTTCATGCTTCCTCACTTATAGATAAATCCTGGTGCATCTTTTTTACTGCCCCAATAAATCGATCGTTCAGCCATCTGCGCCACATACCGGAATATACGGTCGCCGGGATAAGCGGCCTGCTGCGATTCATCGGTATAGCGATCAGGGAAAGGACGCTGCCAGTCTTCAAAAATATTACTGATGGTGTACTGCAGGGCGTTCTTACCGCCAGCGGTCGCCCCCGTACTGGATACCCGCCCTTTAAACAGGAGATCGGCAACCTGGACAACACCGTTATCATCCATGGCCACCAGATAGATTTCGGCATTTCTGCCCACACATCGCTCATTCAGCATGGTGGCAAAGAGAGCCATATCCAGCCCTGAGAGGGTCATTTTGACCTGCGTGGGGCTGGTCGTGCTGGTTTCACTGGCATCATCAACAGAACCCATACGGCCCATGCCGTAATAGACATAACCACCAAGAATCAGTGTCCCGGTACCGGAATGCACATAGACGGTACCGGATTCAAACTGAATATTGGCGGCGATCGCGGCCGTCACCCTGTCGCGGGATAACCAGTCCACCATCGAATCAGAAAAGGGGGAATACAGCATTAGAATGCCTCCTCAAGCTCCAGCGTGTAACTGGTAAAAACACCCGGCACTCGGTTACCGGCACCCTGCTGGTTATCCTTCAGTTTGAAAATGCCGTAGGGTTTCGCGACTTCAATGGCTGCATTAGCAGGCGGCGAACTACGCAACATCGGGGCAAATACAATCATTGCGGTACCGTTCGCTGCGCTCGTCACGTCGGCCGTAACCATCTTCAGCTCGTCATTAACAGTGAAATAATCGCCCTGTCTGAGCACCACTGCTCCCGGCGTCCAGCCCTTACTCTGGATCTGGGTTCCGGTCTGATTAGCGCCATCAATAACAGGCGCTCCAGCAGGTGCTCTACCACTTCTCCCCCAGTCGCGAACTTTTACCCTGCCATACTCGCCATCGAGGGAAGCCACCAGAGCATCAATGCGCCTGGATTTTTCATCTGTCAGGTTATTAAAGGTCAGGGAACATACCCAGCGGGTGCCGGGGAAGCGAGCTGTCTGCGATGAGCCATTGAAGGGGGAACGAAAAGTTTTGGTATTGCTTTCTGGTCGCCACGTCAAAGACGCCGGACAGACATCTTCCGGCCATTCAAGTGCAGCCATAAATGCTCCTGGATAAATACGCGCAACGGCGATACTGATCATTTGTCAGGGTGTTACGGGACATTAACCCTGGTTAAAGTGTGTGGTTCAGCCCGCCAGTGGTTGGACACTGGCGAAATCATGAAAAGGAGGGACGGCTGATTACCTCTATAAAAAGGATAAATTATGTCTAATCACAAAATTAATATTAACATTAAAACAAATACCAATAACTTAGAGGAAGTTAATGAGGAATTAACTCGGTTAAAGTTCATTATCGGAGTTCTGCTTGCAAAATTCCCACCACTCCAGCGTGATGAATTTATCAAAGATTTGGGACGGTTTGGACTGACAGAGGAAGCTGCACTTTATTCAAATTTCAACCCGAAACCTGAATAAATCATTCAAGTGTAAACTTAAGAGGTCATACTCAATATTTAAGTCACATTGACTACACCCTCGAAATATTTTGCGGTCTGTATCCGGGCCGCTTCAATAATCTTCACGACAACATTTTGAGCATACTCTTTTGCACGCTGATTGTACCCTTCAAGTGTAAAATCTGGAGCGAGGTCTTCGCTGTAATGGATAGTGGCCACATTTTCTTTGCCAATTTTCACCGACACATTACTGCCAATGCGTTGTGTCGATGACATGCGTAAATTTTCTCCGAAGGAAATTCTTACTCCATTCTCTTTCGGAAACCCTACTGTAAATTCAAGTGGCTCAACTCGTTGTTCTAAAGTCATAATTATCTCCCTCCTTTCGGCTAATTAAATTAATGATGCAGTCCATCACACGCCTAACAAACGACGCGCCTGCCCTCGATTAGAAAAATCCTGAAGCAAATCCTGACGCGCCTGTTTAGCGCCATCGTTCGCCCCCAGCCGGGCTGCTTCCAGCATTGCCTGTTTCAGTGCTGCATCACCATTACCGGATATGGTGAAATGCTGGGTGATGTGCTGAGTGATGCCATTTCCGGCTGCCGGAGACTGTGAACCAACCACACGAACTCCTAACGATCCGTCAGCGGAGCGGGTTAACGGCATGATAGCTTCCGGCCCAGCTTCCCCCATCAAGCCTGCGCCTTTGGCGAAGGCAAAATAGGTAGGCGAACTGACGATGCTGTTACTGTATGCGCTGAGGCTTGCAGAAGCATAGGCGCCACCTTTTGCGTTAAGTTGAAGTCCTGACGCTGCTGAGTTGTAAGCGCCGGACGGAGTACTGCCAGATACAGCGCCTGCGCCCGCCCCAAACATACCGCCGATTGAACTGAAAAAACCGCTATTACTGGTTGAGCGCAAAGAATCCACCAGCATCGCATTGAGGATAATTTTCTGCATAGACTGAAGCACAGAACTGGCCCAGTCCTCCCAGTCGACCTTATTACCGGCCAGAGCATCAGAAATATTCCCCACCAGTCCGGTCATGGCATTGTTTACCAGGTCAGCAGACTGAGAGGCATAGTCCGAGGCGGTGTCAGCCCAGTTAGCGAATCCTTCACGCATGCCATCCGCCCAGTCACTTCTCTGAGCATCAGAAGCAGCATAGAAACCTTGCTGATCGCGCAGGCGCTCATCGAGATAACGTTTATTTAAAGCCAGGGCTTCTTGGTAGAAAGCTTCGTCTATTTCACCAGTTTGCCGTTGCCGAAGCAGATCAGTATTCTTCTCTTCAAATTCCTTACGGATATTGAATTGTTCCTGAAGCCTTTCGCGAAACCGAGAACCCTGACCGTAGCCGATTAGTTGAGCCTCGTTCGCTGCGCGGGAGCTGGCGTTACTGTCTGCAAGATTCGCCTCGTAATTTCGAAGTTGCTCACGTATTTTTTGCTGATCAATGAGCGCAGCATTCTGCAAAAGAGTCTGTTTCTGGGACTCTGTCAGCGTCGCCAGTTCGCCCTGACTAACCTGGTATTTCAGTTTTGCCAGTTCGGTATTTTGACCAGCCAGAGCGATCTGCTCTTTCTGCTGCTTGATCAGCTTGTCATAGGTATCAGCTGTTTTTTCCGCCTCGGATTTCCCGCCCTTATGGCGGCTGGAGTCACGAATTGCTTGCAACTGCCTGGCAGACTCAACTTCCATGCTGACATACTTCTCACGCCAACCAGCCGGGAGATTAATGTCAGATGCATCGAATTCCGCCTGCTTTCGAGCCTTATCCAATCCCTGAAGGCCAGATAGCTCGAGCTGTCGCTGTGCTTTCTCAATAGCTTGTTGTTGCTTTGAATCAAGCGCTGGAAGGACTGGCCCTGCGTATTTTGGCGGTGAAACTGGTGTATACTGCTTGGTTACTTTATTCAGACGATCATACATTTCCGTCAGAGAGCCAACCGCCCCTGCCATTTCAACGGTTTTATTTATAGCTTCTCCCTGAAGCTTATTTTGGTTTGATATTGTCTGATTTAACCTTGAGGTAGTTTCTGCTATATCCCTGGAAATTTTATCGTATTCGCGCTGATATTTTATCGCATTAATGACATAACCGTTATTGGTGTCATTCTCTACGCCGAACTGCCTAGCTAAGTCCGTATATTGCTTAATAGACGCACTTGCACTGTCTTGCTGATCTCTTAAATCATTTAATTTCCGTTTTAAAGCATCAATTGAGTCTCCGGCATCAGCTATAGCCCCCTTAATTTGTGCCGGACTCATCTGTTTCGACTTTTCTACTACTTCGTCCAAAGTTGATGCGTACTGAATAGCAGATTCACGCGCTTGCTCCTGTTTTTGATACATGGCGAACCAGGCACCCGCACCAAGCATCAAAATTCCAGGAATACCACCAACAAGGGATAGCAGCCCAGATGCACCGGCTTTAACCAAATTCATAGCCGATGTCATTTTGTTCAGCGCTTCCTGAGAAGTTGCCACAGCACGGTTTGACTGCACAAGTGCGGCATTCGCAGCGATCATCGCCTGGCGCTTCGCAATAGCATTTTGCGTTGCCAGGGCTTCAGCATTGGTATTTTTCGCCAGAGCCAGCTCTGACTGGGCGAGCTGATAGGCTCGTTCAGCGGCCAGAGCATCAGCAGCCGCCTTTCTTTGCGATTGGGTAGCTGATTCGGCGCGGGCAGCTGCCAGGGCAATTTCATTTTTACGAGCGTCAATCAGGTTAGCTGTTTCGCTGCCGAGATCGCTCAACTTTCCGCCCAAATACCGGGCACCACCGATAGATGCTAAAACACCTGCAGCAGCCGCAACTGTATCAATATTGTCAGCCACTCCATTCATCACGCTGACCAGAGTAGCTGTCGCTCCGGTGGCTTCATTTGCTCCGCCAACCCAAGCCATGAAAGCATTTTCAATTTTTGTCGTTGCGGCTGACACGGTCTGCGGCATTGCCTCGAATTCACCGCGCATAGTGCCAAGCTGGCTAATCAAGGCCGGGACTACTTTATCAGCAGTTAGCAGACCTTGATCGGCCATTGCCTTCAGATCTTTACGGGCTACCCCCATCCCTGCGGCAAGAGCACGGATAACCCGATCTCCGTTTTCGTTAACAGAATTGAACTCCTCGCCGCGCAGTACACCCTGTGCTAACGCCTGACTAAATTGGGTGATTACAGAGCTTGCTTCTGCCGTACTGGCCCCGGAAAGCTTCAGCCCGGTTGAAATGGCCTCGGTAACGTCCAGCACTTGCTGTGAGCTGTAACCATATTCACGCATTGATGCAGCGGAACGCGCAAACAGGCTCGCATTATCAGAGAAGGCGGTGCCGGTTCGTTGGCTGATATCCATCAGCGCACGTTGAGATTCCGTAAAATCATCAGATGACTGGGAGGCCTGCTTAAGACGGGCATTAACAGAGCTCCATTCATCGGCCAGTGATATCAGATGACCGGTGGCAAATGCTCCAGCAAATGCACCTGCCATCCCCAGAGCCGACGCCTTCGCAGTATTTATCTGACTGGTAACCTCCGCCAGTGCGCGCTGAGTCTCCCGAGACGCTGCAGCTGCCTGACGTCCTCCGGTCTGCATTACCCGGTAATAGTCATTACCCATTCGAGAGGCTCGGGAAATTTCTGACTGAAACGACTGAGAGTTTGCAGATATTTTAATGATCAGTTCGCGCAAAGTAGCCATATTTCACCCATAAAAAACCCGCCAACGGGCGGGTATCTTATTTATATTGTAAAATCAAAATGCTGTTGGCGAAAATCTATAATCACCATTAGCACCATAACCGATTCGATAAATTAATGTTTTATTTAAAATAACATCAGCACCTACCTCAACCATACCTCCAGCACACCAGCCATGAGGCGTTGCACTTAAAATATGTCGCCCAGGCTTAGCGTAAAACGTCACTTTTTCTCTTGTGCTTAAATCGGCTATTGGATTTCCATCCAGATAAACGCTTGCAAGACATGCACTCCCAATAAAGCCGGAATCGCGTTTAACAATTATGACTCCGGTATCTGACGTCTTGCTTGTCGCTTTCTTATCCCAGATCCTATCCGGTGGAACAACAGATGCTTGCTCAGTATTCACGGGTTGAGTAGAACAACCAGCCAATAATGTTAAAACTGCAACCAGAAGTATTTTTTCCATTTTAAATATCTCCAGAATTATTAGTCGAACAAATCCTAATATTTTCTGGGCTAAATGTCACTGCGTCGCAGCTGTAAGCGCCGCCTCAAGCCCGGCAAACGGGTCTGCACCTTCTTCATCAGGATCACGCTGCCAGCGCAGCAGCATGTCACTCATCGTGGCTTTTGCACCCTGAGCATTAAACACAGCCGTTGCAATTTGTGCCGCCTGAATGTCTCCCCGGATATCACCTATTGGGCTGTGTTTATCAAATTCAGCCCAGAGCCTGAGTTCACTGGCAGACATAGTATCCCGAAGCTCTGATAGCGTGCGCCCCATGCGGAGCGCAAGCGACATCAGAAACCGCATGCCGGGCTGTGCTACTTTCCCTCAGCTTCCTTCGGGTCAGTGGTCAGATTAAGAGCCTGGCGCAGCAACCGAGCATGAACAGGGCCATACACCGCTTCAACATCGGCAAAATCATTTTTGCTGAATACCGGTTCACCATGTTCGTCAAACAAAACATCAATAAACAGTGTGACATCTGCGCGGAGATTGCGGTGCGCACGTTCTGACACGGACAACTCACCATCAGTATCACCAGGTTTAATCACGTCCTGCCAGTGCAACCATGCTTCTGCTGATGGTTCCCGAAGGACAACCTTCACACCATCCCATTCCGGAACAGTAACATCAGTATGACGAAATGCTGACGCTCTGGACAGTGCCAGTTCTTTAAGACTCTTAGCCATTTTTTATCCCTGATTAAAGAAGATGAGTTATGCCACCGTTACTGTGCAGGTTGATGAGGTAACTTTTCCGGCAGGCGTGGAGGCGTCAGTAACCTCACAAACATAATCACCGGCATCACCTGAGGCAGTGTTTGCCTTGTTGAACGTTGCAGTCGTCTGCCCACTAACTGCGCTACCGCCCTTCTTCCATACGTAGGAATAAGGTGTGGTTCCTCCCGCTGCCACTACCGTCAGTGATAAAGCTGATCCAGATGTTACGGATTTGGTATCAGGCAGATCGGTGGTAAGGCGCAGCGCGTTATCAATTTTCGTTGGCTTACCTTTCAGACGTAGCGAGAACGTTGCAGCCACTACGCTGTTTGTCCCTGAAGACCAAGTGTGCTGGCGAACTTCAGCCAGGAACTGGAAGCCGATCCCGGAAGGGAAAATGATTTTGAAGCCATAGGAGGTGTCATTGTCATATGCTTCACGCAGGGCATCCTGTGCAGGGTTAGAGTAAAAGTTACCCGACAGTGAGATTTCTGACTGAGCGCCCAGGCCGTTAATGTTTTCCTGTTCTGTAGAACACAGCGTTGTGACGTCGATATCCTGTTTCTGGCCACCAGTGAATTGCACCTCTTTAATGGTGCACTGCAAATCCAGATACGTTGCTGAACCGACCGTTTCTGGCGTTGCCGGGGCAGAAGTGATCTGAATCTTCGTGCCCTGTGATTTTTCATAAAGTGAGGACATAACTGTCTCCTGAAAATAGAAAACCTGCCGAAGCGGGTCTGTGAGTTAATGGATGTGTCAGGCGATTACCTGAAATTCCAGCGTTGACCGGTAATACCGGGACTCTGGTTCATAACTGGGTGTTTTGCTTATGTTGGTAGGATTAAGTGGTTTAACTGCCTGTAATGCCATATCCCGGATTATGCGTGCCTCGCTGATCGTCAAGGCATACACGTCAACCTGAACAGAAACGTTAGATTCCGCCTGTCCACACAGAACATCAGCGGTCACATCAGAAATAAGTGAAAAAATTACCCACGGTGGAGAAATTGAAGGCTGACCGTCACTGCCGAGCGGTGCAACGTAGGGATAAACCTGTCCACCGGCCAGAGGCTTCAGCAAAAGATAAAGGTCATCTTCCGTCATTTTCTTAACGCCTCGTCAATCGCCTGGTTCATGCGCCTGATCGCGACCTCCGTCGCCTGCTCCTGGCGCACATCGAACGCAGGGCGCACAAACGGATGAGGCGGCATATTTACTGTCCCCATCTCAACAAACCGCCAGTAAAACGCATTTCGCGGATCACTGGCTTTCATGGTGTTGTCGCTATTACCGGTTCGCATGTTGCGACCACGGATATGTACGCCGGAAGTAATTTCACCGCGGCGTCGTGAGCGCTGAGTCAAAACGACCACGTTTTTCTTCAGTTTTCCGGTTCTCTCAGGAGCGCGTGCGATCACTTCTTCCTTAAGCACTTCTGCCCCGGCGCGTGTGGAATCACGCAAAACCTTGTTATTTTCAGCGCGGCTAAGTAACTCCAGGTCTTTTGCTATATCATTCAACCCGGAAAAGTCGAGGCTCGTTTCAATCATTTTTCTGCCCCCTGCTTGCATAAAATTTCGAGCTGAACACCGCGAGAATCAGAAATCGGTGGGCCAATGATATTCAAAATGGCACCCTTGAACGGTCCAGTGATAACCCTGAGTCTGGACGCAGCAGTTATATCGTTACGAAATCGTGTCCAAACCCTGATAGTGGCTACAGCGGTTTCAGCACCGGCCGCTACAATTTCACGGCCACTGATGCCTTTGACTTCTGCCCATGTACTCGCACCGTCATGCCACGTTTCAACAGGCTGACCAGAAGGATCTCTGGATGTTGTGATGTTCTGAACTACCACCCTGTCTCTCAGTCTTCCGGCCTGCATAAAATCCTCCTACACACCGTAAATTCGGTATGGCTGAAGCAGGGCTTCAACTGCAAACGGGACATCTGTAGCGGTCTGACCGACGGCCACTGATTCTCTGTTGGCATACCAGTGACCTATCAGCAGTAACATGGCCGCCTTAACATCATCATTGAGGAGAATCTGGTCAGGATCTTCTGCGTAGCCTGGGCTGCTTTCATTTTCATAGAGCGTGCGGCGCGTCCATGTCTGGACATACCGGGCTGCCGCACCTGAGTAAATCTCCAGCAGAGCATCATCACCCGTAAAATCGGTATCAATGCGACAATGCTGTTTCACCACAACAAGCTCAAGCATCACTTTCTCGCCTTTTTGTCTGCTTTTGTCTCCGGCTGTTCCGGCTGTTCCGGCTGTTCCGGCTGTTCCGGCTGTTCCGGCTGTTCCGGCTGTTCCGGCTGCGCAGAATTATCGACCTCAATCAGATGTGCATATCCTTTATTAATCAGTTCGCGTCCGTGCTGCTCAATGGTTTCGAATACCGAGCCTTCGGTAACCACGTCGCCGTTTATGTACAGCGGCTTTTGTGCAATTATTTTCATAGCTCACTCCCATAAAAAAGCGGCCCGCAGGCCGCAGCAGGTTTTATGCGCCAGCAGGTGCCGGGACAGTGAAGGAACCATAGATGAATGCTTCCGGACGTTTGACTGCCAGTGCCAGACGCTCTTCACAACGAATTGAGATCATGTTTTTCTCAAAATCGTCGGCGTTTTCAGTGGAAATAACCACATTGGCATCCTCACGATCAAAAATCTGCGCACCAGCATTAAATGCGCCTGTCAGGAACTTGCCCTTAAATGCCGCAGCTTCGGTCGCCACCACCGGAAGCCCCCACAATGTCGGGCCAGTCAGACCTGATGGATTGGCAAGGATATAACGCCCAAGCGTGTCTTTAGTGAGTTCGATTTTTGCCCAGTCGATAAAGTGCAGAACATGCCCTGACGCCGGGAAGCGCGCCAGTTGCGCCTGCAGCATTGCCAGGCGCAGGTCATCAATGCCGTTTTGCTGTTCAACCCTGAATTCTGCACTGAAGGCCGAAGCCTGCGGAACGATACCGTGCAGATGAACGCCGGTACCGTCACCAAAAAGGATTTCCTGCTCTTCAACATATTTCAGGCCGTAGCGCATTTCGGCATCAACGGTGGACTGTAACTGTGCGAAGTCATCCAGAATCTGTTTTGACGCCTTGAACATATGCGCAATGGTGGTTACCGGGGTGATCTTCGTGGCGAACGCAATATCGCTGTACGGCTTGGTTGTGTTCTCCGCAACCACGGCGGCTTTGTTGGTAAAACCCGTCTGCTGAACCCAGAAGATTGCCGGAGATGATGTGCGACCAGGTGCAATCAGATCACGTATAAACAGGCGTTGTTTGGGGGTAGTATCAATACCCGGCAGGCGCTGAGGCTCTACCACGCCTTCAGCGACACCGGAGGAGATAAGTGCAGCGTTTACCGGGATGCTGACGCGTTTCCCTCCTTCCACGCTGGCGGAAAATGTTTTAAGAGCTTCCGCAGAAATGACCTGTTGGCCAACCGTCTCAACAATATGTTTTGCATTGGCCAGCGGCATCTGCGCAACATGCTGCTCAAGTTCCCCTATTGCCGCCTTCAGCGTTTTTTCAGCTTCACGCAGGGCGTTAAATTCAGACGCCATCTTGTCAACGGCTGCCTTTGTTTCTTCTGACAGTTTGCCGGACTTCTTCGCTTCTTTAAGTGCATCTTCAGCCCTGGCATTAAACTTATCCGTCGCTTCTTCAATGCTGGCGGTAACTTTTTTCAGAATTTCATTTACTTCAGACATAAAAGGTCCTTATTTGACTAACGCAGCGAGGGCGTTTTCAAGAGAATTGATGATTTCAGGTTTTATTTCTTCGGCAGCGCCCGGCGTGCCGTCATGGTTGGTGGCAGCGCCAGACATGCCACCGGACAGGGCTTTAATCAGTTTCCGGCGTTCAGAGCGCGGAGTGTTGGACTTTGCCAGCAACGCATCGAGCTTACGCAACGCTGCAGCAGGAGTTTCGTCACCGTCAATTACGGCATCAGCAGAAAGAAGGCTGTCGGCCAGACCTTTCTCCACGGCATCGCTACCGCCGATGTAGCTTTCGGCATCCATCAGTTTTTGCACTGTGGCCATATCAAGCCCGGAGCGTGCGGCGTAAATGTCAGCCATTGCGTTATCAAACGGTTCGAGAGAGGCAGATAATTCAGCAAAGTCATGCCGGTTACCCATTGCCACCACCCAGCAGTTGTGGATCACCAGGAAGGCCCCACGACCAATCTGAATATCATCCCCGGCCATCGCGATAACAGAGGCGGCGCTGGCGGCAATGCCCAGCACCTTGACCGTAACTTTCCCCTGGTATTCACGCAGTAGGTTGTAGATGGCCAGGCCTTCGAACATGTCACCGCCAGGGGAGTTGATATTGACCGTGACGTCGGCGCCATTCATCGCCCGTAGCGCACCGGCGATACGTTTGGCTGTTACGCCTTCACCCCAGTAGTCCTGCCCGATCACATCAAAAACAGAAATACTGTTGTCGTCAGTGGCCGCAGCTTTGATCCCGCCGTTCCAGCGGTCCAGTGCGGAAGGAAGGGTTTCACAGGTAACGCGCGCACAGGGGCGCCCCGCCGGTGCTACCGGAAGTTGTTTTTTGCTCATCAGGAAAGTGCTCCTAAGCGGCCTGTTTCAGCGGAGATTGTTCAAAGGAAATATCGGGGAATACGTGGTTATGCAGTTCTCTCAGGGCCAGAGCCTGAACAGCAGGATTGCTGCTTTCGAGATTTTTCAGTTGCGTCAGGTTGAGCTGAACGGTGTAAATGTCCCCCCCTTCAATCGGCGGCATATTTTCCAGACGGCGAACATCGTTTCGCGACATCCAGCCATTCTGAAGCGCGCTGGTATAGTAAGCCGCACGGCCAGCGCTGTCGGCGCGCAGCAGTCCTTCAACGGAGAACTCCGCGAACACGTCATCATCGCTATCGAGCAGGCACCGGCCAATTTCCTGTTCAATATTCACCAGCAGCGGTCGAAGAGTGTGCGTCAGGAACTGAAGGTTCATCCCTTCAAGACTGGATGCCCAGCTGCTTTGTTTAGTGGTATGACCGACCATGAAAGGAGGAACGCGAAACCAGCGGCAAATTTCCTCGATACTGAAGGAACGGCTTTCCAGCAATTGTGCCGCTTCCGGATTCATGGTGACATTCTGGTATGTGAGTTCATTTTCCAGCACCATCAGTTTCCCGGCATTTTTTGAACCGATAAAAGACTGAAGGTTTTGCCTCAGACGATCACGCTGCTCTTTGGTCAGCGCATTTTTTGAAGAAAGAAACCCTGTACTCTGAAGGCCATTTTCAAAGATTTTTGCCGCGGCTTCATCCACCGACATTGCCGCACCAAAGACATCGATGCCCGTCATCGCAGGCATCATGCCACATACACCATCCAGACCGAATCCACGGATATGCATAATCCGGTTTACAGGTATAATTCGCTGTTTTCCGTTCTCAGTATATGAGTACTGCAATTGCCCACTATCCAGTCGTTTTACTACCATGTTCTGTGGTAACAGCGGAACCAGCGATACCAGTTTTCTGCCGATAAACAGTTTTTCAACAAATGCATTTCCCCGCAGACAGATACTGGCGACCACCATCAGCATAAAACGTGACGGCGTCATTTCAGGATTGGGGCGCCGGCAAAGTACCTGGTAAGCAGGATTATCAGAAGCCAGTTTTCGGGAGCCATCAGCCTGACGTTCGTAGATTTTCAGCGGTAACGTGGAAACCGATTCACTCAACAACCTGACACAGGCCCATACAGCAGACAGGCGGATAATCTTATCAGCAGTCACAACTTTTCCACTGCTGCTGGTTCCGAACCACTCGCGCCAGAACTCGCCGTTAGTCAGGCTGACGGGGACGCCCAGCCAGTTTAAAAGGGCGCTTTTTATTCGCCCGGGGTGTTTATTATTCGCCATCAGATACCCACTATGATTGGATCATCAAAGAAACCATCAACATCGCCATCATCAGTGACATCCTCTTCTGATGCACCTATTGCCATAGCGGAAGCCACCACGCCATCAATACGTCCGGTACTTTTTTTCTTGGCAAAAATGCGGTTTTCTTTCTGATCGGCTTCGGTTACTGCGGAAGCTGCATTCCAGCGCAGGCAGGGATTAGTTTTAATAACGACTGCACCATCATCCAGCATCTGCTCAAATAGCTCGATAGAATGCGGCATCCACAGACCAGAATCTTTTGCCTTGTAGTAGCCCTGCCCATGCGGGATCAGCGGCACTGATACTGAGGCTTCGTCCAGTTCCGGCTCAAGGTATTTAATACGGTACTGATCGAAGGCAATGGCTTTGATGTCGAACTGCATTGCAAGATCTGCGATACGTTCAGCAACAAAACCATACTTCACGGCTTTACCTGGTGTGGTGTGGATGTATCCGTCCCGTTCCCATGCGTCATATGGAACCCGGTCTGTTTTCGCCCGGTCTGTCAGAGTGTCTTTTGGCGTCCAGAATTCCACCACCAGCTTTCTCTTTTTCGGAAAGAACAGCGCCAGTGCGGTGAGATCCCGGCTGCCTGAAAGATCCAGACCGCCATAGCATTCCTCGCCCCGCAGCTCCTGCAGGGAGAAGTCCTCTTCGCACCCCATCCACACATCGCTACTCATCCAGGGGTTATCGGCATCCACCCACTGACAGAAGTTTAACCGCCGAACAATGCTTTCCTTCGACGGCATCCCCCGAGCCTGAGTAACCTGCTCACGCAGGTAGCGATCGGTAAAAGTATGACCAAGAGAGGGGTTTGCTTTTTTCCAGCAGGACTCGTCCTTGAATGGGTCTTCTCCTTCGTCCAGGGAACAAATGAAAGAAAAGAAACTGTCATCCTCAATCGAGCCTTCGGCAACTTTACGCCCATACTCGTGATAGTCGTAGCAGACGCTGGTTTTGTCGTGGCCGCTGTTAGTGATCATGAAAATCAACGCCTGGCGACGACCTTTCGTCCCGGCGCGCATCATTTCCACGACCTGGTTGTTTTTGTGCTCGTGAATTTCGTCTATCAGAGCACAATGCGGGCGTGGACCTGACTGTCCGTCGTCCGAGCTGATAGGCCGGAAAAAAGAACCGGTCTGCAGAAAAGCCAGATTCCACTCTTTCCCGGCACCGCCTGATTTGTTAATCCGCTGTGCCAGTGCTGGCGACTGGTCAACCATCGCCACAGCATCGCGAAACAGTATCATGGCCTGGTCTTTTTTCGTGGCGGCCGCGTAGACTTCCGCGCGTGGCTCCTTGTCGGCGACAAGGCAGTAAAGAGCTATACCAGCTGCAAGCGGTGATTTACCTGACCCCTTACCGGATTCGACGTACACCATACGGAACCGGCGATAGCCGTCTGAGTTTTGCCAGCCAAATACAGACCCCACGATAAAGCACTGCCAGGGTAACAGATTGAACGGCTTGCCTTCGTGTTCGCCGCCGTTAAGTTTCAGCACTTTCGCGAAAAAGTCGATAGCACGCTGCGCTGTTACCGTATCCCATACCAGACCGCGGGCATGGCAGGACTCCAGATCCTTCAGATGACGCTTGCAGGAATTGCGGATATCAGGTCCGGCAATTTCCTTACCGGACGCCACATCCATCGCATAACGAGTGGTGGGGTCAACCGAAGAACTCGTTGAGCGGGTCTTCTTCTTTTTCTCCACCATCCACTTTCACCTTCGTTCTGGCGGCCGGAGTCAGACCGAATTCAACCAGGTAACTTTTAAAACGTCGATCAGCATCCGCCAACATTGCTACTGCCGGGTTCGCCTTAATCAAAAATCCCCCTTCAGTCTGGACTGTATAAGTTCTCCCTTCGTCCGCGATCGTCAGGCGAAGCTGAAGGATATCTGCATAGATATCGCAAAGACGCTCCAGCGCCAGTGAATCGGCAACTGTAAGAATACCCATGCCATCAAGTAAAACTGTGAGCCTGCCCCACGCAACTTTTCCCCAGTCGCTAAGATGTGCTGGCGGGCTGGGGATTTCTTTTGCAGGTTGGGGTTCTTTATCGTTGAGTTTACGTTTGCCCGGATTGCCGGTTACCACTTTCAGGTGGGTCGGTTTCGGGCGCCGTCCTGCCATCGGAACCTCCCGGAAAAAAACTTTTCATTTCGCGGTTGTGCAAACAGAGGAGGGCGGGCGGTCACGCAGGCACAAAGCTGTGAACTTTTAACCCGCCCTCCTCCTTCATAGCTGCCACACATATGAGAATTGTTATCGTCTGAACCAGTGCGATGCACGGTCAAGTGGAATACCGTTCTCGTCACAGCCCACGACGACACCGCGTTTCTCCATTCGTTGCTTCGTAGAGTCGTGGTGCTGCTTACACAACCCCTGCCAGTTCTTCCGGCTCCAGAATAGCTTTTGTGCCTTCGCTATCGCTTCGGCGTTTCCACTATTCAGCGCCTCTTTCAGTTTGTGCGGAATGATATGATCGACCACCGTTGCCGCCGTCACTCTTCCCTGCTCATGACACATGGCACACAACGGATGAGTACGAAGGAACAGGAGGCGCTCACGGTCCCATTTGCTGCCATAGATACGGGGCGATTTGTTCATGCGATATCTGTCCAGGTGGCTATCAGTCATCATGTGGGTAAGTTACTACTAGGCTCTGCTGTAACGCCTACTTCACGGCCTCGATGGTGGCACCATTAGAGTTCATCACATAAACCTGATCGCCCGGATAGATAAACTGGTAACGGCAGCCATCACCCGCGCCGGGGAAATTTTCACTCGGATATTCCTCAATAATGATGGCAATAGCATCAGTATCCAGCACATCAGTACGGTCACTAATAACCAGTTCCTCCTCCTGCAGCGCTTTGGTCATTTCTGGATCTTCATAGATAGCCGGGAGCCAGTATGCGAAGTCCGGGCTGGCTGAGTTATGAGTAAGTTTTAAAGTATCTGCGAACGTTTCAGAACCAGCTCTGGCTATCGAGATGGATGGCTGCTCACAAATATGCGTAACACCGTTGATGATGGTTTTAACTGTAAACATAGTATTTCCTTCTTCGTCTTCTTGTTACAACAAAAAGCCCCGCTAGTGCGGAGCTATGGGATTGTTGGTTGACTCTCTCACCGAGTTGTAAATACGCTCACACGTCATTCCTGCCTGGTAGCGTTCGTCAGCGATTGCAGCATATCGTTTAGCTTCTGCTGCAATATCTCCGAGCATGTCGGCAAGCATTCCGGCGGTGGCGTCGGTTGTTTTGCTTCTGACGGAAGCGGCAAGATCTGCGGTGTGTTTTGCGGCGTCCAGGCGGGCGGCAAGCTTTGTTGCTTCGGTGCGCAACTGGCTAACAGTGGCAGACAGGCCAGCAGCAGTGGCAGCAGATTTAGCGGCTTGTGCTTGTGCATCTTTTACAGCCTCATCACGGGCAATAATGCGGCCCTGTTCAATAATACGGGCGGCGGTCTGGGCGTTGACCTCCTGAGAGGATTCAGCGCTGTCGCGATCTGCCCATTTTTTTTGCCAGCCCCTGTCACTCCAGACATTACCGGCGATAAACGTACCAGCCATCAGCAAAATAAACACCAGCTGCAACCAGTATCTTTTCAGAAGAGCAGGTAACAGAGTCATACCAGCACCGATTTTGCTTTTTCAAAGCGCTCTCGCCGATCTCCGATGCCGTTCTGCCCTCCGTTGATTATCTGTGTAACGCGTACCATGTCGCCGGAATATTTCAGACACCCTTTAGTCGCGAAGAACCACGCTGCACTACGGGCAGCATACGTATCCTGTGCCAGTAGATCCGGATGGGCAACGAGCTCAGTTTTGATCCCGTTACCGCAATCACGGTAGTTGTTCAGACCTGTGATCTGGATAAGTCCACGCCCGCGGTAGTTCCAGCCGTCGCCAGGCCCGTTGTTACCCATTCGCTTGCTGTATACCAGATTAGCTATTGCACGCTGTCGCTCGAGCGGAAGCGCCTTCTCACAGGCTTTTCGCCCAAGAGTACTGGCCTGATCTGGAGTGATTCTCCCGGCGCGGATGAATCCGGTCAGCCCGGCGATACTGTAGTTGAAGCTCTCCACCAGCCTTGTAAAACCAGCGCTTTCATGTCCCGCCTGAGCAATGAACATGGCCTGATCCAGTGGAGCAGTAATACCGAATTCGCTCATTGCCGCCGTAATATGTGGATACCAGCGCGCGGCCAGTTCGGCGCTGATACCAGCCGCCTGCTGAAATTGAGACTCGTTCATGATTAAACCTTGTTATTATCCCCACCGATACGACCACTGATAAACTTCATTGCAAAGCCGCGGATCGCATCCACGCCGATAAGGCCGACGCCGCCACCAATCGCAACAGACAGGGACTTGGGCCAGCCGAAATATTCCAGCGCAGATGAGAAGGTCAACGTCAGGGCACCACATAGCAGAATTTCGAGTGTTTTTTTCTTCCAGCCACCGTTACCGCCAAAATAGGCAATGCGCAGACCGGCCATAAATAACGACATCAGAACAGCGCCCAGCGGCGTATCTCCTCGCCACCAGCTCTGGAACAGCTCCAGCCAGCCCTGCCAGGAATGGGGATCGTTGTGCATTTTCATAAGCCTCACCTCCGATAGCTCGGATGGCGCAGTGTGAAGTAGGAAGGCCGCCAGGTGGATTAACGACAAAACTCAGAGGGATTATTCCGGACGGCACAAACAGAAAAGCCCCGCACGATGGCGGGGCTTGAATTTATTTGGTCGACGATTGAAGCTATGGCGACGATATCAGATTTACATAAAATATAGCCGTTTTAATCCAGTTTTGCAATCACCACGTCGCCAGTGTCTCAACCAGCCGGTCACGTTTGATGATTATCCACCCCATCTGGCGAAGGTCACTTAATATGCTCGATACTTTGCCGATAAATACGTCGTCAGGCAAAGGCTGGGTATCAGCAGTACCGTCGGGGGACACTGTTACAATGAAACGTCGTTCTTTTGGAAATGGAATTGCGGGATGAGTCTGGCGTGCTGGAACAGGTTGTTTCTGGCTGAAATAGCAGTCCTCCAGTCTCTCGAATACTTCCCATGCCTGATCCGTTTCGAGCATTTTTGCGTGACGGGCAGCACCGCGTTCTGTCCAGAGGATGAGGGAACGTACATTGCGAGCGATTTTCACGGACTCGCTTAAAGATAGTCTGTGCTTAAGCTCCCTTAACTCCTGACCGACCAGTTTGAAAAAATGTTTTCCCTCAATAAAACGTTCCGCATTTCGCGCGTGGTTTTGTTGAATTCTGATTACTTCAGTACCGTACAACTGTGCCAACAATTCGGTAGTAATAACAGGGATATTTTGATGGGTGGTCAGCGAAATGGATTCTACGGAAATTTGAGTGGTCATGGTTGATAGCTCCAATGGGGTTGGATTATCACCACTGTCAACGCCAATTGACGGGTGGTGAACTGTGCAGGGTTGGCGTAACCGGTCAACCGTCCGGCGCACCTTTCGGTGCCCCCACACAGCCCACCATAATTTGGATGTAACTGTGTTTTACGCATAAAAAAACCGCTAACGCGGCTTATGCGTCGATTGATTCCGGGACGCCAATCCCAGGTTGCATATAGGCAACGCTAGAAATATAGCCCCGGATAACTGTTTGTGTCAATTAAGTGCGTATAGGTTGAAAGCCACCTGTTCCGAACGCGACTCCGATACACTCAAAAGAGACGCCTGATCAAGACGCAGAAATATCGCGCGCATGGTCAGCCAGTGTCTGGTGAAGGTTTCTGACCAGTTCTTTTCGCTAACGCCTACCAGTCCCGCTAACTCTTTATATTGATAAACCTCACGCCCGGCTAATTCAGATTTGACATCCTGCGCCGCCAGCCAGATAAGTTTCTTCAGCCGTTCCACTGTCTTGCCAGCCATCTTCCTCCCTGCAAGCTGCTGTCTAAACTCGCACCACGCCCAACTTGTTATTTCGACCTGGTGTTCCCAGCAGGTATTCTCACTGTAATTCCACAACAACCACGCCTTGTAGTGTTCATCCAGTGAAAGAACCGCCCGGCGCCATGAGGCAGTGGAATATTCCACAGGCTTCACCAGCGGGATAGCGCTTCCTTTTGCCAGCGACTGCTTGCCGGGGATTGGCGGGTTATTTAACGTTATCCAGCGTTCTGTTTCCTTGTCCCAGATACGCTGTTTTTTTCGGGGGTAGTTTTTCGTGTCGAATTGTGCGTTCTCCAGCCAGGCCAGAAGCTGCCCTTTAGTCTCCCCGCTTAAATCGGCTGTCGCTACCATTAGCTGTTCACGTACATACTGGAGGTATTGAGTGTTCATTGAGTAAATCCTGTGAACTGATAAATACGAACAAAATTGCGCAGGATGCGGTAGTCCACCAGCACCGAACCCGGACGGCGGTAAATACGGAGACGCAACCAGCGCATGCGGAGTATGTCGATCAGTTCTGGTTTCATGCTGCATTATCCTGTCGACGTGCGCGGCGCTTCTCCAGCGCCCGGGCTTTGCGGGTGAATATGTATTTGATGCGTTTCAGGTACGGGATATCGAAACGACGTGGCGCATTGTCTGATTCAAGACGCTCCACCCTTTCGAGGCCTATACGCCTGATGAGGCGGATTCGGTATTCGACCGCATTACCGCTTAACTGCCGGTTGCAGCGCGTGCAGGCCGAATGAACGTTGAATACGTTGAATTTGAGATGTGAGGCGGCACCGCGCGAGCGGTAATGGCTTGCATCGATGGCGCTTCCGGTCAGGAAATTGCTTTTACCAACCAGCGGCGCATCGCAGCTAATGCAGGGTTTACCTTCATCCCGTATCCTGATGTAACGGTTAAAGGCGGCCTGCGCCTCTTTATCCCACTGAGCTTTAGTTTTGAACGACTCACGCTTAGCCTGGCGGCGCTGGCGTTCGGCTTTATCCGCCTGGTGTTTCTCCCTGATACGCCTGGCTGCGGCTTTAATCTTTGCTTTGGCACGCAGTTCAAGCGCGTAGATAGCGCCATGTTCAGGACAGCACCAGACAACATTGCTGTAAGCAGGATGAAACCATTCCCGGCAAACTTTGCACTTACGGCGCGGTAATTTAGCCATGTTCACCCCCAGACCTTTTGGCGTAAGGATTTTGGCGTCCGCACCCGGCGTGCATATTCAGGTAATTTCGCACTGACAGTCCAGGTAATGAAGTCAGGGTTCAGGCTCTTTTCTGTCCTTACGCCCCGCTTCTGATAATCCGATATCAGCGTGTCGGCCTGCTCGGTTGTGCAGTCGTGATGATGGAACCAGGAGTATTTCATCGCCATCACCCCGCAAAGCTCATGAGCTGGGCGGCGGCGTTCTCGGCCTCGCGCTGAGTACGGAATGTACGTGATAAAATCCACCGCCAGAGCACATCAAGCGCGGATTTATACAACTGCTGAAATTCGACCTCATCCATGCTGGAAAAAGCGATGCTGCGGGGATGTTTGCGAAGGGTGCCATCAGGTAGCTGGATGGCGTCATAGTGACCAGCCTCAACCGTCACCCATGCGCGGTATGCATCGAAAGATTTACAGAGGCTAATTCCGTTTGTTACCCGGCGGTTTGCAATCTGTTCCAGATACTGTTCAGCCGCATCCAGTAATGCGCTTTCATTCCCGCCATATGCAGCAAGAAACTTTGCATAACCGTTTACCAGTTTGCGCTCGTTGGCAGAAATGGCGCCGCCGGTGGGTTCCCAGTATTCAAACCCGAGATTAAGCAACGCGAAAAAGCGGCGATGGAATGCAGGATTCCTCACCTGACGAAACTCAGCCACCAGCACGGCGCCGAGTTTAATTTTTGATTGCAGAATATCGCTGGTCTCCGGCGTCGCGGGGATCAGAATTCCAGATGACTGCTTGATGAGTTGTAATTCGTGCGCCATGGTGTTCTCCGTGGCGCAGAAGGTTAACGGTTGTTCAGGCCGTTGATTTCATATTATCAGAAGGTGGTGTTACCCGGTAGCCGAGACGGCGAATAAAATGCATAAAACCGTTGGGAGTAAAAACTTCTTCATCATCCAGCAAAGGACGCATAGATACCATGCCATTTACACGATAGATAAGATGCCTGCCTGATGATGGAAAGCTAAACACTACGCAACCATCAGATCTTCTTACAATGTCATACCAGCTATCTTCTGACTTTTGCAAAGCTGAATTACTCAATTTTTGTTCTCCCTTCAGGCGATGTACAGACGCGGTTAAAAATTGTCGGCAGCAGCATCAAAGGGATACGCAAATTGCGGTATTCTGAAAAATGCGCGCCAGCATTAAGCGCAATGTTAATAAAACCAGTCGTCAGCGCTTTCCCACGTTTCCTGCAGAATGCTCTGTATACGTTTTTTATCGCCATCAGCAGCACCGACGATACTCAGACCATCCTGACTGCCTCGACGGATGGTTAAGTTGCAGTTTTCATACTGATTCTGGAGACGGGTAATTAATTCTTTTTCAAGTGCAGGAACGGCACCTTCCGGAAGCTGTTTTGTCCGGCTGATAACAAGTTCAATTCTCATAATTCCCTCTACATTTAACCACTGTATATAAACACAGTATACCTGTTAGAAAGAATATTCAAGAGGTGAATAGCACTTTTTGCAAAAGCTAGCATGTTGTTTCATATCAGATTTTAGGCGAAAAAACCCGCCGCAGCGGGTTAGTATTTGTAGCGGTTTTCCGGGGCACACGCGTATTCGTAGGTAAAACTGAGCGCCTCGTTGTCCTGCTTGTCTTTTGATTGTGCTGCAATATTCCAGTCAGACATTAGTCAGCAGTTCTCCCACGCCAGCGTTTATTACTCTTAGAGATTCGATCTGTATCAACGGATTCAACCTCCCCTTCAGAAAATCTAATGGCATTTGCTTTATTTAGTGCCGCCCTGGCATCTTCTTCGGCCTTACTGAAATGCACCTTCTTTCTTCCCCTGAAACTGCCAACGCGAATTTTGGAAGAGGTCTGCAACTTGTACTTGCTAATCCGTAACTGTGCCGCTAAATGTGCTTTTGCATCTGTCCGGTTCGCAGGCTTCTTCTTGACTAATTCAAGGTCTAATTGGTACTGCTGCCTAGCATTTAGCTTCTTCGGCTTCATGGTGTCACCCTCAAACAAAGTCCGTTTATCATAGAATAAAAGGCCCTAAGGGCCTTGATTAATGTCTATGCCAGCCTCTCCACTTGGCACCAATTACTCTACCTCCTGCGGCGGTTCTGGTAGCTGCATCCAGTGAGTTATCTCACTACTCGGTAATATCATTATCAAACTCTATCCTGTCGGCTTCAAGCCAACGCCTTACTCTTTCCTCTTCTTCTTTCCTCTTTAGGTGCTCGGTGATATAGATATCAGCGGGGAGCGGGGGGAGTGGAGTCGAACGCGATTTTTGGTCTTCCTCGTACATAGCCCGCATTCTCTTCTCAACCTGCCAGTAGTTAATTTCCTTATACTCAATAGGCCAGTTTTCTTGTAGTTTTCTTGCAGTATCAGCAAGTTCGAATTTTAGGTACGGGTTTAGGCCAATGAAGTTACCTGCAAGGTCGTCATAAACCTCGTCTACATTTGCGATGACCGCGAACTTTTCGATGGCCTGATTTATATCCCAGCCTGAAACAAACAGCAAAAGCGCGGAAAAGGCGAGAAGTTTAACTTCGCCATCAGCACGGTCTCTTACAGATTTATTCTTAAATTCATCATAACTGCTTATGATGAAAGCGTTGAGCTGGAGTGTTTTCTCATACTCATCTTTTAGTAAGGTAGGGTCAATCAATACGCCCTGCGATGGGCTGCTGACGAACTTGGTCAGCATTGAAAGTTGTTTTCTCCAAACTTTTAAGTCTTGAAGTTTACGCAGGGTGGGCAGATGCACCAGAGTGAACTCTCGTTGGATAGCATCTTCCCATGAAAAACCGGGGATGGTGGCTTGCACTGGGCTAAATGGCGCTACGCCATTCACATACCCCCAATTGACACTTGTATTATCTGTTATGTAATGAAGCCAACTGACCTGCTCTTCAGTAAGAGACAGCTTAAACGTTGAGTCGACACGCTTCTGGAAGAACCACTTACGCATCTGCCTCATGGATTCTTGATCAAAAAAACCCTCCTGTATCCCTGCGCATACCATTTTTCTTATAACATGCGTAATCTTGGTTCTGTCGGTAGAGAAGTAAACCAGATGGTTTTTGACATCAGGTGAGATGCGCTCATCGTAGAAATCGCAAGAAGGATGGTGATTGCTTTTGTCTTTTGTGTTTCTGAACCGGAAATGTGCTCTTCTGTTAAAGCGAGCATTAGTACCGCCACGGACAAACGTTCCACCAGTTGCCTCGCATATTGGGCAGACAATATCTTCTCGCGCAAATGTGTGAATAGTATCGATAGTATGCCCTGTGAGTACAAGATATTGTTCAGGGTCAACTTCCTTTTCAAGTGACTTAGAATATGCTGTGTCAGTCATTTAAGGCTCCATTTCAGAGATGTTCAGCCAGTGTTACTGATTGATTATTATCTGTATGTTACCAAAGATCTCAGTCATAGATATGGGGCCACTGGTTGCGAAACGAGTCTTAAAGCCAGATATTTCAATTTTTCTTGCTATCTACTCTGTATCATAGTCTGGGACTGTTAATCGAATACGTTCGTCATCTCTTACCAGTCCCAGGCTAGCATCCCCTCCACTAGCTCGGCGTCACGGTCAAAATGAACCACGTCGTATCACGCTTTCAACGCACAGGTATCTGGCGTGATTGGCCCTTCGTGGAAGTGGTTCATTCAGCCTTCCACTTGATGCCAGCAGCGGCCAATGCTTTTGCTTTGGCGCATACCGGGCAATAGAGCTCGCCTTTATGCAGCACCCAGCCGTTATTAAGCGAATCATCTTTAAGAAATTTCAGCGCTATGGAAACACTCTTAACACTTTCACGTGCTGACGTTATTGAACCGGCGTTCTGGCTAGAGAAACAGCCATCAATATCACCGAGACCCTCACAGCGCACTTCCATGAAAATAGCCATTACATGTCCTCCACACTGAATCCAGCCAGACGAACCTGCCGCTTAGCGAGCGTAATGGCTTCTTCATACGCTTTCTCTTGCTCGGTCCAGTAGCCGTTTGTTTTCGGCAGCAACACGGGTTTAGATAGCTTGGACTCCAGTTCTGCTATGCGCTCCTCGAGTTCACTGACTCGGCATTGTTCGTCATCATCAATCAGATAAAGGCCGATGAACTCACCCCCACCCAGCCACCTAAATCATGGTCGTAACGCTCGCAAGAAAACTCGCCGCTGCTATCTCTGGTCGGGATAGTGTAACTGTCGAACGGCCCGCCATATGTCGGCACATAACCAAGCGTTTCATGTTCAATCCACATGAAGAACTTGCGTCCGGTAACCGGGCAAACATCTGGTTTCCACTGGCTGTTAACACTTGCCGCTCTGTCGCTTACCTTTGCCTTGTCGAGGTAGCGCTGACTGCTGATAAGCGGACCTTTGATGTTGCTCATTGGCCCTTTATCGGTGATTACTTTTTCAATATCTAATGCAGTTATCATGATCTGACTCCCTTTAGTCCGAATTTGGCCCGAATTTCTGCAATCTTCGCGAGGTTTTGCGCGCGGTTTAGTGGTCTGCCACCAAGAACAGGAAGCTGCTTAACTGGCTCCGGGATCACCTCTCCACGGTTTATCCTGGTAACCATGTGGTTGAGTTCTTCGACTGCCTTGCGGCGCAACTCGGTATCACTAAGAGCGTTAGCTCGCATGTTTGAGTACAGTGTGGTGACAAGCCAGTAATGGGCTTTGGATTCCCATGGATATGATTCTGCATCCGGGTATAAACCACGCGTGCGGCAATACTGGTAAACCATATCGACCAGTTCATTGGCATCAGGAAGCCCGGCAGCAGTTGCCAATTCAGCCTTACACCATGCGACGAACTGGCCTGGAGACGGAAGAAACGGACGTTCCTGACGGCGGGCGACACGCATTCCGGCCGCAACTTGCTCCATGGTGGTGATGTCGTTCTCACGGAAAGCCAGAACCCACTGACGCCGGATTTCGTTCATCTCAGCCTGGCTGCGATTAGCTGTGGTAGCAGGGAACGCTGCCATAAGCTGACTAAACACGTTGTTGATGACCTTAGCAACCTGCTCAACTTGCGGCTTATCGTCATGCTGTTCCGGCATGTTGTTGGCAATACGGCGCATCTGCTCACGGTCAAAATTAACCATCTGCGCAGCAATGTTTTTCATAGCTCCACTCCGTATATCCAGTCAGTGTTATTTAGGTCAAGTTTTGGCTTAGAGGCAGTTGTGCCAGTCTGTTGCTTGTTGCGGTTGATATCGAGTTGAGTCCACTTTTCGCGGAGCTTTGCCGGGCTAATGACGTTGCCAGCCCAGAAGCTGTCATGGCACGCCCAGCGAAACAGCACGCACATGTCGCGATGTGTTCGTCCGTCACATTCACGCATCAGGCGTATATCGTTAGCCCATCCTGCCAGGTTAGGTTTTCTGGCTGATGGAGAAATGGTTTTTATCAGGTCAAACATCCACTCGGCAGCAGTTAGGTCTTCAGCAGTTCCCCACTTGTTGCCTCTCTGAATCGCTGCTTCGGGTTTTAGGACATGAGGTTTCTTTCTTGGCTTGTCAGAGGATTCGTCAGAATTCTCTGACGTAGATCTTTTAATATTGTCTTTTGTTAGTTTGTCTTTTGTGGTTAGCAACTTCTGCTTAGGTGCGTTAGCAACTTCCGCTAAGGTTTTCTTAGCAGGTTTAGCTAATGTTTTGCAGAATCCGTTATTTTTAGTTTGCCACTCGGAAATATGGATATTCATACCAACCCTGCGGCCTTCCTGAATCAGTACCTTCTTCCTGATCAGACTGTTTTTTGCTGTCGAGCAATGGGTATGATGCTTCTGAATCATCTCCTCTAACTGCTCGTTGCTGATCCAGTCCATTTTCTTGTTGTATCCATACGTTTTGCGCCATACGGCCATCAGGATGCACAGCTCAGTCTCCGGCAAACCAGAACACATCACGGCATCCAGAAGTTCATTTGCCAGGCGCGTATAGCCATCATCGAGATCTGCCACGCGCGGCTCCTTAGGTGCCACGTCAGGCACAGGAAAATTGATTACTTCGGCAGTGTTTGCCATAATTACTCCTGTGAATTGATCCAGTTAATTCCACCAGAAAGCCGTTGGTGTTCGCGCACCACGGCTTTCGCCTTTTTGGTTGCTGCCATTTTCAGTCCCACCCCAGCGCATCCGGCCTGGCTCGTTCAGCCTTTAGCCCTGCATCAGCGAGAATCTCTACAGCTGTGAGATAGTTTCTGGATACCAGTACCGCCTCCGGTGGCGCGGCCTGAATCCCAAGAAAAGCCAGCTCTTTCGCCATGTTGCAGAAATATCCCTCAGCTTTACGTCTGCTGACTGTCGACTCACTGATGCCCATATGCTCGGCGTATGATTTCTGCCCTACTGATGCAAGCCGGTTGAGCAGGACACTCTCTATCTCAATCGGGTTGATTTCTGGTGGGTCTAACTTTCGTGCAATTGCGTTCTCCATGGGTAAATATCCTCTATGGTTATTTGGCTGATGCCTCTTGGCTTGGTAATGCATCTGTTGGATTTGGATACAAGTCAGGCCGTAACTCATGTGGCGTAACACCTGTAAGTTCGAAAACTGAACGAATGTGATCGGGTGGAATCCCGGTCTTTTTCCAGTTGGAAATTGTCATTTTTGAAAATCCAAGCGCTCTTCCAAGAGCAGCCCCTGTTCCAAATTTTTGAATTGCTTTTTCAATACCAGTCATAGGACCTCCTTAGATGACAAAAGTAAAGCATCATTTTACCAACAAGTCAAACAGCACATGCCTACCTACAAGTAAAGCAATCATTTACAATGAGGCGATGAGCGATAACACACTGACGAATGGCCTGATCTCCAGGCTGGCAGAGTTAAATAAGAAGGGTTTCTCTAAAACAGAGATGGCCAGGGTAGCTGGTGTCAGCAAGCAAGCAGTTTCCAGTTGGTTCAAAACAGGAAGAATTAGCAAAAGCTCCGCATTAGCTATTGCTGATGCTGCTGGCGTATCAGTTCCGTGGCTGCTTGGTGAGGATGTCGGAGAGAAAGACGGACTTAAACCTGACGAACAGCGCCTGCTTGAGCTCTATCGCCAGTTACCGGAAGAAGAGCAACAGAACATGTTGCGGATTGTCTCGCTGCGCCTGAAGGAACTTGACGAGCTGTACGCGAAGTACATGGGGCGGCGGATTAAGGGCGATACGGAGTAATACGCTACAGACCTACAGGAAGTACGGTTAGCCTGAGGTATTCGGGTGCTGATGGGCTGAAGAGCCGTTTGGTTAAGGATAAGCTGTGCACGTTATTTTTTTAAAGTTTTCCAGCACCAATGTTTAGTGTTTATTTCTAGGGAAAGTATGTTTTGCAAAATAACTATCTGCAAGTTACAGCCTATACTAGACGCATGAATGACGGTATGACTCAGCCGTTTCTTTGCACGTGCCAAGATGGGCTGGCTTACATAGTTAAGGGCAGGCCAAAACTCCGGCAAAAAGAGCTTGTAGCAGAATTTATTTCTGCACACCTAGCCAGACAGATAGGTCTACCTTGCCCTGATTTTTGCATTGTAGATGTTGGCCAAGAGATTATCGAATTCATGCCTGATTTGCGCGGCGAGCTTTCACCAGGCCCAGCATTTGCCACCCGCTTTGTTGAAAATGCCTCAACCATTAACATTCAACAAGCCCGCAGTGCTGTAAACATACAGGATCAAAAGAAAATATTCTTCTTTGACCGCTGGATAAACAATGCTGACAGGTCTTTGACTGACATCGGTGGCAATGTAAATATAATTTTCGATGCTGTTAATAATAGGTATTACCTGATTGACCATAATCTGGCATTCGCACAGGATACAACTGATGATGAGTATGATGTCCATGTGTATTCTGCAAACGGAAGAAAGTGGGTGTTCGACATACTTGATAAACCCGAACTGATGGATCTCGCTAGTGGTGCTATTGGTTCAGTTGAGGAGAAGTTTAATCAGGTTCCTGATGAGTGGTTTTCATCCGATGAAGAACGCGAACTGATGTTGAATGAGATAATGAACTGCCTGAACAGAGTAAGCGACAGAGAATTTTGGAGTAACATCAAATGACCACACCATGCCTATACAGCATTATTAGATATGCGCCATATGCAGAAACCGAAGAGTTTGCCAACGTCGGTGTGGTTCTTTGTGCTCCGAAGTTAGGGCAGTTTCACTTTCAACTGACTCAAGGCAACAACGCTAGAGTAAAAAATTTTTTTCAGGACGAGATAATTTTTCCTCATGCGAAAGATGCAATTGCAAGAGAGTTAAAGTTTGCTCAAGAACAAAGTTATAAATTCACCACCCCTGAGAAATTAGCAAACTTTTTCAATTACTTAATTGGTAAAAAGGAATCAATCATTCATTTTAGCCCAGCGAGAGTTGTGATGTCTGATTGCCCTCAGGAAATTACAGCCACCCTTTTTAATAAGTTTGTAAATCATTCAGAAGTAACAAAAGAATCTCGTGAGGCCATCCTAACGAGAGAACTTAAGCATCGCTTCTCTCATTACAGTGATCTTAAGAATGCGTTTAAAAAAGAGACGCTTGGCGGAGAGTTGACGCGATTCTCTTTACCATTTGTCGCTCGTCAAGAGGGAGAGATTTTATGTGCAATCAAACCCCTGGCGTTCACACAGGACAAACCGGAAAAAATGATGGAGCACTGTGACTCTTGGACAGCAAAAATTTTACGCGCCGCCAGTGAGAAAATTTTATCTATCTCTAATGTGTTATTTACGATAGATGCACCTTACCAGCCAAGCGCTCTTGAGGTAAAAGCGATGCGTGAAATTCGTAACACATTCGACGAGAAAGGTATCCATCACATAGAGCATAGAGATGAAGCATCAATAGTAAAGTTTGCCAGACAAGCAATTTAACCCGGCCTTCGCGCCGGGTTTTTTATTGCCCTTTCCGCACCATAGCAGCCGCATCCCGCAATACACCTTTGTGAATGACGTTTCCCACTGCCCTGCGCTTAGCCTCTAGGCTATCCACAATCGCATCGCGGCTGATCACTACGCCGTCGATTATCAATTCGACCACTGCGCCGCCAATCTCACCCGCAATGAATGC
>NZ_JBEUJO010000018.1:0-33585 GCF_043356435.1 Salmonella sp. SJTUF15591 | reverse complement strand
CCGTCCGCCACTCGTCAGCAAAGCAGCAAGCTGCTTCCTGTTACCGTTCGACTTGCATGTGTTAGGCCTGCCGCCAGCGTTCAATCTGAGCCATGATCAAACTCTTCAATTTAAAAGTTTGATGCTCAAAGAATTAAACTTCGTAATGAATTACGTGTTCACTCTTGAGACTTGGTATTCATTTTTCGTCCGAGGACGTTAAGAATCCGTATCTTCGAGTGCCCACACAGATTGTCTGATAAATTGTTAAAGAGCAGGTGCGACGCGGCTTTCAGCTCACCGTCGCGAGGTGGCGTATATTACGCTTTCCTCTTTCAGAGTCAACCCTGAATTTCAGGATTTTTCTCTTCAACCGACCGGCTGTTTGTGTGAAGTGATTCACATCCGCCGTGTCGATGGAGGCGCATTATAGGGAGTTCTCTGCTGACCGCAATAGAAAAATTGCAGAAAAATGACTGTTTGCTGCATTCCCCAGCAAAACCCCTGGTTATACCAATTTACGCACAGACTTATCCACAAAATGCGCGTTCATTTCCTGGATCTTCTCACTCTGCAAACGATCTTTCAGGGATAAAAGCGGGGCCAGAATTTAAAAAGAAAAATTCGCGAGCGTTGCGCAAACGTTTTCGTTACAATGTCGCCGCAAAATGAGAATGCCCCATAAGGGGCGTTAGCTGAGTTTTTTACGAAAAATTCAGCTAACGCTCTCTGTAATCGTCAAATCCAGGGGATTTACCATGCAACAACGTCGTCCAGTCCGCCGCGCTCTGCTCAGTGTTTCTGACAAGGCCGGTATCATCGAATTCGCCCAGGCTCTTTCCGCACGCGGTGTGGAACTGCTGTCTACGGGGGGCACCGCCCGCCTGTTAGCAGAAAAAGGCCTGCCGGTGACCGAAGTTTCCGATTACACCGGTTTCCCGGAAATGATGGATGGACGCGTAAAGACCCTGCATCCAAAAGTACACGGCGGCATCCTCGGCCGTCGCGGCCAGGACGATGCCATTATGGAACAGCACCACATCGCCCCTATCGATATGGTTGTCGTTAACCTGTATCCGTTCGCCGAAACCGTTGCACGCGTTGGTTGCTCGCTGGAAGATGCAGTAGAGAACATCGATATCGGCGGCCCGACCATGGTGCGCTCCGCCGCGAAGAACCATAAAGACGTGGCCATCGTGGTGAAGAGCAGCGACTACGACGCCATTATTAAAGAGATGGACGCTAACGAAGGTTCTTTGACCCTCGACACCCGTTTCGATCTCGCGATTAAAGCCTTCGAACACACCGCCGCCTACGACAGCATGATCGCTAACTACTTCGGCAGCATGGTTCCGGCCTACCACGGTGAAAGCAAAGAAGCCGCCGGTCGCTTCCCGCGTACGCTGAACCTGAACTTCATTAAGAAGCAGGATATGCGCTACGGCGAGAACAGCCACCAGCAAGCTGCCTTCTATATAGAAGAGAATGTGAAAGAAGCGTCCGTTGCCACCGCACAACAGGTGCAGGGCAAAGCGCTCTCTTATAACAACATCGCTGATACCGACGCGGCGCTGGAGTGTGTGAAAGAGTTCAACGAGCCAGCCTGCGTAATCGTCAAACACGCTAACCCGTGCGGCGTGGCGGTAAGTACCTCTATTCTCGACGCTTACGATCGCGCCTATAAAACCGACCCGACCTCCGCGTTCGGCGGCATTATCGCCTTTAACCGTGAGCTGGATGCGGAAACCGCACAGGCCATCATTTCTCGTCAGTTTGTCGAAGTGATCATCGCCCCATCCGCAAGCGAAGAAGCGCTGAAAATCACCGCTGCCAAGCAGAACGTCCGTGTTCTGACCTGCGGCCAATGGGCAAGCCGCGTTCCGGGCCTGGATTTCAAACGCGTTAACGGTGGCCTGCTGGTTCAGGACAGGGATCTGGGTATGGTGAGTGAAGCTGAACTGCGCGTGGTGTCCAAACGCCAGCCGACCGAGCAGGAGCTGCGTGACGCGCTGTTCTGCTGGAAGGTAGCCAAATTCGTGAAATCCAACGCTATTGTGTATGCCAAAGAGAACATGACCATCGGTATAGGCGCAGGCCAGATGAGCCGCGTGTACTCCGCCAAAATCGCCGGGATTAAAGCCGCTGATGAAGGTCTGGAAGTGAAAGGCTCAGCCATGGCTTCCGACGCGTTCTTCCCGTTCCGCGATGGTATTGATGCCGCTGCCGCTGTCGGCGTGAGCTGCGTTATCCAGCCTGGCGGTTCTATCCGTGATGATGAAGTCATTGCCGCTGCCGATGAACACGGCATTGCGATGATCTTCACCGACATGCGCCACTTCCGCCATTAATTCAGGGAGCAGACGATGAAAGTTTTAGTCATTGGTAACGGCGGGCGCGAACACGCGCTGGCCTGGAAAGCCGCACAGTCGCCGCTGGTTGATACCGTTTTTGTCGCACCGGGTAACGCCGGTACCGCGCTGGAACCTGCGTTGCAGAACGTGGCTATCGGCGTCACCGATATTCCGGCGCTGCTGAGCTTTGCCCAGAACGAGAAGATCGATCTGACCATCGTCGGCCCGGAAGCGCCGCTGGTGATTGGCGTGGTCGATGCGTTCCGTGCGGCGGGTCTGAAGATCTTTGGCCCAACCGAAGGGGCCGCGCAACTGGAAGGCTCCAAAGCGTTCACCAAAGATTTCCTCGCTCGTCACCAGATTCCGACGGCGGAATACCAGAATTTCACCGAGATTGAGCCAGCCCTGGCTTATCTGCGTGAGAAAGGCGCGCCGATCGTCATCAAGGCCGATGGTCTGGCCGCCGGTAAAGGCGTTATCGTGGCGATGACGCTGGAAGAAGCAGAAGCTGCCGTTCATGACATGCTGGCCGGTAACGCCTTTGGCGACGCGGGTCACCGCATCGTGATTGAAGAGTTCCTCGACGGCGAGGAAGCGAGCTTTATCGTGATGGTCGACGGCGAGCACGTTCTGCCGATGGCCACCAGCCAGGACCACAAACGCGTGGGCAATGGCGATACCGGCCCGAATACCGGCGGTATGGGGGCCTACTCACCGGCGCCGGTGGTGACTGATGAAGTGCACCAGCGCACCATGGAACGCATCATCTGGCCAACCGTAAAAGGCATGGCGGCGGAAGGGAATACCTATACCGGGTTCCTGTACGCGGGTCTGATGATCGACAAGCAGGGCAACCCGAAAGTTATCGAGTTCAACTGCCGCTTCGGCGATCCGGAAACCCAGCCGATCATGCTACGCATGAAGTCGGACCTGGTGGATCTTTGCCTGGCCGCCTGCGACGGCAAGCTGGATGAGAAAACCTCCGAGTGGGACGAACGCGCTTCATTAGGCGTGGTGATCGCCGCGGGCGGTTATCCGGGCAATTACAATACTGGCGATGAGATCCACGGCCTGCCGCTGGAAGAAGTGGCTGACGGTAAGGTTTTCCACGCGGGCACCAAACTCGCTGATGGCAACCGCGTGTTGACCAGCGGCGGCCGCGTACTGTGCGCCACCGCGCTGGGCCACACCGTGGCCGAAGCGCAGAAACGCGCTTACGCCCTGATGACCGACATCCGCTGGGACGGCAGCTTCAGCCGTAACGACATCGGCTGGCGCGCCATCGAGCGTGAACAGAACTAACGGCTGAGTTTAGCCAGCAGCGTTTTGCGCGTAATGCCCAATTGACGGGCGGCTTCGGTTTTGTTGCCGCCCGTTTTTTCCAGCGCCGCCAGAATCACCTCTTTTTCGACGTCCACCAGCGGTTGGATCTCACCACTGTATTCCGTTTTTATCGGCGTCGCGGTAATAGCGAGAGGCAATTCGCGTTCAGAAATGTATTCTCCCGTCAGCAACACCACCGCCCGCTCGATAGCGTTTTCCAGCTCACGGATATTGCCCGGCCAGTCGTAGTGGATCAGCAGATCCATCGCCTGCGGCGTAAACCCCTTCACCGCTTTTCGGTTACGTTCGGCAAAACGCCGCAGAAAATGGTCTGCCAGTAGCGGAATATCTTCCCGACGCTGGCGCAAAGAAGGCATTTCAATCGCCACCACATTCAGGCGGTAATAGAGATCCTGGCGAAAACGACCAGCACTCACCTCTTCCGCCAGATCGCGGTGGGTAGCGGCAATCAGCCGCACATCAACCGACACGGTCTGATTGCTGCCCACACGCTGCACCTCACGTTCCTGAATCGCCCGCAGCAGGCGTACCTGCATTAGCGGTGAAATATCGCCAATTTCATCGAGGAATAAGGTGCCGCCATCCGCTTCGACAAAGCGTCCCTCCCGACGTTTATCCGCACCGGTAAACGCGCCTTTTTCGTGGCCGAACAGCTCAGACTCCAGCAGCGATTCATTAAGCGCGGCGCAGTTGAGCGTGACCAGCGGTTTATCGCTCCTGGCGCTACAGGCGTGTAGCGCCCGCGCCACCAGCTCTTTACCCGTGCCGGAGTCTCCGTGAATCAATACCGTGGCGTCTGATGGTGCGACCATCGCGATTTCATTCAGTAAATGTTGCATCGCCGGACTGCTGCCAATCATGCCAAACTGCGCAGCCGACGCCGATGGCAATTCAGCGCCCGTTTCCCGCGTATGCGCCAACGCCTTTTCCAGCGTCTCCTGCAGACGGTCAAAATCCAGCGGTTTAATTAAATAGTCGAGCGCACCGGCTTTCAACGCCTCTACCGCCGTTTCCACGCTGGAGAATGCCGTCATAATCAAAATCGGAATGGCGGGGTTGAGCGCTTTAATCTCCTTCAGCGTGGCGATACCGTCCATCTCCGCCATACGCACATCGCACAGTACCAGATCAAAGACTTTCTCACGCACCTGAGCCAACGCATCATGCCCACTGTAGGCCAGAGCGACGTTATAGCCCCAGCCCCGAAGCAGCGCCTGTAAAATCGTGCAGTGGCTTACATCATCATCCACAACCAGAATATCGATTTTTCCGCGTATCACCCTTGTTAATCCTGTTGTCTCGCTATCACTGGCAACCAGATAGTAAAGACCGCGCCTTTACCCTCAATACTTTTCACCTTAATCGCACCGCCATGCTGTTCGATGATATTTTGCACCACAGCCAGCCCCAGGCCTGTCCCGTCAGCTTTGGTCGTAAAATAAGGCGTAAAAATCGCCTCCAGCTGATCCGGGGCGATCCCTTTCCCGCTATCGGTAACAGTGATGATAACGCGGTCGGTCCCACTTTCTTTTGCCTCTACGGTAATCGTTCCCTGGCGGCCAATCGCATGAATAGCGTTCAGGTACAGATTCAACAGCACCTGAGTCAGCCTGTCCGGGTCAGCCTGAATACGCTTAAGCGTCTCATTCGCCGTGAATCTCAACTGAATCTCTCTGCTTTGGGCATCCTGACTGACCAGATTCAGGGAGTGAGTAATAATATCATTGAGGTTAACCGCCTGGAGCGTCAGATGCGCGGGCTTTACCAGTTCGAGCAATTCGCTTACCACCCGGTTCAAACGGTCAGCCTCTTTGGCCATCACCTGCGCCAGTTCATGCGACTCGCCGCCGGCAGGCGTGCGCTCGGCAAAGTATTTCGCCAGCCCTTTGATGGACGAGAGCGGGTTACGAATTTCGTGCGCGACGCCCGCCGCCAGATGCCCCATCGCCACCAGCTTTTCTTTACGCTTCATTGCATCAAGCAGTTCTCTGTGTGAGCGCTGATAACGCTGATGCCAAAAAAACGCCAGTAACGTTGCCAACAGCACCGCCGCTAACGCAGACAAAACAATCAGCGTATTACGCCACTCCCTTGCCTGTGTCGCGGCCAGCTCGCTGGCGTCAAAGGCAATAAAAATAGTTTGTTTCGCTGGTTCGTCGTCATTGGCGCTACGCGCCATGCCGTGCCCCCTCATACCGTGACCTCTCATACCGAAAAGCGGCTGGAACTGACGGTAAATTTCCAGCGCAGGCACCGTCTCGCCGTTAGCAGCAACGTCGACACGCCGCCAACGCTCCTGCGGCCCGGGGTTTAGTTGATGCATTTCAGATGGGGAATAGAGCGATTTGCCCACCATGCCAGGGTTGCTATGAGTGATGATTACCCCCTGCGCATCCGTTACGGCGAACCACAACACGCCTGGCTGACCCGCCATCTCTTCCAGCAATGTCTGCTGCTGCGCGTGATGCATCCGCATTCCCATACCTACTCTCGTGCCGGACTCCAGAGCGCGAATGAGTACATTTCCCTTTTCCAGCAGCGTCTGCCTGGCGGCAGCGCTCTCACGGCCATAGTCGCGAATGACCATAATGGAAAATAGCCCCACCAGAATGAAGATCGCCGCAGGTAACAGCCGACTCAACCACGTTGCAGCGGCATCTTTATGTAATCGTATAAAACTCACAGGCTTCCCCGGCTCGTTTTTATTTTCCTTACTTAAGCAGAGATCATGCCATTCTTCGCTCCGCATAACCGCGCGTTGCCGCACACCCTTTCGGATACGGATGGGTAAAAATGACTCGCCAGGCGGGTCATGCGAGTCATTTTTACTCGCTTTTTGCCGCCTGAAGCGGGTTAACTCGCTGCCCGACAAGGAATAGTTATCTGGCACGGAAGATGCAAGAGAGAGGATAAGATGAGCAACAGGAGAACGCAAAATGAAACGGAACAATAAATCAGCTATCGCGCTAATCGCCCTCTCTCTTTTGGCCCTGAGCTCCGGCGCCGCCTTCGCCGGGCATCACTGGGGCAACAATGACGGTATGTGGCAACAGGGAGGTAGCCCGTTAACTACGGAACAGCAGGCGACGGCGCAGAAGATTTATGATGACTACTACACGCAGACCAGCGCGCTGCGCCAGCAACTGATATCTAAACGTTATGAATATAACGCGCTACTGACCGCCAGTTCGCCGGATACTGCGAAAATTAATGCGGTTGCCAAAGAGATGGAGTCATTAGGCCAGAAGTTAGATGAGCAACGCGTGAAACGGGATGTCGCGATGGCGCAGGCTGGCATACCACGCGGCGCAGGAATGGGCTATGGCGGTTGCGGCGGCTATGGCGGCGGTTATCATCGCGGCGGCGGTCATATGGGTATGGGAAACTGGTAGAGCATGTTTGCCGAATGGCGGCTTCGCCATTCGGTATTCCATCAAAAGGTTTTCGCTTGCGGCTGCCAGTGACAGAAATCTGAATTCGCCACCAGCAAAAGTTGCGATCCTTCCGGCGCCTCCAGCCATGCTACGCTCACCTCTACCGATGAGTGGTTCTGGCGGCGCTCAATGTGGCTTATTGCCCAGGAATCCAGATCCGGTTTCAGCGTTTCACCTTCACAGGTGGTTACCGTATGGTCGGCGTGCCAGCGTCCCTGGCGTAGTATGACCCGCCCCAGGCGCAAGGCGTCGCTGGTCTGACGGATTTGTTCGGCGCGATAGCGATACAAGGCAATCTGATCGTTGGAAAGCTGCTGCTTCTGCCCCCCAACTTCACGCTGCATAAAACTGAGTTCGCCATGAGCGTCGAAACGCGCGCGAATATGTTCTGGCGGTTTGCTGTAAATATTGAGTTCAATAAGCGAAAGCGTATCACCCTGCCAACGATATTCGCTGGTCGTCGTGCTGCCGCTATGCCACGGGCTAAAAACAGAAAGCAGATGGACTTCATCGTTCGTATCTTTACGCCAGATACGCACCGCGCCGTGATCGCCGGCAAAGCCGCTGGCAGTAAACGGAGGCGGTGAAGCGTTATGACTGCAGGCAGTCAGCAACAGCGCGCCAGAAAACAGAAACGCGCGACGCCAGACGGACAAAAGGGGCTGATAAGCCCCTTCGATAAAACTGTTCACAGTTACGCGTCTTACTTAACTGCGTCTTTCAGAGCTTTACCAGAAACAAACGCCGGTACGTTAGCGGCGGCGATTTTGATTTCTTTACCGGTCTGTGGGTTACGGCCAGTGCGCTCAGCACGGTGGTTCACTTTGAAGGTACCGAAACCAACCAGTTGTACAGCATCGCCTTCTTTCAGAGACTCAGTAATAGCAGCCAGAGTGGATTCCAGAGCAGCTTTAGCCTGGGTTTTGGACAGTTCTGCTTTGTCTGCAATTACATCAATCAGTTGAGTCTTGTTCATAAGTTATCCTTACAATGTGTTTATCGCTTGCTAAGCATCGAGTGCGACGGAAATGCCAGAAAAGCACTCTCCTGCATACACGCACCGATAGCCACTTTTTTTCGCCTCCCAAATGTAGACCAGACGGGGGGCATAAGGGAAGCCTTATGGCACGACAAATCAGACGTTAAATCACGTTTTCTGGTGTCATTGCTGAAAATTTATACCAATATTGCTCTCGCCAGCCTCGCGCAGGTCTGCCCTGAGCCCTTTTATCAGTTCAATATCACGTTCTTCGCAGTCGGCTAAAAGTCGGAATATTTCCCACTGAATATCCCATTCCTGTTCAACGGCAGGGTTCGTTTTGAGCTCCTCATCGGTCATTTCCCGACCAGCCTGAGTCATTTCCAACATCGCCACCGTAGTAATGGAAGTCTTACTAACCTCAATAGCGTGTTCCAGCGTTTCGCCGCTAAGACGAGAATGCATTAATTCGCTTAATGCGACGCAGGCATCAATCGCCGGGTAAACGCCGTACAGATCATAGTCGTCGGCTGCCGGAATTGCCTCTTCAAACTTCTCCAGTTGGCTATCGAAATTGACCTTTGCATCTTTCACCGTCAGGGTTTCCCAGATCAGATCCAGAATGCGACGGTAGATCTGTCCGTCGCCGAATTCCGTCTGCTTGCAAAACATGGCGTAGTTCGGGTACATGCGCTCGCACAAGCAGGCCATAAAGGTAACGTGCTGCCAGCTTTCCAGCCGCTCCAGACGCAAATGAATCGGGTTTTGTAACATGATGGAATCTCGAATCGGAAATTAGCGGCAGTTTACCTGAATCAGCGCTGAATTTCTTGCCAACGAACAAACGCCGGACGTCCGGAAGCGACGGCATCCGCCCAGCGCGTCGGCTCCGGCAGGCGATACCCTTTCATACAGCGCTGTACCCACGCCAGCGCGCTGTCAGTACTGACCCGGTGCCCCGTCGCGATAAACAGCGGATTACAGCGCGCCTTGCTGCGCCATACCCACGCCAGTTGCTCGCCTTTATCCATTAAGGGGCTAAGTGCGCCAGGTTCGGCGGAAAGTGGTTCAAATTTACCGCACAGCCGTTTTTTCGCCACACCGATGGTTGGCACGTCCACCAACAGTCCAAAATGACTGGCGACGCCAAGCCGACGCGGATGCGAAATACCGTGACCGTCCACAAACAGCAAATCGGGCTTTTGCGAGAGCTGTTCCCACGCCGCCAGCAGCGCAGGATATTCACGAAAAGAGAGAAAGCCGGGGATATACGGCATGGTGGTGGCAATACGCGCCACCTTGTACTCGACCAGTTCAAGCGACGGATATTTCAACAATACCATCGCCGCCCGCGTCACCTCGCCCCCCTGCTCAAAACCGACGTCCGCCCCGCCGATAAACGCTGGCGGATCTTTGTCCAGGCGATCTTCGCGGCAAACCGATGAAGCAAGTTCTATCTGTTGAGCGCGTAGCGACGCGAGATCCATACTAACTCCTTAGTTGTGATACTGCGCAGAAAGTCGGTGCACTGCCTCCACAAATGCGCCAGCATGTTCTGGCGGCACATCCTGATGGATGCCATGTCCAAGGTTAAAGACGTGCCCTTCTCCCTGACCGAAACCAGCAAGTATAGTCGCTACTTCGTCTTCGATCCGTGCCGACGGCGCATACAGCATCGAGGGGTCCATATTGCCCTGCAGCGCCACTTTATGGCCAACGCGACGGCGCGCATCGGCGATATCTGTCGTCCAGTCGAGACCCAGCGCGTCGCAGCTGGTTTCCGCCATCGCCTCCAGCCACTGACCGCCACCTTTAGTGAACAGCGTTACCGGCACGCGGCGACCGTCGTTTTCACGCAGCAGGCCATCGACGATTTTATGCATGTAGTAGAGGGAGAACTGCTGGTAATCGCGGCCAGTCAGCACGCCGCCCCAAGTGTCGAAAATCATCACCGACTGCGCGCCCGCTTTGATTTGCGCGTTGAGGTACAGCGTGACGCTTTTCGCCAACTTATCCAGCAGCAGATGCAACGCCTGCGGGTCAGCGTACATCATCTTTTTAATCACCGTGAAGGCTTTGCTACTGCCGCCTTCCACCATGTAAGTCGCCAGCGTCCACGGGCTACCGGAGAAGCCGATCAGAGGAACCTCGCCTTTTAGTTCGCGGCGAATCGTACGCACTGCATTCATCACATAACCCAGTTCATCTTCCGGATCGGGAATGGGCAGCTTATCGACATCGGCTTTGCAGGTGACAGGAGCCGTAAAGCGCGGGCCTTCCCCGGCTTCAAAATAGAGCCCCAGGCCCATCGCGTCCGGAATCGTCAGGATATCCGAGAAAAGGATCGCCGCATCAAGCGGATAACGGCGCAGCGGCTGTAAAGTGACCTCGCAGGCCAGTTCGGCATTTTTGCACAGCGACATAAAATCGCCCGCCTGAGCGCGAGTGGCTTTGTACTCCGGTAGATAACGGCCCGCCTGGCGCATCATCCACACTGGCGTAACATCAACGGGCTGGCGCAGCAGCGCACGTAGATAACGATCGTTTTTGAGTTCGGTCATTTTTACATTCCTTTAGCGTTGATGCGCCCAGTGTAACATGTCAATCATATTCAGCCCGACACATTGCCACCGTATCTTCGATCAAACGGCGCGCGACGGTGCCCGGCGGCGGCAGTAGCGGCAGATCGTCATAACGGTACCAATTTGCTTCCAACAGTTCTTTCGGGTCGATGACGATATCGCCGCTGTCGTACTCCGCCATAAAAGCGGTCATCAGCGACTGCGGGAAAGGCCACGGCTGGGAAGTCACATAGCGCAGATTTTTCACCTTAATCCCGCTCTCCTCCATTACCTCTCGCGCGACCGCCTGTTCTAAGGTTTCGCCGACTTCAACAAACCCGGCCAGCACGGTATGCACGCCGTTGCGGTGGCGAACGTGCTGGGCCAGCAGGATGGAATCCTCACGGCGAATGGCAACAATAATGCAGGGGGCGATTTGCGGGTAGTAACGCTCGCGGCAATGGCTGCACAGCATCGCCCATTCGGTTTTACTCGGGTGCATAGGGTGCCCGCAATAGCCGCAAAATTTATGCGATCGGTAAAACTCCGCCAACTGTACGCCACGTCCCGCCAGTTGGAACAGCCCTGCATCCTGATCGATAACCTGGCGAACCGATCCCATATCATGGCGTCGATGCTGTAACACCAGCCAGACGGGCTCGCCTTGCCATTCACCTATCCGGAGTGCGCGCTGCCCCACAAGATCGAAATTTGCCGCCAGCCCGTGTGGTAATTCCCCATACGGCAACCATAATTTTTGTTCATGGCTGACGATCCACCAGCCACTCTCTAATTTTTCAATTATACGATCCATAGCTCTTGCACTACCTTTGCTTCACTGGCATGTTGTTAACATTATTTTTACATTCATGGCGAGCAGCCTTTATCTAACTTGCGGAGACAATCATGCTAAACCAGCTGGAAAACCTGACGGAGCGCGTTGGCGGAAGCAACAAACTGGTCGATCGCTGGCTGGATGTACGTAAGCACCTGCTCGTGGCTTACTACAATCTGGTTGGCATTAAGCCTGGCAAAGAATCGTACATGCGGCTGAATGAAAAAGCGCTGGATGATTTTTGTCAGAGCCTGGTCGATTACCTTTCCGCCGGGCACTTCAGTATTTATGAACGTATTCTCCATAAATTGGAAGGAAACGGTCAGCTTTTACATGCGGCAAAAATCTGGCCGCTGCTGGAAGATAATACGCAGCGCATTATGGATTATTACGACACCAGCCTGGAAACTGCCATCGATCACGATAATTGTCTCGAATTTCAACAAGCTCTGTCAGATATCGGCGAAGCGCTGGAAGCCCGCTTTGTGCTGGAAGACAAGCTGATTATGCTGGTGTTTGACGCGATGCACGACGGCGCCAGAGTCAAACGTCCCGCTTGAGTTCTGCGCGAGTAACGGGTAGTTTACTTCAGCCCCCTCTTCGGAGGGGCGGTTATCTTGTCGGAGTGCTAATTTTCCACAAAAGCGTTCGTGATGCGTCAAGGCGGCAAGTCGGTGAATCTCCAGGAGCTTACATAAGTAAGTGACTGGAGTGAGCGGACGAAGCCAACGAAGAGGCAGCGCGAAGGATGAAGTGGAAAAGGCTGAGACCGTTAATTCGGGATCCGCGGAACCTGATCAGGTTAATACCTGCGAAGGGAACAAGAGTAATTCTGCTTTATGCTGCTGCCTTTACGGGCGGCGCACATCCATTACTCCATCCGTCGTCTGACAAGCCACGTCCTTAATTTTTTGGAATGAGCTATGTCTACAACAACGTTAACCCGCCGCGAGCAGCGCGCTAAAGCCCAGCATTTTATCGATACGCTGGAAGGGACTGCCTTTCCCAACTCGAAACGCATCTACGTGACCGGTTCGCAGCATGATATTCGCGTACCGATGCGCGAAATTCAACTTAGCCCAACGCTCATCGGCGGCAGCAAAGACAACCCGCAGTTTGAAGAGAACGAAGCCGTGCCGGTGTACGACACCTCCGGCCCCTATGGCGATCCTGAGGTGGCGATTAACGTCCAGCAGGGTCTGGCGAAACTGCGCCAGCCATGGATTGACGCACGTAACGATAGCGAAGAATTAGACGACCGTAGCTCGGCTTATACCAGAGAACGTCTGGCCGACGATGGCCTGGACGATCTGCGTTTTACCGGTCTGCTGACGCCAAAACGCGCCAAAGCCGGACACCGCGTGACGCAACTTCATTATGCCCGCCAGGGGATCGTCACTCCCGAAATGGAGTTCATCGCTATCCGTGAAAATATGGGCCGCGAGCGCATTCGCAGTGAAGTGCTGCGCCACCAGCATCCGGGGATGAACTTTGGCGCGCGCCTGCCGGAAAATATTACGCCGGAATTCGTGCGCGATGAAGTCGCCGCGGGCCGCGCGATTATTCCCGCCAACATCAACCACCCGGAATCGGAGCCGATGATCATCGGTCGTAACTTCCTGGTCAAAGTGAATGCCAATATCGGCAACTCGGCGGTCACCTCCTCCATCGAAGAAGAGGTGGAAAAACTGGTGTGGTCAACCCGCTGGGGCGCGGACACGGTGATGGACCTCTCCACCGGTCGCTATATTCATGAAACCCGCGAATGGATCCTGCGTAACAGCCCGGTACCGATCGGCACCGTCCCGATCTACCAGGCGCTGGAGAAGGTCAACGGGATCGCCGAAGATCTTACCTGGGAAGCGTTCCGCGACACGCTGCTGGAGCAGGCCGAGCAGGGCGTCGACTACTTCACCATCCACGCGGGCGTACTACTGCGCTACGTGCCGATGACCGCCAAACGCCTGACCGGGATTGTCTCGCGCGGCGGTTCGATCATGGCGAAGTGGTGCCTCTCGCATCACAAAGAGAACTTCCTGTTCGAACATTTCCGCGAGATTTGTGAAATCTGCGCCGCCTACGACGTTTCCCTGTCGCTGGGCGACGGCCTGCGTCCCGGCTCCATTCAGGACGCCAACGACGAAGCGCAGTTCTCCGAGCTGCATACGCTGGGCGAATTGACCAAAATCGCCTGGGAATACGACGTGCAGGTGATGATTGAAGGCCCGGGCCACGTACCGATGCATATGATTCAGCGCAACATGACCGAAGAGCTGGAGAGCTGCCACGAAGCGCCGTTCTACACCTTAGGGCCGTTGACCACCGACATCGCGCCGGGCTATGACCACTTCACCTCCGGGATCGGTGCCGCGATGATCGGCTGGTTCGGCTGTGCGATGCTATGCTACGTCACACCGAAAGAGCACCTCGGCCTGCCGAACAAAGAAGATGTGAAGCAGGGGCTGATCACCTACAAAATCGCCGCCCACGCCGCTGATTTAGCCAAAGGGCATCCGGGCGCGCAGATCCGCGATAACGCGATGTCGAAAGCGCGCTTCGAATTCCGCTGGGAAGATCAGTTTAACCTCGCGCTCGACCCGTTCACCGCCCGCGCCTACCACGATGAAACCCTGCCGCAGGAGTCCGGCAAGGTCGCCCACTTCTGTTCCATGTGCGGGCCGAAGTTCTGCTCGATGAAAATCAGCCAGGAAGTCCGCGATTACGCCGCCGCGCAAACCATCGAAGTCGGCATGGCGGATATGTCGGAAAACTTCCGCGCCAAAGGCGGCGAAATCTATCTCAAGCGGGAGGAAGCCTGATGTATCAGCCTGATTTCCCGACCGTGCCGTTCCGCCTCGGGCTTTACCCGGTAGTGGACAGCGTTGCATGGATTGAGCGTCTACTGGAGGCGGGCGTGCGCACAATCCAGCTGCGTATCAAAGATAAACGCGATGAAGAGGTAGAATCCGACGTTATCGCCGCCATCGCGCTGGGACGTCGTTATGACGCCCGCCTGTTTATCAACGACTACTGGCGACTGGCGATTAAGCACAACGCCTACGGCGTGCATCTGGGCCAGGAAGATCTCGAAACCACTGACCTGAAGGCGATTCAGGCGGCGGGGTTACGCCTGGGCGTATCGACCCACGATGATATGGAGATAGACGTGGCGCTGGCCGCTAAGCCTTCTTATATCGCGCTGGGTCACGTCTTCCCTACTCAAACCAAGCAGATGCCTTCCGCCCCGCAGGGGCTGGCGCAGCTGGCCAGTCATATTGAACGACTGGCGGATTACCCGACCGTCGCGATCGGCGGCATCAGCCTTGAACGCGCTCCGGCGGTACTGGCGACCGGCGTCGGCAGCGTGGCTGTGGTTAGCGCCATTACTCAGGCCGCCGACTGGCGCGCCGCTACCGCGCAGTTACTGGATATTGCGGGGGTTGGCGATGAATGACCGCGATTTTATGCGCTACAGCCGGCAAATCCTGCTCGGCGATATCGCGATTGAAGGCCAACAAAAGCTGCTCGATAGCCATGTGCTGATTATCGGTTTAGGCGGGTTAGGTTCACCCGCCGCGCTGTATCTGGCGGGAGCAGGTATCGGCAAACTAACGCTGGTAGACGATGACGACATTCATCTGAGCAATTTGCAGCGCCAGATTCTATTTACCACCGATGATATCGCGCGTTCAAAATCTCAGGTTGCCCAGCAGCGCCTGACACAGCTCAACCCGGATATCGAACTGGTATCACTCCAGCAGCGACTAAAAGGCGAGGCACTGCGGCATGCGGTAGCACGCGCCGATGTGGTGCTCGACTGTACCGATAACATGGCGACGCGCCAGGAGATTAACGCCGCCTGCGTGGCGCTCAACACTCCGTTAATTTCCGCCAGCGCCGTCGGCTTTGGCGGCCAACTGATGGTCCTCACGCCACCGTGGGAACAAGGCTGTTACCGCTGCCTGTGGCCGGACGATGTCGAGCCTGAACGCAACTGCCGTACCGCCGGTATCGTCGGACCGGTTGTTGGCGTGATGGGCACCTTGCAGGCGCTGGAAGCGATTAAATTACTCAGCGGTATTGAGACGCCCAGCGGAGAGCTACGCCTGTTTGACGGTAAAACCAGCCAGTGGCGCAGCCTGGCGCTGCGTCGTGCCAGCGGCTGCCCGGTATGCGGAGGGCGACATGCAAATTCAATTCAATGACGAGCCGATGCAGTGCGTCGAAGGGCAAACCGTCAGCAGCCTGCTCGCTACGCTTAATCAGCTTCAACCGGGCGCGGCGCTGGCGCTCAATCAGCAGATCCTGCCGCGCGAGCAGTGGCAGCAGCAAATCGTGCAGGAAGGCGACCAGATCCTGCTTTTTCACGTTATAGCAGGAGGTTGAGATGTTACGTATTGCCGACAAAACGTTTGATTCACATCTGTTCACCGGCACCGGAAAATTTGCTTCGTCGCAGCTGATGGTCGAGGCGATTCGCGCCTCCGGCAGCCAGTTGGTGACACTGGCGATGAAGCGCGTGGATTTACGTCAGCACAACGACGCTATCCTGGCGCCGCTCATTGAAGCGGGCGTCACGCTGCTGCCCAATACCTCCGGGGCGAAAACCGCTGAAGAGGCGATCTTCGCCGCCCAGCTGGCGCGGGAAGCGCTGGGCACAAACTGGTTGAAATTAGAAATCCACCCGGACGCCCGCTGGCTATTGCCAGATCCGATCGAAACGCTAAAAGCCGCCGAAGCACTGGTGAAACAGGGCTTCGTGGTGCTGCCCTACTGCGGCGCGGATCCGGTGTTGTGCAAGCGGCTGGAAGAGGTCGGCTGCGCGGCGGTGATGCCGCTTGGCGCGCCTATCGGTTCGAATCAGGGGCTGGAAACCAAAGCCATGCTGGAGATTATTATTCAGCAGTCCACCGTGCCGGTGGTGGTTGACGCCGGGATCGGCGTGCCCAGCCATGCCGCTCAAGCGCTGGAAATGGGCGCTGATGCGGTGCTGGTTAACACCGCTATTGCCGTGGCGGACGATCCGGTGATGATGGCAACCGCTTTCCGCCTGGCTGTAGAAGCGGGAGTACTGGCGCGTCAGGCGGTGCCGGGTAATCGTAGCACCTACGCCAGCGCCACCAGCCCGCTCACCGGATTTCTGGAGGCCCTGGCATGAAAACCTTCACCGACCGCTGGCGGCAACTGGAGTGGGACGATATTCGCCTGCGCATCAACGGTAAAACCGCCGCCGACGTGGAGCGGGCGCTGAATGCTTCACGCCTCGACCGCGAGGATATGATGGCGTTGCTCTCCCCCGCCGCCGCCGATTACCTTGAACCGCTGGCGCAGCGGGCACAAAGGCTGACCCGACAACGCTTTGGCAACACCGTCAGTTTCTACGTACCGCTTTATCTCTCAAACCTCTGTGCCAACGACTGCACCTACTGCGGCTTCTCGATGAGCAACCGCATCAAGCGTAAGACGCTGGATGAGGTGGATATTCAAAGGGAGTGCGATGCTATCCGTAAACTGGGCTTTGAGCATCTGCTGTTAGTCACCGGCGAACATCAGGCCAAAGTCGGCATGGACTATTTTCGCCGTCATTTACCGGCTATCCGCCGTCAATTTTCATCATTACAGATGGAAGTCCAGCCCTTGTCGCAAGAAAACTATGCGGAGCTCAAAACGCTGGGGATCGATGGCGTGATGGTTTATCAGGAAACTTACCATGAGGCAATTTATGCACAGCATCACCTGAAGGGAAAGAAACAGGACTTTTTCTGGCGGCTGGAAACGCCGGATCGGTTAGGCCGGGCAGGTATCGACAAAATCGGTCTTGGCGCGCTAATTGGTCTGTCGGACAACTGGCGGGTGGATTGCTATATGGTGGCGGAGCATCTGTTGTGGATGCAGAAACACTATTGGCAGAGTCGCTATTCTGTTTCCTTCCCGCGTCTGCGTCCGTGTACTGGCGGTGTGGAACCCGCATCTGTGATGGATGAAAAGCAACTGGTGCAAACTATTTGCGCTTTCCGGTTATTGGCGCCGGAAATTGAGCTCTCGCTTTCCACCCGCGAATCGCCGTGGTTTCGAGACCATGTGATTCCTCTGGCAATCAACAACGTCAGCGCCTTCTCAAAAACCCAGCCCGGTGGGTATGCTGACGATCATCCTGAACTTGAGCAGTTTTCTCCCCACGATGCCCGTCGGCCTGAAACCGTAGCAAGCGCGTTAAGCGCGCAAGGGTTACAGCCCGTGTGGAAAGACTGGGACAGTTGGCTGGGGCGCGCTTCGCAAACGCGGTGAACCCGTATGTAAACGCATTAATATTTCACGAGCGAGTACGTAATGTGAAAAACGGGAGATTGTTATCGGCCTCCCGTTTTTTTATATCCGTTCTGAACAGCACTGCGATTTTAAAGTTGGCTGTAGTAGAGAAAACTGAGCATCAAATATTTTTTCGCCGAAACTTGATAGTTTATGCCAATATTTTATGTATTCAATAGCATGATTATTGCCATTTCCACTACTGCACATGCCTCGCCCATGAACTTTGCGTAAACTGACTGGTATTCATTATAATGTTATCATGCTTAAACTCAATAAAATCGCAAAAAGAATTATAATCTTCATTTAAAGAATAATTAAAATGTTTTCTAATTCCATTACATACACCATCGGAATAGGGATCAGCATCAAATTTAGTATGCATTATTTCCAATCCAGCAAGTAAAGCCGGGTGGTTATTGCGATCAACAGCTATTATCCCGTTTTCCATAGAAGCACGGCCATCTATCCTTTCTACATGAACAGCGATTCCATCCGGAATATATATACCCCCCAATTTTTCCGTGATAATCATATCAGCATCGAGATATATACACCCACTATTTGTTGATAAATCATAACACCCAACCTTATCCGCCTCCAGGAATAACTGACCAGCCTTTAACATAGCCATATTCCTGTAAAAATCAAACCATACATGGCCTTTATCCAGTAAGTAAGATTTAATTAATGAATCATTATCCTCTTGAATATCACTCAATTCTTTTTTCAATAGCTGCAGTAAATGACAATCCCTTTTTTCTTCTGGCATGGATTCTTGCTTAGAAATATTTTCCATATAAATTTCTGATAATTTTTTATCGTACATGCTAAAGTCAATATCATTTCTATATATGACTTTTATGTTTTCATAGTCATACTCAAGTTTTGAAAAAGCATCCTTTTGTCCCGGAAAAAAATCACCATCTACAAAAATACCTATAAGACGTTCTTTTTCAATTGTTGCTGCTTTAATGATATTGTTAAGGTAGGGGTTTTTCTCTGTGTTAATTATAGGTATATCATTTTTCCCAAAGCGAGCAGGATTCCGCTCAAACCACTGGAAAAGAAGAGGGGTCTTCTCATCTAAAAAGCACAAGGGATAATTTTTTCCATTAAAACTTGTAAAATGAATGTCCCTGTCGGTAACAGTTTTAACTAATTCATTTTTTGAAAGCGCGGGAACATATCTATTTAATGGTGGGATCATAACAATTAAATGCTCCATACTTACTTCATTACATATTTTACATGATGATTATTAGCACATGTTTTTTAGCGTTGCAATCGCTGTCAGCTAAAAGATGTTAAACTAAGCATTAACCGATGGATACATAAATATCTTACTAGCGAGCAATTAAATAAATAATTTATTAACTTTATTTTTATTCCAGAAATGGCATCATATTTATAATTCCTGTAATAAGAGCAAACAAAGACCTTAATGGAATTAAATACTCCATTTAATAATTTAAAATATCCCGTGTAAACAATCAATAAAACAGGTTTATCATTTAATGTATGAACAGCAGGCATTTTATAATGGCGAGCCAATAGACTTTAATAACTTAGATTTATGGGATAAATTTAAAGTCACATTTGGATTCAATGTTACAGAAAAAAACAAACCCAATGGTATAAAAATTCAATTTTGAGTATTGTGGATTCTCTACTTTTATTACGCCGGTTGATGGCGTTGACGGGATTTTAGCAAAGTGGTTCTCAAACAAACATAATGTAATTGTCCCAACGCCTTATACATTCGGTCAGGACCCCATTCCTTGCGTCAATCTTTATCGTAATACAAAAGCAAAATTTGTTATGGCTAACGGCGGTAATAGTCTTCCCTGTGCGATGGCAAAATATAATGCAAAAACTGGACAATTTATTCATATAACCAGTGATAGTGAGTTTTCACCAATAATGCGAGAAACAAGAGTCATGAAAAAATAACTCATTTATTCATTAAATTTATAATTACAGATAAAATCAAGAGCCAGCATGGCATTGAAAAATAAAATACGGCTTTTTTATCCGCACTGGTTTTGACTTGATGAAGAATAACGGTGGCGACAATAATAATAAGACAATAAATAAATATAAGTAATGATTTATGGTGAAGTATATATAACGATAGAAACAATAAAAAAGCGGACAGAACGTTTGAAATGGTTATCTTTTTTGTAAATACCAAAAGACTAAACATTAAATAGATTAATGAAATAATCGCTGGCATTTTCTTTCCTTGTAGGCAAGCGATCCGGAATTCGGCATCCAGCATGAAGCTGGTGGAGGGATAAATACCCCTCCACCATTTAACGATTAATCGTTATCAGAACCGCCAAGGCCTGCGTTCAGCAGCTCTGCCAGGCTGGCAGATGCGTCTTCCGCAGTGACCTGCGGTGTTGCTGGCTGCTCGCCCGCGGCGCGACGGCGCATACGATCCTGGTGGTACGCATAACCGGTACCGGCCGGAATCAGACGACCCACGATAACGTTCTCTTTCAGGCCGCGCAGTTCGTCGCGTTTACCCGCAACGGCTGCTTCGGTCAGGACACGCGTGGTCTCCTGGAACGATGCGGCAGAGATGAACGATTCGGTTGCCAGAGACGCTTTGGTGATACCCAGCAGATCGCGGGAGAAGGTAGCCCCCACTTTGCCGTTCGCTTCCAGCTCGCGGTTAGCGATCTTGACGCGAGAGTATTCAACCTGTTCGCCTTCCAGGAAGTCGGAACTACCGGCGCTTTCGATGGTCGCTTTACGCAGCATCTGACGAACGATAACTTCGATGTGTTTATCGTTAATCTTAACGCCCTGCAGACGGTATACATCCTGAACTTCGTTAACAATGTAACGCGTCACAGCATGAACACCACGCAGACGCAGAATGTCGTGCGGCGCTTCCGGACCATCGGAAATCACATCACCACGTTCTACACGTTCCCCTTCGAACACGTTGAGCTGACGCCATTTCGGAATCATCTCTTCGTACGGGTCACTACCATCAACCGGCGTAATCACCAGACGACGTTTGCCTTTGGTTTCTTTACCGAAGGAAACGATACCTGCGATTTCCGCCAGAATGGCCGGCTCTTTCGGACGACGCGCTTCGAACAGGTCCGCAACGCGCGGCAGACCACCGGTGATATCCTTGGTACCGCCGGATTCCTGCGGAATACGCGCCAGGGTGTCACCAGAACTGATCTGTACGCCATCTTCCAGCTGTACAATCGCTTTACCCGGCAGGAAGTACTGCGCAGGCATATCGGTACCCGGGATCAGAACGTCATTACCCTGAGCATCAACGATTTTCAGCGCCGGACGCAGATCTTTACCACCGGTAGTACGTTCAGCCGAATCCAGAACCACCAGCGAAGACAGACCGGTCAGTTCGTCGGTCTGACGCGTAATGGTCTGACCGTCGATCATGTCAGTGAAGCGGATGAAACCACTCACTTCGGTGATAACCGGCATGGTGTGCGGGTCCCAGTTTGCCACGGTTTCGCCGCCGGCAACCTGCTCGCCATCACCTTTCGCCATGACAGCGCCATAAGGCACTTTATAGCTCTCTTTGGTACGACCGAATTCGTCGATCAGCTTCAGTTCGGTGTTACGAGAAGTGATAACCAGTTTACCGCTGGAGTTCACAACCGACTTCACGTTGCTGAGCTTGATGCTACCTTTATTTTTCACCTGGATGCTGGATTCAGCAGCCGCACGCGATGCCGCACCACCGATGTGGAACGTACGCATCGTCAGCTGTGTACCCGGTTCACCGATGGACTGTGCTGCGATAACGCCGATAGCTTCACCTTTGTTGATGATGTGGCCACGCGCCAGGTCACGACCATAGCAGTGCGCACATACACCAAAGTCGGTGTCGCAGGATACAACGGAACGCACTTTAACGGCGTCAACGGAGTTTGCTTCCAGCAGGTCACACCACTGTTCGTGCAGCAGCGTGTTGCGTGGAACCAGAATGTCCGCAGTACCCGGTTTCAGCACATCTTCCGCCGTCACACGACCAAGAACGCGGTCACGCAGCGGCTCTTTCACGTCGCCACCCTCGATAACCGGGGTCATCAGGATACCTTCGTGCGTACCACAGTCATCTTCGGTCACCACCAGATCCTGCGCGACGTCAACCAGACGACGGGTCAGATAACCGGAGTTCGCGGTTTTCAGTGCGGTATCCGCCAAACCTTTACGCGCACCGTGGGTGGAGATGAAGTACTGGAGTACGTTCAGACCTTCACGGAAGTTCGCGGTGATTGGCGTTTCGATGATGGAGCCATCCGGCTTCGCCATCAGACCACGCATACCAGCCAGCTGACGAATCTGTGCCGCAGAACCACGCGCACCGGAGTCGGCCATCATGTAGATGCTGTTGAAGGAAACCTGCTGCTCTTCCTGGCCGTCACGGTTAATCACGGTTTCGGTTTGCAGGTTATCCATCATCGCTTTGGATACACGATCGTTTGCCGCAGCCCAGATATCGATAACTTTGTTATAGCGTTCGCCAGCGGTTACCAGACCGGACTGGAACTGCTCCTGGATCTCAGCAACTTCAGCTTCCGCTTCAGAAATGATCTCGTGTTTTTTCTCCGGGATGACCATGTCATCAATACCAACGGACGCACCTGAACGCGCTGCATAAGCAAAGCCGGTGTACATCGTCTGGTCCGCAAAAATAACGGTCGGTTTCAGGCCCAGAATACGGTAGCAAGTGTTCAGCATTTTGGAGATCGCTTTCTTGCCCAGCGCCTGGTTGACGATGGAGAAAGGCAGACCTTTCGGTACGATCATCCACAGAATGGCGCGACCAACGGTCGTGTCTTTCAGGCTGGTGTGCGCAACGAATTCGCCGTTTTCATCTTTTTCATATTCAGTGATACGCACTTTAACGCGCGCATGCAGAGAGGCCAGACCTGCGCGATAGATACGCTCAGCTTCTTTCGGGCCAGTCAGCACCATGCCTTCGCCTTTGGCGTTAACACAGTCACGGGTCATGTAGTACAGACCCAATACCACGTCCTGAGACGGAACGATGATAGGTTCGCCGTTCGCCGGAGACAGGATGTTGTTGGTAGACATCATCAGCGCACGCGCTTCAAGCTGGGCTTCCAGCGTCAGCGGTACGTGAACAGCCATCTGGTCACCATCGAAGTCGGCGTTATAGGCCGCACAAACCAGCGGGTGCAGCTGGATAGCTTTACCTTCGATCAGTACCGGTTCAAATGCCTGGATACCCAGACGGTGCAGAGTCGGCGCACGGTTCAGCAGTACCGGGTGTTCGCGGATCACTTCGTCCAGGATATCCCAAACGACAGCTTCTTCACGCTCAACCATTTTCTTCGCGGCTTTGATGGTGGTGGCCAGGCCACGCAGTTCCAGCTTGCCGTAGATGAACGGTTTGAACAGCTCCAGCGCCATTTTCTTCGGCAGACCGCACTGGTGCAGACGCAGGTATGGACCTACGGTGATAACAGAACGACCGGAGTAGTCAACACGCTTACCGAGCAGGTTCTGACGGAAACGACCTTGTTTACCTTTGATCATGTCGGCCAAAGATTTCAGAGGACGCTTGTTAGAACCGGTGATCGCACGACCGCGACGACCGTTATCCAGCAGGGCGTCAACCGCTTCCTGCAGCATACGTTTTTCGTTACGTACGATGATGTCCGGCGCAGCCAGATCCAGCAGACGCTTCAGACGGTTGTTACGGTTAATGACGCGACGATACAGATCGTTCAGGTCAGAAGTCGCGAAACGACCACCATCCAGCGGAACCAGCGGACGCAGATCTGGCGGCAGAACCGGCAGAACGGTCAGGATCATCCACTCTGGCTTGTTGCCAGACTGTACGAAGGCTTCCAGCAGTTTGATACGCTTGGTCAGCTTCTTACGCTTGGTTTCGGAGTTGGTTTCGTTCAGCTCTTCGCGCAGAGTTTCACACTCTTGCTCCAGATCCATGCTCTTCAGCAGGGCCTGGATAGCTTCCGCACCCATCTTCGCGTCGAATTCGTCACCGAACTCTTCCAGCGCGTCCAGATACTGCTCTTCAGTCAGGATCTGTTGACGTTCCAAGTTGGTCATACCGCCTTCGATAACCACATAAGATTCGAAGTACAGTACGCGTTCGATATCGCGCAGCGGCATATCGAGCAGCAGACCGATACGGGACGGCAGCGATTTCAGGAACCAGATGTGAGCAGTCGGGGACGCCAGCTCGATGTGGCCCATACGCTCACGGCGTACTTTGGTCTGGGTCACTTCAACGCCGCACTTCTCACAAATAACACCACGGTGTTTCAGGCGCTTGTATTTACCGCACAGGCACTCGTAGTCTTTTACCGGCCCAAAGATACGGGCGCAGAAAAGGCCGTCACGCTCAGGTTTGAACGTACGGTAGTTGATGGTTTCCGGCTTTTTAACTTCACCGAAAGACCATGAACGGATCATGTCTGGCGAAGCCAGAGCAATTTTGATCGCATCAAACTCTTCGGTTTTAGTCTGCGCTTTCAGAAACTTTAATAAATCTTTCACGGATTTGCTCCCGTCGGAGTTAGCACAATCTGGTGTCGGGTTTTACCCCGACACCAGTGACCTGTTTGAGCGAGAATTACTCGTCTTCCAGTTCGATGTTGATGCCCAGCGAGCGGATCTCTTTCAACAGAACGTTGAAGGATTCCGGCATACCCGGTTCCATCTGATGGTTGCCGTCCACGATGTTCTTATACATCTTGGTACGACCGTTCACGTCATCAGACTTAACGGTGAGCATTTCCTGCAGGGTGTAGGCGGCGCCGTAAGCTTCCAGCGCCCACACTTCCATCTCCCCGAAGCGCTGACCACCGAACTGCGCCTTACCACCCAGCGGCTGCTGAGTAACCAGGCTGTAAGAACCGGTAGAACGCGCATGCATCTTGTCATCAACCAGGTGGTTCAGTTTCAGCATGTACATGTAACCGACGGTTACCGGACGTTCGAACTGTTCACCCGTACGGCCATCGAACAGGGTGATCTGACCGGAGGTCGGCAGGTCGCCCAGTTTCAGCAGCTCTTTGATTTCCGCTTCTTTCGCACCGTCAAACACTGGTGTGGCAATCGGCATACCTTTACGCAGGTTTTCTGCCAGACGCAGCACTTCATCATCGCTGAAGGTGCTCAGGTCGACTTTCTGACGAACGTCGGCGCCCAGATCGTAGGCACGCTGGATGAATTCGCGCAGTTTCGCGACTTCCTGCTGCTGTTTCAGCATGGCGTTAATCTTGTCGCCAATACCTTTCGCAGCCATACCCAGGTGGGTTTCCAGAATCTGACCGATGTTCATACGAGACGGTACGCCCAGCGGGTTCAGTACGATGTCGACCGGCGTGCCGTTTTCATCGTAAGGCATGTCTTCGATCGGGTTGATCTTAGAGATAACACCCTTGTTACCGTGACGACCTGCCATCTTATCACCCGGCTGGATACGGCGTTTAACGGCCAGATAGACCTTCACGATCTTCAGCACGCCCGGCGCCAGATCGTCGCCCTGGGTGATTTTACGGCGCTTCGCTTCAAGTTTTTTCTCGAACTCGTGTTTCAGTTCGTCATACTGCTCAGCCAGTTGTTCCAGCTGATTTTGTTTCTCTTCGTCGGTCAGACCGAGTTCCAGCCAGCGGTCGCGCGGCAGTTTGTCGAGCTTCTCAGCTTCAACGCCGCCGGACACCAGCACCGCACGGATACGGCTAAACAGGCCCGCTTCGAGGATCTGCAGTTCTTCAGACAGGTCTTTTTTCGCCTGCTTGAGCTGCATCTCTTCGATTTCCAGAGCACGTTTGTCTTTTTCTACGCCATCGCGAGTAAAGACCTGAACGTCGATAACCGTACCGGAGACACCGTTAGGTACGCGCAGAGAAGAGTCTTTAACGTCAGACGCTTTCTCACCGAAGATCGCACGCAGCAGTTTCTCTTCCGGCGTCAGCTGGGTTTCACCTTTCGGCGTCACCTTACCGACCAGAATGTCGCCGCCGGTCACTTCCGCGCCGATGTAAACGATACCGGATTCATCCAGTTTGGAGAGCGCAGCTTCACCCACGTTCGGAATATCAGCGGTGATCTCTTCCGGCCCCAGCTTGGTGTCACGGGACACGCACGCCAGTTCCTGAATGTGGATGGTGGTGAAACGGTCTTCCTGAACAACACGCTCGGATACGAGGATGGAGTCTTCGAAGTTGTAGCCGTTCCACGGCATGAACGCCACGCGCATGTTCTGACCGAGCGCCAGTTCACCGAGGTCGGTGGACGGACCGTCTGCCAACACGTCGCCGCGTTCAACCGGCTCGCCCAGAGACACACATGGCATCTGGTTGATACAGGTGTTCTGGTTAGAGCGGGTGTATTTGGTCAGGTTATAGATGTCGATACCCGCTTCACCCGGGTACATCTCGTCTTCGTTAACTTTGATAACGATACGGGATGCATCCACGTACTGAACAGTACCGCCACGTTTAGCTACTGCAGTAACACCGGAGTCGACGGCGACAGCACGTTCCATACCGGTACCCACCAGCGGCTTATCAGCGCGCAGAGTCGGAACCGCCTGACGTTGCATGTTCGCACCCATCAATGCACGGTTGGCGTCATCGTGTTCCAGGAACGGGATCAGGGACGCACCGACGGAGACCACCTGCTGGGTGGAAACGTCCATGTAGTCAACCTGGTCGCGGCTGAACAAGCTGGATTCGCCTTTGCTACGGCAGGTCACCAGATCTTCTACAAAGTGGCCTTCGTCATCCAGGTTGGAGTTCGCCTGAGCGATAACGTAGTTGCCTTCTTCGATAGCAGACAGGTAATGAATTTCGTCAGTGACCACGCCATCAACCACACGACGGTACGGCGTCTCAAGGAAGCCATATTCGTTAGTCTGTGCGTACACGGACAGGGAGTTGATCAGACCGATGTTCGGACCTTCCGGCGTTTCGATAGGACATACGCGACCGTAGTGCGTCGGGTGTACGTCTCGAACTTCGAAGCCTGCGCGTTCGCGGGTCAGACCGCCTGGGCCGAGTGCGGAGATACGACGTTTGTGCGTAATCTCAGACAGCGGGTTGTTCTGGTCCATAAACTGAGACAGCTGGCTGGAACCAAAGAACTCTTTCACTGCGGCGGAAATCGGCTTGGCGTTGATCATATCCTGAGGCATCAGGGTATCCAGATCGCCCAGAGACAGACGCTCTTTCACCGCACGCTCTACACGCACCAGGCCAACGCGGAACTGGTTTTCCGCCATTTCGCCGACGGAACGGATACGACGGTTGCCGAGGTGGTCGATATCATCCACTTCGCCTTTACCGTTACGGATATCGATGAGCTTCTTCATGACATCAATGATGTCGTCTTTGCTCAGGATACCGGAACCTTCGATTTCGTCGCGCAACAGAGAACGGTTGAACTTCATACGACCCACCGCAGACAGGTCATAGCGGTCTTCGGAGAAGAACAGGTTCTCAAACAGGCTTTCAGCCGCTTCGCGTGTCGGCGGCTCACCAGGGCGCATCATGCGGTAGATTTCTACCAGCGCGCTCAGACGATCGTTAGTTGGGTCGACGCGTACCGTTTCAGAAATGTACGGGCCGTGGTCCAGATCGTTGGTAAACAGCGTTTCGATACGCTTGTGGCCGGACTGGCTCAGCTTAGCCAGCAGATCCAGGCTCAGCTCCATGTTCGCCGCGCAGATCAGCTCGCCAGTGGATTCGTCAACGTAGTCTTTAGAGACGACTTTGCCTGCGATGTACTCAACCGGAACTTCGATATGCTTGATATCGTCTTTTTCCAGCTGACGGATGTGACGCGCGGTAATGCGACGGCCTTTTTCAACGTACACTTTGCCGTTAGCTTCGATATCGAACGACGCGGTTTCGCCGCGCAGACGTTCTGGAATCAGCTCCATCTGCAGTTTGTTGTCGCGAATTTCGAAGACGACTTTCTCAAAGAACAGGTCAAGGATCTGCTCAGTGGTGTAGTTCAGCGCACGCAGGATGATGGTCGCAGGCAGTTTACGGCGACGGTCGATACGCACGAACAGGTTGTCCTTCGGATCGAATTCGAAGTCCAGCCAGGAACCACGGTAAGGAATGATGCGCGCGTTATACAGCACTTTACCCGAAGAGTGGGTTTTACCTTTGTCGGAGTCAAAGAAGACGCCCGGACTACGGTGCAGCTGAGAAACGATAACACGCTCAGTACCGTTGATAACAAAGGTACCGTTGTCGGTCATGAGCGGAATTTCGCCCATGTAGACTTCTTGTTCTTTAATGTCTTTAACGGTGCCTTCCGGCGCTTCGCGCTCGTAGATCACCAGACGCAGTTTTACGCGCAGCGGTGCGGAATAGGTCACGCCACGGATCTGACATTCCTGAACGTCAAACACCGGTTCGCCAAGGCGGTAGCTGACGTACTGCAGCTCGGAATTACCGCTGTAGCTCTGAATCGGGAACACGGAACGGAAGGCTGCTTCCAGGCCGTACTGCCCTTCAGGATCTTGCTCGATAAACTTCTGAAACGAGTCAAGCTGGATAGAAAGGAGATAAGGTACATCCAGAACTTGTGGACGTTTACCAAAATCCTTACGAATACGTTTTTTCTCGGTATAGGAGTAAACCATAGGGTTCCTCAGCTCGCTGACAAGTCGACCCATCTGTCCTGCGGGGGACAGTTTGTGCAACACTATTTTGTTGACCGGAAAATGGATACTTTCCGCAATGCCTGTTGCTATCACGCTTAAACCATTTCATTGCGATTTACACAGAACGTACGCTCTGTCGCAGTATATTAAGTCGTCGATAGAAACAAGCATTGAAAGGCACAGCAGTAGTCAAACAGTGTGAAACGCTACTGGCGCCTTACAGCGCAAAAAGGCTGGTGACTAAAAAGTCACCAGCCATCAGCCTGATTTCTCAGGCTGCAACCGGAAGGGTTGGCTTATTTAACTTCAACTTCAGCGCCAGCTTCTTCCAGAGATTTTTTCAGTGCTTCAGCGTCATCTTTGCTCACGCCTTCTTTCAGAGCGGCCGGAGCAGATTCTACCAGGTCTTTAGCTTCTTTCAGACCCAGGCCAGTTGCGCCACGTACTGCTTTGATAACAGCAACTTTGTTAGCGCCAGCAGCTTTCAGAATTACGTCGAATTCAGTTTTTTCTTCAGCAGCTTCAGCCGGGCCAGCAGCTACAGCTACAGCAGCAGCAGCGGAAACACCGAATTTTTCTTCCATTGCAGAAATCAGTTCTACAACGTCCATTACGGACATAGCGGATACTGCTTCAATGATTTGATCTTTAGTGATAGACATTTAAATTGTTCCTGAATATCAGAATAAGTTTATACGTAAGCAAATGCTTGATAAAGACAACTGCGATTACGCAGCTTCTTTTGCATCGCGTACAGCAGCCAGTGTGCGAACCAGTTTGCCAGCCGAAGCTTCTTTCATGGTTGCCATCAGGCGTGCAATTGCTTCTTCGTAGGTCGGCAGAGTTGCCAGGCGGTCGATCTGAGACGCCGGGATCAGCTCACCTTCAAAGGCTGCAGCTTTGACCTCAAATTTTGCATTCGCTTTCGCGAACTCTTTGAACAGACGAGCAGCAGCGCCCGGGTGTTCCATAGAGTATGCAATCAGGGTCGGACCAACAAACGTGTCTTTCAGGCACTCGAACTGAGTACCTTCAACGACGCGACGCAGCAGGGTGTTACGAACAACACGCATGTATACGCCAGCTTCACGACCTGCTTTACGCAGTTCAGTCATTTTATCTACAGTTACGCCACGGGAATCCGCAACTACTGCAGACAGCGCGCCTTTGGCTACTTCGCTGACTTCAGCAACAATCGCTTGTTTGTCTTGAAGATTTAAAGCCATTAGCTTTGCTCCTGGATGTTTGCCGGAACTCATGTTCCGGAACTCACTTCACTCATCTCAACGAGAAGAGCGTCTTAATACGGTGAGCAGAAACAAGCCAGAGTATCAAAAATAATCTTAGCGTTCTGTCACCGTCTACGCAGGGGATTAAGCCTCTTGCGAGACGCCTGCGGTCTTCGACGGAGGCCTGGATAGGCCAGGCTCCAACGAACAAATCTTTTCTATCCGTCGCTATTCAGCTTGTGGCGGCGTTGGCTTCCTTCGTTCGCACCAGTCACATAGTTAGCTATGCTCCTGGCGACTCACTCAGTTGCCGCCTTGCCACAACCCGAATATCTCGGATATACGTCTGCAACTAGCAGAATACGTGGGGGTAAGATTGTAGACAAAATCACCGCCCACGTAAAGACTAATCTTAGTTCGCAGATGCGCTCAGACCAGCCTGATCAACGGCAACGCCAGCACCCATGGTGGTGGAGATGCTAACTTTCTTGATGTACACGCCTTTCGCCTGGCTCGGTTTTGCTTTTTTCAGCGCAACCAGCAGAGCTTCCAGGTTTTCTTTCAGTTTGTCAGCGTCAAAGTCCACTTTACCGATGGTGGTGTGGATGATGCCGTTTTTGTCGTTACGGTAACGAACCTGACCTGCTTTAGCGTTCTTAACCGCTTCAGCAACGTTCGGCGTTACGGTACCGACTTTCGGGTTTGGCATCAGGCCGCGCGGACCCAGAACCTGGCCCAGCTGGCCAACAACGCGCATTGCATCCGGGGATGCGATAACAACGTCGAAGTTCATTTCGCCTTTCTTGATCTGGTCAGCCAGATCTTCCATACCTACCAGCTCAGCGCCAGCAGCTTTAGCTGCTTCAGCGTTCGGGCCCTGGGTAAATACGGCAACGCGAACAGAACGGCCAGTACCGTGCGGCAGTACAGTCGCGCCACGAACGTTCTGGTCAGATTTACGAGCATCGATGCCGAGGTTAACGGCAACGTCAACGCTTTCGTTGAATTTAGCAGTGGCCAGCTCTTTCAGCAGGGCAATAGCTTCGTTGATGTCGTACTGTTTGGTCGCATCAACTTTTTCACGGATCACGCGCATACGCTTGGTCAGTTTAGCCATTTCTTAGTCCTCCACTACCAGGCCCATGGAACGTGCAGTACCTTCGATGGAGCGAGTCATCGCTTCAATGTCGGCACCGGTCATGTCGGCAGCTTTGGTCTGCGCGATTTCCTGCAGCTGAGCGCGGGAAATTTTACCTACTTTGTCTTTGTTCGGCTTGCCGGAACCAGACTTGATACCAGCCGCTTTTTTCAGCAGAACAGCTGCCGGAGGCGTTTTGGTAACGAAGGTGAAAGAACGGTCAGCGTAAACGGTAATAACAACCGGAATCGGCAGACCTTTTTCGATGGAATCCGTTTTTGCGTTGAACGCTTTGCAGAATTCCATGATGTTCACACCCTGCTGACCCAGTGCTGGACCAACCGGCGGACTCGGGTTCGCCATACCAGCTGCAACCTGCAGCTTGACGTAGGCTTGTACTTTCTTAGCCATTCTAAATTCCTCGAATTGGGTAGTATCGCTTCAAAGAAGCTCCCCGTGATAAATATCGCTTTATGGGCATAAGGCCCATAAAAACAAAAGGCGCGAAATTGTATGTCAATTTCGCGCCCTATGCAACGATTAGATCGCTGCTTTTTTGATCGCAGCCTTACGCTTTCTCAACCTGGCTGAAGTCCAGCTCTACCGGGGTCGCACGACCGAAGATAGAAACAGACACTTTCAGGCGAGACTTCTCATAATCGACTTCTTCGACAACGCCGTTAAAGTCTGCGAACGGACCGTCGTTAACACGAACCATTTCACCCGGTTCAAACAGAGTTTTCGGCCGCGGCTTATCACCCACCTGCTGCAGACGGTTCATAATCGCATCAACTTCTTTATCGCTGATTGGCGCCGGACGGTCAGAGGTACCGCCGATAAAGCCCATGACGCGCGGAACGCTACGCACCAGGTGCCAGCTCGCGTCGTTCATCACCATCTGAACTAATACGTAGCCAGGGAAGAATTTGCGCTCGCTCTTACGACGCTGGCCGCCACGGATTTCAACGACTTCTTCAGTCGGCACCATGACTTCGCCAAACAGCTCTTCCATATTGTGTAATTTGATATGCTCGCGCAGCGATGTGGCTACGCGGCCTTCAAAACCGGAAAACGCCTGAACGACGTACCAGCGCTTTTTAGGTGCTTCAGACATCTCAGAACCTCAGGCCAGTGATAAAGGATACCAGGCGAACCAGAATACCATCCAGTCCCCACAGGATCAGTGACATAACTGCAGTAACCGCAGCGACGATCAGCGTGGTGTGCAGCGTTTCCTGGCGAGTCGGCCAAATGACCTTACGGACTTCGGTTCTCGCTTCACGGGCAAAAGCAACGGTTGCTTTACCTTTTGTCGTCAACAGCGCGACACCACCCGCTGCAGCAATCAGAATTACTACGGCCAGCGCACGCAGCGGCAGCATCATGTCGCGATAGAGGTAGTTGCCGACGATTGCGACGATCAGCAATATGGCAACAACTATCCACTTCATCGCTTCCAGGCCGCGCCCGCTCCCTTGAGCTTCGGTATTCGCACTCATAAACCAACCTGTCAGAAGTATTCTACAAACATTTTCACCCCGCAATCGCGAGGCAATCCAAATCGAAACGCTTATTCGCCTTTCGGATTATACGCCCTCTACAGAGCCTGTCTCAGCAATGATTATGACAAATAAAATCACTGATGAGCCAGGTTCTGGTGTGAAAGCGTGCAAAAAGGGCATCAAATGATGCCCTTTTATTGCGCATTGCGTCAAATGTTATCAGCGATTAGCCGAGAACTTTAGCAACAACGCCCGCGCCAACGGTACGGCCGCCTTCACGGATTGCGAAACGCAGACCGTCGTCCATCGCGATCGGGTGGATCAGGGTAACAACCATTTTGATGTTGTCGCCCGGCATTACCATCTCTACGCCTTCCGGCAGTTCGATGGTGCCAGTCACGTCAGTAGTACGGAAGTAGAACTGCGGACGGTAGCCTTTGAAGAACGGAGTATGACGGCCGCCTTCATCTTTGGACAGAATGTACACTTCAGATTCGAACTTGGTGTGCGGCTTGATGGTGCCCGGCTTAGCCAGTACCTGACCACGTTCGATTTCTTCACGTTTGATACCACGCAGCAGAACACCTACGTTCTCACCGGCACGGCCTTCGTCCAGCAGTTTGCGGAACATTTCAACGCCAGTACAGGTAGACTTCTGAGTCTCTTTGATACCAACGATTTCAACTTCTTCGCCCACTTTGATGATACCGCGTTCTACACGACCGGTAACAACGGTACCACGACCGGAGATGGAGAATACGTCTTCGATCGGCAGCAGGAACGGCTTGTCAATCGCACGCTCTGGTTCCGGAATGTAAGAATCCAGGAAGCCAGCCAGTTCGATGATTTTCGCTTCCCACTCTGCGTCGCCTTCCAGCGCTTTCAGAGCAGAACCACGAACGATCGGAGTGTCGTCGCCCGGGAAGTCGTACTGAGACAGAAGTTCACGAACTTCCATTTCAACCAGTTCCAGCAGCTCTTCGTCATCAACCATGTCGCATTTGTTCAGGAACACGATGATGTACGGAACGCCTACCTGACGACCCAGCAGGATGTGCTCACGGGTCTGCGGCATCGGGCCGTCAGTCGCAGCAACAACCAGGATCGCGCCGTCCATCTGAGCAGCACCGGTGATCATGTTTTTAACATAGTCGGCGTGCCCCGGGCAGTCTACGTGTGCGTAGTGGCGGGTCGGGGTATCGTATTCAACGTGAGAAGTGTTGATGGTGATACCACGCGCTTTTTCTTCCGG
>NZ_JBEUJO010000017.1:0-46903 GCF_043356435.1 Salmonella sp. SJTUF15591 | reverse complement strand
CCGGGTTGCGGACAGTGTCTGGTGGGTAGTTTGACTGGGGCGGTCTCCTCCTAAAGAGTAACGGAGGAGCACGAAGGTTGGCTAATCCTGGTCGGACATCAGGAGGTTAGTGCAATGGCATAAGCCAGCTTGACTGCGAGCGTGACGGCGCGAGCAGGTGCGAAAGCAGGTCATAGTGATCCGGTGGTTCTGAATGGAAGGGCCATCGCTCAACGGATAAAAGGTACTCCGGGGATAACAGGCTGATACCGCCCAAGAGTTCATATCGACGGCGGTGTTTGGCACCTCGATGTCGGCTCATCACATCCTGGGGCTGAAGTAGGTCCCAAGGGTATGGCTGTTCGCCATTTAAAGTGGTACGCGAGCTGGGTTTAGAACGTCGTGAGACAGTTCGGTCCCTATCTGCCGTGGGCGCTGGAGAACTGAGGGGGGCTGCTCCTAGTACGAGAGGACCGGAGTGGACGCATCACTGGTGTTCGGGTTGTCATGCCAATGGCACTGCCCGGTAGCTAAATGCGGAAGAGATAAGTGCTGAAAGCATCTAAGCACGAAACTTGCCCCGAGATGAGTTCTCCCTGAGACTTAGAGTCTCCTGAAGGAACGTTGAAGACGACGACGTTGATAGGCCGGGTGTGTAAGCGCAGCGATGCGTTGAGCTAACCGGTACTAATGAACCGTGAGGCTTAACCTTACAACGCCGAAGATGTTTTGGCGGTTGAGAAGACAACAATTTTCAGCTCAGATTCAGAGTCCGAAGGATTTTGCGCTGAGACAAGGCGGCAAACGCGGCGACGGAAGGAGCATACAGAAGTATGTGACTGACGTTCGCAAGAGCAGCCAACGCCGTATCAGCGTAAAAGACACAGGACAGAGCACAAAGGATTTGCCTGGCGGCACTAGCGCGGTGGTCCCACCTGACCCCATGCCGAACTCAGAAGTGAAACGCCGTAGCGCCGATGGTAGTGTGGGGTCTCCCCATGCAAGAGTAGGGAACTGCCAGGCATCAAATTTAGTGTGCTGATATGGCTCAGTTGGTAGAGCGCACCCTTGGTAAGGGTGAGGTCCCCAGTTCGACTCTGGGTATCAGCACCACTTAATACGGTTAAAGTTCGGCATTTGAAAAAGAATTTGTCTGGCGGCAGTAGCGCGGTGGTCCCACCTGACCCCATGCCGAACTCAGAAGTGAAACGCCGTAGCGCCGATGGTAGTGTGGGGTCTCCCCATGCGAGAGTAGGGAACTGCCAGACATCAAATAAAACAAAAGGCTCAGTCGAAAGACTGGGCCTTTTGTTTTATCTGTTGTTTGTCGGTGAGTAGTCTCCTGAGGAGGACAAATCCGCCGGGAGCGGATTTGAACGTTGCGCAGCAACGGCCTGTAGGGGGGCGGGCAGGACGCCCGCCATAAACTGCCAGACATCAAATAAAGCAAAGGGCCCAATCGAAAGATTGGGCCTTTTTGCATTTATCTCTCTATGGAAAAAGTTATCGGTTAATGGCGCCGACGCGTTTTAAACATCTTCGTAGAGTGGATAAAAACCGTTTTAGTAAACGTGATTTCCCGCCATATATCCGCCTGAACCATCGAATGTGAACCGTGCTGAAGTAGATGTACAAACGGCTTTTACTTACGCCTCTAATAAGCAATAGAGATATTCGCTGAGGACTAAGAATCTGGCCCATTAGGCTATTTTATTTGCCAGTTTGGCCCTGGGGCAGTGCTCAAAATCCTCATGTATTACGTGTATGCTCCGGTTTATATCCAGACTGTCTGTAATAATTTACGCCTAATGACCACGCGCTAAGTCTTACTGTATAAAGCGTGTTTGTAATGCGGCTTACGATGCTATCAAGCTACAATTTTGTCTGCATCGGACAAGGAATAGAATAAATACCATCGGGATGGGCGAGTAAGAAAAGAGAGCGTTTTATCGTGTTAACTTTCGGGGGATAGGCTGAACAGATTACGTCGCTGAGTATCCTTACGACCTTTATATTATTACTGAAAGCGCGGCATTGCCGCGCCTGCATGTATCATTTAGAAAGCGCAATGATACCCATCGTCAACCCTGCTACCGCCGCAGCGCCGCCAGCAATAGCGCCTGCTGTCTCCCAGTTATCCTGCGTTGTACCTTTCATACATGTATTGGTATGAACCAGTCGCCCTTGATCGTCATAAACCGGTACGCAGGGAGAATCATGTGCACAACCTGCCAATAAGGTGGTAAGCAATGCAACTGGAATTAGTCTTTTCATGGTGTTACCTCATTAATCAGCGTTTCGCGAAGTACAGCAACGTAAATGCTGGCTCTAACCGCTGCGAAAACGAGAGTTATTTTACCACCACAGAAAAAATGGCCGACATGAGGAATCATCTCAATTCATGTGAATTGTAAAAACTATGGAGAATGCAGAGGTAAGCGGAGAGGGGGAATAGCGGAGATAAAGACATACCGTTTAAAAAGGCGTCCGAAGACGCCTCTGTTTACCGGTTAATCATGATGGCGATTAAATCGGCGTTTTACAACAACGAAGAATACTGGCACGAAGAAGATAGCTAATAAGGTTGCGGTTAACATTCCCCCCATAACCCCTGTGCCTACTGCGTTCTGTGCACCACTACCTGCGCCACGACTGATAACTAACGGCATTACCCCGAGAATAAAGGCCAGCGAGGTCATTAGAATAGGACGTAAACGCATACGGGATGCTTCCAGCGTCGCTTCAATCAATCCACGTCCTTCTTTCTCCATGAGATCTTTGGCGAACTCGACAATCAGGATGGCGTTTTTAGCAGAAAGGCCAATAGTGGTTAACAAGCCAACCTGGAAGTAAACGTCATTGTTCAGACCGCGCAATGACGCTGCAAGCAGAGCGCCAACCACGCCGAGCGGTACGACCAGCATTACCGAGAACGGAATTGACCAGCTTTCATACAGAGCGGCAAGGCAGAGGAAAACGACAATGAGTGAGATTGCGTACAGCGCCGGCGCCTGGTTACCTGACAACCGTTCCTGATACGACATACCTGTCCAGTCATAGCCAATACCGTTTGGCAGCTGTGAAGCCAGGTTTTCCATTAACGACATGGCTTCACCGGTACTTCGTCCGGGCGCTGCTTCACCGAGCAGTTCCATTGACGGCATCCCGTTATAGCGTTCCAGGCGTGGCGAACCATAAATCCACCGTGCTGAGCTAAAGGTAGAGAAGGGCACCATCTCGCCATTAGCGCTGCGAACATAAAGATTGTTGATATCTCCCGGCAGCATACGGAACTGAGCGTCAGCCTGAACGTATACTTTTTTCACTCGTCCGCGATCGATAAAGTCGTTAACGTAATAGCCGCCCAACGCCGCGGAGATGGTTTCGTTGATATCAGACAGCGAAACACCGAGCGCCTGCGCTTTTTCTTGATCGACATCCAGCTTGAACTGTGGCGTGTCTTCCAGCCCGTTCGGGCGTACGCGCACTAATAGGTCAGGATGCTTCGCGACCATACCCAGGAGTTGATTACGCGCTTTTGTTAACGCATCGTGACCGAGTCCTCCCTGATCAATCAGTTCAAAGTCGAAACCTGTCGCGGTACCTAACTCGACAATTGCTGGCATGTTGAAGGGGAACACCAACCCGTCGCGAATCTGGCTGAAGGCGCGTGTCGCTCTGGCGATAACGGCTTCGACGCTATTTTCTTCACCGTTACGCTCTTCCCAGGGTTTAAGGCTGACAAATGCCATCCCTGAGTTTTGTCCCTGACCGCTAAAGCTAAAGCCGTTTACGGTAAACACGCTTTCGACGTTCGCTTTTTCATTATTCAGGTAGTAATGAGTGACTTGATCCAGCACTTTCTGCGTACGTTCTTGCGTAGCGCCAGAGGGGAGCTGAATCATGGTCAGGAATACCCCCTGATCTTCTTCCGGCAGGAAGGAGGTCGGGAGGCGTAAAAACAGAACCGCCATTCCGACTACAATAAGTAGATAGATAATGAGATAGCGACCCGTATTACGCACGATGCCGCTTACGCTGTTAGTATAGTGGTTAACGCTGTGGTCAAACCTGGTATTGAACCAGCCAAAGAAGCCGCTTTTTTTCTCGTGATGTTCAGCAGATACGGGTTTAAGCAGCGTAGCGCATAGCGCTGGCGTCAGAATCAACGCAACCAGAACGGATAGCGCCATTGCTGAAACAATAGTAATAGAGAACTGGCGATAAATTGCCCCGGTCGAGCCGCCAAAAAAGGCCATCGGGATGAATACCGCAGACAGTACCATCGCGATACCAACCAGCGCTCCCTGAATCTGCGACATGGATTTTTCCGTCGCCTCTCGGGGAGAAAGGTTATCCTCCATCATTACACGTTCAACGTTTTCTACGACCACTATCGCATCATCAACCAACAGCCCTATCGCCAGTACCATGCCGAACATCGTCAGGGTATTGATGGAATAGCCAAAGGCGGCGAGTACCGCAAAAGTGCCTAGCAACACGACAGGAACAGCGATGGTAGGAATCAGGGTTGCCCGGATATTCTGTAAGAACAGATACATTACCAGGAACACCAGAATAATCGCTTCAAACAGCGTTTTTACCACTTCGTGGATAGATATTTTTACGAAGGGCGTTGTGTCATAAGGATAAACCACCTTCATCCCCTGAGGGAAGAAAGGCTGCAGTTCCGCCAGTTTCGCTTTGATTGCGGTTGCGGTATCCAGCGCGTTAGCGCCGGTCGCCAGTTTAATACCGAGACCGGAGGCCGGTTTACCGTTAATGCGCGCTACAACGTTATAGTTTTCACCGCCAAGCTCAATACGCGCGACATCTTTGAGATGGACGACAGAGCCGTCGGTATTGACGCGCAACGTAACTTTGCCGAACTCTTCCGGATCTTTCAGACGCGTTTGGGCGATGATTGAGGCGTTAAGCTGCTGGCCCGGTAATGCTGGCGTACCGCCCAGTTGGCCTGCCGCAATCTGGTCGTTCTGTACTTTTAACTGGTTGATGACGTCAACTGGCGTGAGTTGGTATTTATTTAGCAGATTCGCATCCAGCCAGATACGCATGGCGTACTGTGCGCCAAAGAGCTGAACGTCGCCCACACCATTCAGACGGCTGATAGAATCCTTAATGTTAGAGGCGACATAGTCAGAGATGTCGTCCTGGGTAGTGTTCGGATTATCCGAGACGAACCCGGCGACCATCAAAAAGCTGCTGCTGGACTTTTCAACGCTAATCCCCTGCTGCTGGACTTCTTGCGGCAGTAAAGGCGTGGCGAGCTGCAATTTATTTTGCACCTGAACCTGCGCGATATCCGGATCGGTTCCGGACTGGAAGGTCAGGGTGATGGTCACGCTACCAGCAGAGTCGCTGGTAGAGGACATATACATCAGGTTATCGATACCGTTCATATTTTGTTCGATAACCTGAGTGACCGTATCCTGTACCGTCTGCGCATCCGCGCCAGGATAGGTTGCAGAAATAGAAACCGCTGGCGGCGCAATGGTTGGATACTGCGCAACGGGAAGTTGCATTATTGCCAGTGCGCCAGCCATCATCAGGATAATGGCCAGAACCCAGGCGAAAATAGGACGTCTAATAAAAAAGTTTGCCATGTACGGTTACCTTATTGCGCCGTTTTCGCTGCAGGAGCATCGGTAGTGGCTTTCACCTGGACGCCCGGTCGCGCTTTTTGTAAGCCGCTGACGATGACTTTATCGCCCGGTTTTAACCCTTCGCTGATGAGCCATTTATCGCCAATAGCCTGCGCCGCCACGACATTGCGGGCTTCGACCTGGCTTTTATCGTTAACCACCATCACCATTGCGTCGCCGCGCGGCGTGCGGGTCACGCCCTGCTGGGGGACAAGGATGGCATTGGGCTGGACGCCTTCATCAATGCGTGCGCGAACAAACATACCGGGAAGCAGACTGTGTTGCGGGTTAGGGAAAACCGCCCTGAGCGTGATAGAGCCGGTGCTTTCATCTACGGTAACGTCGGAAAATTGCAGCGTGCCTTTAATCGGGTAGACCTGACCATTTTCCATTACCAGTTGAACCGTGCTACTGGCGCTGTCTTTATGCAGGTTACCTTGTTCGACGGATTGCTTGAGTCGCATAAAGTCGTTGCTTGATTGCGTCACGTCGACATAAATCGGGTCGAGTTGCTGCACGGTAGCCAGTTCAGTTGACTGACCATTAGTCACCAGCGCGCCTTCAGTCACATTAGATTTTCCTATACGGCCGCTGATGGGTGAGGTGACTTTGGTATACGCAAGGTTAATACGCGCGCTTTCAACAGCGGCTTTTGCCGCCACAACGGCGGCATCGGCCTGGCGGGCGTCGGCAATCGCCTGATCATATTCCTGTTGGCTGATATATTTTGTGCCGACCAGTGGAACATAGCGTTTGACCGTCAGGTGCGCGATAGCCGTAGCCGCTTCGCTTTTAGCAAGTTCGCCTTTAGCGCTGTCATAATCGGCCTGATAAGTGGCAGGATCGATCTGATAAAGCGACTGCCCGGCCTCTACATCGCTACCTTCGGTGAAGTTTCTTTTAAGCACGATCCCGCTCACCTGGGGGCGAACCTCCGCAATGCGAAATGCGGACGTACGTCCGGGAAGTTCGGTCGTTACGGCTAGCGGCGCTGTTTCGACCACATGGACGGTGACTTGCGGCTCGCCGGCATGAGCCTGGGTATCTCCCTGGTCATTACAACCGGCCAGCAGCGCAGCAGAGAATATGATGAATGAGGGCAGGAGTGAAAACCTGGCATGTTTCGTCATTACTGTTCCTTAAAAAACCGAAAGCTCGTTATTCACCGGATAACGGTAAGGCGTTAACGCGCGAAAAATAGAATAGCAGTGGGGTATCCTACAAATTATTAGCTTGTGATGTAAGCAATACTTATTTTGGGATGGGGTTCACGGCACATAAAAGCAAAAAAAAAGAACTATTCCCTGTCGTTTCATAATGTCCCGATTAGTAAAATCATGATGTTGAATAACATAATTAGAAATATATATTTTATATGAATATGTTTTATTAATTTATTTGTTTTTATTATTGATTTGGCGATATTGTGCGAAATAAAAATGGCTGTCTCTCGTCTGACTAAAAAGGACATGGTAAAGTTGTTTTTTGTGCTGAGTATTTTATCAGCGTATTTATCGTTTTTATGGTCCAGGATATCTTAATTATGGCGAAGAAAACGAAGGCGGATGCGCTTAAAACGCGGCAACATTTGATTGAAACCGCTATTGCGCAGTTCGCTTTGCGCGGCGTTGCCAACACGACGTTGAATGATATCGCTGATGCCGCTGATGTCACGCGGGGCGCCATCTACTGGCACTTTGAGAATAAAACGCAGTTGTTTAATGAGGTTTGGTTACAGCAACCACCTTTACGCGAACTTATTCAGGATAGGCTTACGGGATGCTGGAATGATAATCCTTTACAGGATCTACGAGAGAAATTTATTGCAGCCTTACAATATATTGCGGCAGTGCCTCGTCAGCAGGCATTAATGCAGATTTTATATCATAAATGTGAATTCCATAATGGTATGATATCGGAACAGGCCATTCGGGAGAAGATTGGTTTCCATCATCAGTCGCTGCTTGAAGTATTACAGCGATGTATGGATAAAAAGCTGATCTCAGGCAGTCTTGATCTGGATGTCATATTAATTATTCTGCATGGTAGTTTTAGCGGAATAGTAAAGAACTGGTTAATGAATCCCACAAGTTATGATCTTTATAAGCAGGCGCCTGCATTAGTCGATAATGTATTAAAAATGCTAAGCCCGGATGGCAGTGTGAGGCAATTAATGCCAAATGAACAACAGGCGGAAGAAGCCTGAGATTATTTTGAGTTGATATTATATATTGGCCTTGTGAATATATTGGCAGAGTCCCGAATATCGCGAGCAATTTCCTCTGCCGTACGCGGCTTGCCAAGCAGGAACCCCTGAAGCGTATGGCATCCTAACTGGGTCAAAAATTGTTGCTGTGTTTCATTTTCTACCCCTTCTGCCACAATTTGCAGATTTAACGCTTTCGCCAGCGCGACAATAGCCGCAACAATAGTCGCGCCGTCGCCTGCCTCGCTGAGTTCATGTACGAAAGCGCGATCAATTTTTAGTTCGCACGCCGGAAGACGTTTCAGATAGAGAAGGCTGGAATAACCGGTGCCAAAGTCGTCAATAGAGGCCTTAACCCCCATTTCCGTTAATCTGGTGAGTATAGCGACGCTTTGCTCTGGCTTGTTCATCGCCGTGGTTTCGGTGATTTCCAGAATCAATAAATCGGGACGGATACTGTGTCGGGCCAGGCTCCGCGTAATGGTGTCCACAAGCCCGGGCTGCTCAAATTGTAAGGCGGACAGATTTACCGCCACTGACCATAAGGCGTATCCCTGTAAGTGCCACTCGCGGAGCTGTCGACACGCCTCGTCTATCACCCAGCTACCGATAGTGACGATAAGACCCGTTTTTTCCGCCAGCGGTAAAAACTGGTCAGGATTCAGTACGCCTTGTTTTGGATGATACCAGCGCAACAGGGCCTCAAATCCTACAATGGGGCCGGCAGGAGCCTGAAATTTAGGCTGATACACCAGCCTGAGCTCTTGTCTTTCCAGCGCCAGCCACAGGTCATTCATTAGCTGAAGTTGGGTTTGCGCCAGCATATTCATTGATGGCTGAAAGAAATGGTATCCGTTACGCCCCGTATGTTTCGTGTGGTACATTGCGGCATCGGCGTTGAACATCAGTTCCCGTTCGTTTTTTCCGTCCAGCGGATAGAGCGCTATTCCCACGCTAAGGGTGACGACCAGTTCGTACGGATCTATCGTAAAGGGCGCATCTATCGAATGTACCAGCGCGCTGGCAAGGGAAGCCGCTTCGTCAGGCGCGCTGACTTCTGCAAGCAGCACAAATTCGTCGCCGCCAATCCGCGCCAGGGTAAACTGCCCGCTCAGCGGTTGGTTCAGACGATGCGTGACCGCTACCAGTAGCTTATCGCCGATATCATGACCATAAGCGTCATTAACGGCTTTAAAGCCATCCAGATCCATAAACAGTAGCGCGAAAGACGAGCTTTCCCGATTCGCTTTGCTGATGGCCTGTTCCAGACGATCCTCAAGGAGTACCCGGTTTGGTAAACGGGTGAGCGTATCATGCAGCGCCAACTGCGCCAGTTCCTGGTTCGCCTGCGCCAGCGAAGAGGCAAGTAGTGCGGTGCGGGCCTGAAGCCGGGCGTCAAATAAAGAAACCAGCAGAGTAATGCCCAGGATAGTCAGCGCGACCACGCTGACAAGAACAGCCAGCCAGTTGCTATCGACGCCACGATGCTCCATCGGCCAGTTTTGGGGAAAGTGTGCGGCCTTCATGCCGGCGTAATGCATGCCGGCGATAGCTATCCCCATTAATACCGCAGCGCCTGCTCGCCTCAGGGCGACATCTGTTCCCTCATGACGCAGGCGGAACGTGAGCCACAGCGCGCCGCAGGACGCCAGTAGCGCGATAATGATAGAGAGGGCAACCCATGCGCTATTCCAGACGATAATGGAAGCAAATTGCAGCGCCGCCATCCCGGTATAATGCATTGCGCTGATGCCCAGTCCCATCACCAGCGCGCCCGGCAGTAAACGGCGCAGGCGTAGTTTTTCAGCGCTAACCAGCCATAGCGCAAACAGGGAGGAGCCGATCGCGATCAGCATGGAGAGGCCGGTGAGGAACGGATCGAAGCGCATGTTCATCGCGTGATCCATCGCCAGCATCCCGACAAAATGCATCGCCCAAATACCGACGCCCAGCGCGAAGCCGCCGCCCATTAGCCATATTCTGGCGTTTGATCGGGCGCTTCCGGCTACGCGTCCGGCCATATTTAATGCGGTATAGGACGCAAAAATAGCGACAGCAAATGAAACCGCCACAAGGATGTGGTTGTACTCACTAACCGGCATGTATCATTAGCTCATTGGTTATGCAGGAAAAAAAAGGACGAGACAGTATCACCCCTTCTTTTATCCTCAACGTGTTTTAATTCCCTGTTTTTATAAGGGATAAAAGAAATCCGGGTGATAAATAATCATAGGTTAAATCGCCCGGTTCGCTACTCCAGATCGGTACAATTGATCAATTTGAGAGGGTTAACCGAATCCATGTTTCGGCACTTATCCTGTTCAGTTGCCATCAATTCGATCCATTGCATCAAAAGCGCATCAAAAAGAAAAACGGAGACGGCAAAAACAACCAGCCACCAATACTTACGTATCATCGTCAAATCCTGTGTATTCATGCCCATGCGTGCTGGGAATATACATGAAATTTTGACGCTGAAAAGCGGACTTACAATGCTTTTACTTCTCTGAAGATAGCGCGTTTATCCCGACATTTCGCTGCTTTTTGGACAGGTTTTGTGTTTTTCTCTTTTTGACTTTTGCAAGTTCATTTTCTGAATAATGCGAAGTGACGCTCAATCTTCTGAGCCCCATTTTTACGTACTCATTATTGAGTTCAATACCGATAAACTTACGACCTGACACCGCTGCGACAGCGCCTGTGGTGAAACTGCCCGCGAAAGGGTCCAATACGGTATCGCTCGGGTTAGAAGAGGCCAGTATGATCCGTTTTAACAGCGCGCTGGGCTTTTGCGTAGGATGGTTTTCATATTCATCCATCAGATAACGTACGCGAGGAAATGACCAGACGTTGCCCGGCACTTTTTTCTGATTGTATGGTTGGGGCGGGTTTTTTCGATAATCGATTAGCGCGCGCTTGGCGCCCGTGGTGGTCTCGACCAGAATCGCGTCACGGTTAAAGGTATAGCTTTTCGGGTTTTTTACCATCATCAGGATCGGTTCATACATAGAACCAAAGTATTTTTTCGCCTGCACCCCGGAACTATCATAGGACCAGACGATACGGCTTTTGATGGTAAAAAGCGTTCGGCATTTGAGATCGATATACGGCATATTTTCTGTGCTATTCATGATGTACATGGTGCCGTGTTTCTTCAGTACGCGGTGGCATTCATCAATGCATTCATACAGCCAGGCCAGAAAAGACGCTTCGTCCCAGGATTCCACCATACCGTCGAAATCTTTTCCGATATTGTAAGGTGGATCGGCAAAAATTAAGTCAATGCTTTCAGAAGGCAGTTTTTTAAGTTCTGTTAGCGCGTCACCGTGAATAATCTTCTTCGATTCATCGCCAAAGTACTGAGGTTCACATTCCGCTTTCATGACCAAATTCCATGTGATGCGTATAAAAAAGGCGCTTCCCCATGCCGAGTAGCGCCTTTTTAAACAAGCAGTTAGCTAATCGAAATTAGTTCATGCCGTATTTTTTTAATTTTTTACGCAGCGTACCACGGTTGATGCCCATCATCAGAGCAGCACGGGTCTGGTTACCACGGGTGTATTGCATCACCATGTCCAACAGGGGCTGTTCTACTTCAGCCAGTACCAGCTCATACAGGTCATTAACGTCCTGACCATTCAGTTGAGCAAAATAGTTCTTCAGTGCCTGTTTAACCGAGTCACGCAGGGGTTTTTGGGTTACCTGATCCTGAGAGTTAACGGTAGAAACGGTCAGTACGTCAGAATTTACGCGTTGTTCGAACATAGTTCTGTCAGCTCTTTATTTCTGTTTACGCAAAATTTTCGAAGTATGCCTCCAACGCCTCCAGCTGTTCGCTGGCGTCCTCAATAGCGTTGAATGTGCGCCGAAACTGGTCGTCTGGAGCGTGCTCCTGGAGATACCAGGAGACGTGTTTACGCGCGATTCGGTACCCTTTTGCCTGACCGTAAAAGTCATGCAGTTCCCGAACATGCGTGCAAAGCAAGCGCTTTACCTCTGCCAGCGGCAGCGGCGGAAGCAGCTCCCCAGTGTCCAGATAATGCTGGATTTCCCGAAAGATCCAGGGTCTTCCCTGAGCTGCGCGGCCTATCATCAGGGCATCCGCCCCTGTATAGTCGAGAACAGCTCTGGCTTTATGCGGGTTAGTAATGTCGCCATTCGCGATAATCGGAATGGAAACTTTCTGCTTAACTGCCCGAATACTGTCGTATTCAGCTTCTCCGTTGAACAAACAGGCGCGGGTGCGGCCATGGATGGTCAGAGCCTGAATACCACAATCTTCAGCCAGTTGGGCAATCTCTACGCAGTTACGGTGTTCCGGCGCCCAGCCGGTGCGAATCTTGAGAGTCACAGGAACGTCCACTGCGTTTACGACCCCGATGAGTATAGACTTCACTAAATCCGGGTACTGCAAGAGGGCTGAACCTGCCAGCTTACGATTCACTTTCTTCGCCGGGCACCCCATATTGATATCAATAATCTGGGCGCCGCTTTCCACGTTAATACGTGCGGCATCGGCCATCTCAACAGGGTCGCTACCGGCAATTTGCACCGTGCGAATTCCTGGCTCATCAACGTGCACCATCCGTAAACGAGATTTATCGCTTTCCCACACTTGCGGGTTAGAAGACATCATCTCGGATACTGTCAATCCTGCTCCCATCTCATAGCACAGCGTCCGGAAAGGTCTGTCAGTAATGCCAGCCATGGGCGCTGCGATCAGGCGATTTCTGAGCTGATATTGTCCGATGCGCATGAGTTAAGAAATGACCATACTGTGACTGCAAGGCGGCGTATATTACGCATTTTTTGCACGAGATGAAAGGCCAAACTTTGAACAATCCACTGTTGTAGATCAATGAATCGTGCTTAAAAACAGCAAAATAAATTTATAATTCAGTAAAATCATAGGGTTATTTATTGTCGGCGGTTTTGTACGCGCTTACAAATTCCCGTAACTTCTCTCTATTTCTTCGTCCAGAAACAAGATAAGCGGAATAATCTGCTTTTTTTATAAGCTAATTACCCCAAATGAATGGGATCGCCGTCTCGTTTCAGGACAAGATCACTTCCCGCTGCGCGTGACTTTTCTCCATTGCCAGTCGGAAGGGGGCGCACAGACGCGCTTTTGTGTTCATGAACGGCACGCATAAATTTTTCCAGCTGCGCTGAAGAGAGGGCTAGCGGATGCTGCAGAACAACCCGGATAGCATTTACTAAGTACGAGGGCGATGGCTGCGACCCGTTAAAACGCCAGTACCTTTTGTTCGCTGGTAGCTGCTGATCATCCAGACGGATAGTGACAAAGAAGTTATTTCAGGCATTCATTTGATGAATTTAATGATGTCTCGGTGCCTGAAAGGCGTTAAGGCAGTTGTGTGGAGAAAAGCGTGGCCGGGCGACCACGCTGACAAGAATTATTTCTTACGGCCAGTAATGCGGCACCACTCTTCTTTTTCGACGACCGGGTCGAGAGTGAAAAGCTCGGCGTAAGCATCACAGACGCTTTCCGCCTGGCTGGCGAGAATACCTGAAAGCCCCAGCAGACCGCCCTCAACGGGCAGTACGCTGATTAACGGGGCCAGTTCGCGTAATGGGCCTGCCAGGATGTTAGCGACGACCACGTCGGCTTTCATGGCTTCTGGCTGGTCTTTCGGCAGGTACAGCTCCAGCCGGTCAGACACGCCGTTGCGTTCGGCATTATCGCGACTGGCCTGAATAGCTTGTGGATCGATATCAATACCAATCGCCTTTGCTGCTCCCAGTTTCAGCGCGGCAATCGCCAGAATGCCTGAACCGCAGCCAAAGTCGATCACGGTTTTGCCGTTGAGATCGAGCCCGTCCAGCCATTGCAGACATAAAGAGGTGGTGGGGTGCGTACCCGTACCGAACGCCAGTCCCGGGTCGAGCATCACGTTGACGGCATTCTCGTCCGGAATGTCACGCCAGCTGGGACAAATCCACAGACGCTCGCCAAAACGCATCGGATGGAAATTATCCATCCATTCGCGTTCCCAGTCTTTATCTTCCAGTTGTTCGATTTTATGGGTAAATCCGGCACCCAGCAGCGGATGTTGCTCCAGAATCGCGACAACGTCTTTCATGTCGGTTTCGGCGTCGAACAGACCGATCACATCGGTATCGCCCCACAGACGGGTTTCGCCCGGCAACGGCTCAAAAACCGGCGTATCGTGCGTATCCTGAAAGGTAATGGAAACGGCGCCCGCTTCCATCAGCGCATCACTCAGCTCTTCAGCATTCGCGCCGGTGGTATTCAGTTTCAATTGGATCCATGGCATGGCAAAACTCTTTATTTATCAGTAGACAATACGGTGGCTTGCGAAGCGGAAGAGCCGAATCGGTTTCCGATCAGAAAAGCCAATAAACTTAACAGTAACGCGGGCACAATCGGATGAAAGCCCAGGTACTGAATATTAAATGTGGCAAGCAGGGCATATAGCACGCCGCCCACGATCATGGCGCTTAGCGCACCTGCCGCGTTTGCCCGCTCCCAGTAAAGGCCCAATACCAGCGGCCATAAGAACACAGCTTCCAGGCCGCCAAACGCCAGCAGGTTGAGCCAAATGATCATCTCTGGCGGTTTCCATGCTGCCAGCAGCAACAGCGCGCCTAGCAGTAATGTAATCGCTGCCGACATACGCTTCAGCCGGATCTCATTTTGCATCTGATCGGGGCGCAGGTTGAGATAGAGATCTTTAATGATCGTCGCGGAACTTTGCAGCAGTTGGGCATTAATTGTTGACATGATCGCCGCCATTGGCGCAGCGAGGAAGATCCCGGCGGCAAACGGCGGCAAAACTTTCACCATTAGCGTTGGGATCACCAGATCCGGCACCGTCAGATCCGGAAGCACCGCGCGACCCAGCGCGCCGGCAAGGTGCATCCCGAACATTAAAATCGCCACGACAATCGTACCGATAATAATGCCCCGGTGTACCGCTTTACTGTCTTTATAGGAGATGCAGCGCACCGCCGTATGCGGCAGGCCAATCACACCAAAACAGACCAGTACCCAAAAAGAGGTCATAAAGGCGGGAGAAAGTATGTCATCGGCGCCCTGCGGCGTTACCAGTTTGGGGTCGAGAGCGTGCAGCGTGTCAACGGCCTGACTTAGACCGCCCGCCGCATGCACCACGCCCACCAGCAGCACTATCGTGCCGACCAGCATCACCAGGCCCTGTAGCGTATCGTTAAGTACGCTGGCGCGAAAGCCGCCAAACGCCGTATAGAGTGCGATACTGACGCCAAATATTAGCAGGCCGGTTTCGTAGGGAATTCCCGCCGCGGTTTCCAGCAGTCGCGCGCCGCCGATAAATTGTACGGTCATTGCACCAATAAACGCGACCAATAAACTCAGGCTTGCCAACCACACCAGCAGGCGGCTTTGGTAACGCGCGAATAGCATATCGTTAAGCGTGACGGCATTATAGCGACGCGCCAGGATAGCGAATTTTTTACCCAGAATACCCAGTGAAAGCCAGACGGCGGGAAGCTGGATCATCGCCAGCAAGACCCAGCCCAGACCGTATTTATAAGCCGCGCCGGGACCGCCGATAAATGAACTGGCGCTAATATAGGTGGCGGTAAGCGTCATCGCGAGCACGATCCCGCCCATCGAACGGCTGCCAAGAAAATATTCGTTTAAAAAAGTGCCGGCGGTACGCTTGCGCATAGCGTAAATCGAGACCCCGAAGACCACGATCAGATAGGCTACCAGCGGTAGAATGACCTCAAGCTGCATCGTCATCCTCCAGCGGAATATCGCGATAAATGAATTTCACCATCGCCCAGCACAGCAAAATAAAGACCAGCGGCGTCAATAAGCAGGCCATCTCGAACCAGTGCGGCAGACCGGTAATTCCCGGCGAGTCTCCAGGTAAGTAAGCAGCCACTAACCATGCCGCCAGATAGCAAAGGGTCAGCCACAGCGCCCAGCGCGCCTCTTTATGGGCCTGAACAAAACGAGCGTCCATTTTTTGTCCCTTATGGGTGAAGAAAGCGGGAATTGTACATGATGGGGCATCGCTATCCCCAGAAATAAAAAAGGCCGGATTCACCGGCCTTTTGAGATTAACGTGCGATTACTTTTCCTGAAGACCGAGTTTTTTCTCCAGATAGTGGATGTTGGTTCCACCGTGCTGGAAGTGCTCGTCATTCATGATGCGGGTCTGCAGATCGATATTGGTTTTGATACCATCGATAATCAGTTCCTGCAGGGCATTTTTCATACGGGCAATCGCCACGTCGCGGTTTTCACCGTAGCAGATGAGTTTGCCGATCATGGAATCATAGTACGGCGGCACCGTGTAGCCCGCGTAGATATGAGATTCCCAGCGAACGCCAAAGCCGCCAGGCGCATGGAAGCGCGTGATTTTGCCAGGGCTTGGCAGGAAGGTGTTCGGATCTTCGGCATTGATACGGCATTCTACCGCATGGCCTCGAACGACAACTTCGTCCTGTATGATCGACAGCGGCTGACCCGCCGCGATGCGCAACTGCTCTTTGATCAAATCGACGCCGGTAATCATTTCAGTCACCGGGTGTTCAACCTGAATACGGGTGTTCATTTCGATGAAATAGAACTCGCCGTTTTCGAACAGGAATTCGAACGTCCCTGCGCCGCGATAGCCGATGTCTACGCACGCTTTCGCGCAGCGTTCGCCGATATAGCGACGCAGTTCCGGCGTAATGCCTGGCGCCGGGGCTTCTTCAACCACTTTCTGGTGGCGACGCTGCATGGAACAGTCGCGTTCCGCCAGATAGATAGCGTTGCCCTGGCCGTCCGCCAGCACCTGAATTTCGATGTGGCGTGGATTTTCCAGGTATTTTTCCATGTATACCATGTCGTTGCTGAAAGCCGCTTTCGCTTCCGCTTTGGTCATGGAGATGGACTGCGCCAGTTCAGCATCGCTACGAACCACGCGCATACCGCGGCCGCCGCCGCCACCGGACGCTTTGATGATCACCGGATAGCCAATACGTTTGGCATGAGCGCGGTTCGCATTCATATCGTCGCCCAGCGGGCCGTCAGATCCTGGTACGGTCGGCACGCCCGCTTTTTTCATCGCGGTAATCGCGGACACTTTATCGCCCATCAGGCGGATGGTGTCCGCTTTCGGGCCGATAAAGATAAAGCCGGAGCGTTCAACCTGCTCGGCAAAATTGGCGTTCTCAGAAAGGAAGCCGTAACCCGGGTGGATTGCCACCGCGCCGGTGATTTCAGCGGCGCTAATGATAGCCGGGATGTTCAGATAACTTTTTACGGACGGTGCCGGGCCAATACAGACCGTCTCATCCGCCAGCAATACGTGTTTTAAATCGCGATCCGCGCTTGAGTGCACAGCGACGGTCTTGATGCCGAGTTCTTTACAGGCTCGAAGAATACGTAGTGCGATCTCGCCGCGGTTGGCGATGACAATTTTATCCAACATGTTCGCCTCGTTACTCGATGACGACCAGTGGCTCGTCAAATTCTACCGGTTGACCACTTTCGACCAGAATCGCTTTCACAGTACCTGCTTTGTCAGCTTCGATCTGGTTCATCATTTTCATGGCTTCAACGATGCACAGGGTATCGCCCACGTTCACTTTCTGGCCCACTTCGATGAACGCTTTCGCGTCCGGGCTTGGGGTGCGGTAGAAAGTACCAACCATTGGGGAGCGTACGATGTGACCACTGATTTCCGCTGCGGCAGGCGCTTCCATTGCTGGAGTAGCCGCTGGCGCGACAGCGTTAGACAGAGCGGGTTGCTGCATCATCGGCGCCGCATAAGCCTGCTGCATCACCGGAAAACCGGCGTTTGCCGTTGTGCGGCTGATGCGAACAGATTCTTCGCCTTCAGAAATTTCCAGTTCGGAGATACCTGATTCTTCAACCAGCTCGATCAGTTTTTTAATCTTACGAATATCCATGAGTGGGTTCCGTACTCTTTGTTTAGTGTGATTGTGACAGGCGTTTTAGCGCCGTCTGTAAAGCATGTGAATGACTGCCGCGGGTAAAATACCGCGCATCTTTGATTTGCCTGTTATGCCGTAGCACCCGAAGGTGAAATTCATGATTTGCCAGTCATTGTGTGGCTATCTTCTGCCATTTTCGGGCAAAAAACAAAATATACCTTCATTGCTCGATTGTCACCCTTTCTGCGAACGAAAATCGCCATTGGGGAATGTAAAGTCGCACATTATAACTATTTCGTCGCAATTGGCAGCTAAATACTGGTCTTATCAGGGAAGATAATCAACCCGAAACATAAAAAGGACATTACCTGTTTTGCGTTTTGCAATCGACCGCACAGTTCACCAAACTAGCGCCACCACTGGCGAAACTTCCGGTAACGCAACGCTAAAAGGGCTAACGCTAATGCTGCGTAGATGACCGGTTGCGGTGATAAAATCTTTACCGACCACAGGTAATGTATGGGAGCCAGGATCGCGACAAGATAGACGACGTTATGCAGTGTTTGCCAGCGTTTGCCCAATTTACGCTGCGCAAATTGCGTTGAGGTCAACGTCAGCGCCAATAACACCAGCCAGCTAATAATCCCAAGCGTCAAATAAGGGCGTGAAATCAACTCGCTTCCTAACAACGCCAGGTTATGTATCCCCAGTTCCAGTAAGGCATAGCTGGTTAAATGCAGCGTAGCCCAAACGAAACACCATAATCCTAACAGGCGGCGTGTGCGTATCAATAATGGCTGTTTAGCGTAGCGCGCCAGCGGTGAAACCAGCAAGGTGGCGAGCAAAAATTTGAGCGCGGTTCTGCCGGTAAAGTGTTGGATATCCTTTACCGGGTCTGCGCTGAGTCCACCGTGATTTATCGCCCAAAAGAGCCACAGAAGCGGCAAAAAACCGGCAAGATGCAGACAAACTTTTAGCCAGGTTATCTGTTTTGCTGTCAGACGCACTTAAAAATTCTCCCGCAAATTGAGACCGCGATACAGCGAAGCGACTTCATTGGCATAGCCGTTAAACAGCAGCGTCGGCTGCCTTTGCACATCAAGGATACCGCCTGAACCAATAAAGCGTTCGGTAGCCTGAGACCAGCGTGGATGATCCACATGCGGGTTCACATTGGCGTAAAAACCATATTCGTTGGGAGCCGACAAATTCCAGGTGGTTGGCGGACGTTCGCGGGTGAGTTTAATGCTGACAATAGATTTAATACCTTTAAAACCATACTTCCATGGAACGATGAGTCGAATAGGCGCGCCGTTTTGCGGGGGTAACGCCTTACCATAGACGCCAACGGTCATCAGAGTCAGCGGATGCATGGCTTCGTCCAGACGTAGCCCTTCGACATAAGGGTATTTCAGTCCGCCGCCAATAAAGCGATCTTTCTGTCCTGGCATATCATCCGGCGCGTATAGCGTTTCGAATGCCACATATTTAGCGTGGCTGGTGGGCTGTGCCTGCGCGAGTAGCTTATATAAAGGGAAACCAATCCACGGCACGACCATGGACCACGCTTCGACGCAGCGCATTCGATAGATACGCTCTTCTAATGGGAAACGATGTGTTAAATCGTCATAATCCAGCGTAAATGGCTTCGCGACTTCCCCGCTGATTTTCAACGTCCACGGTTCGGTTTTCAGACTTCCGGCATTGGCCGCCGGGTCGGCTTTATCAAGGCCAAACTCATAGAAATTGTTGTAGCCCGTCACCTTATCTTCCGGCGTTAACGCTAAATCGCTTCGCCAGGCGGCAGGCTGACTAAACTCAAGTGGTTTACCGGCAGGCGCTTTCGGACGATCGTTGCCTTTAAACCAACTGAAGAGATCGGCCTGCGCCGTTGAGGGTAAGGATAAGGCGGCCGCGCTGATGCCTAATGCTTTTAGCACCTGTCGGCGCTGCATAAAAAAAGCCGATTCCGCAGTCACATCGGCTTCTGTTAATGGACGTATCTTTTTCATCACAGACTCCCGGTCTACCCACCACAACATGGCGTGTAGTGAATATGACAGGGAGTGTGTCAATGTGTAAAAATAAATAGTTAATTAAGTGTAAATTTTTTTATACGTGACGTTATTTTATCTTCACCAGCGTACGGCCCTGAACCTGATTATTGATGATGGCATCGGCGAACTTCGGCGCATCCGCCAGCGTAATCTCTGTGGCGGCCTGAGCATAGAACGATTCCGGCAGATCCTTAACCAAACGCGCCCAGGCTTCTGCGCGACGTGCCGGTGGGGTCATCACCGAGTCCACCCCTTGCAAACGCACATTACGCAGAATGAATGGCATAACGGTGGTCGGCAGCGCGAAGCCGCCCGCCAGGCCGCAGGCGGCCACGCAACCGCCATAGTTCATCTGTGCCAGCACTTTCGCCAGCACTTTATCGCCAACGGTATCAATTGCACCGGCCCACAGCTGTTTTTCCAACGGGCGAGATTCAGCAAACTCATCGCGGCTGAGAATACGGTTAGCTCCCAGGCTCTTAAGATAGCCGTGGGTGCTTTCACGTCCTGATACTGCTGCAACCTGATAGCCCAGCTTATGCAGTAATGCAACGGCAGTGCTGCCCACGCCGCCGCTGGCGCCGGTGACGACAACCTCACCGTCTTGCGGGCGAATACCTGCATCTTCAAGCGCCATGACGCACAGCATGGCGGTAAAACCGGCGGTGCCGATGATCATGGCGTTACGGCTGCTCAGTCCCGCAGGCAGCGCGACCAGCCAGTCGCCTTTAACGCGTGCGCGTTCGGCCAGGCCGCCCCAGTGGTTTTCGCCCACGCCCCAGCCAGTCAGTAGTACTTCCTGGCCTGCATGAAAGCGAGGATCTTCGCTTGCGTGAACGGTGCCGGCGAAATCAATACCAGGAATCATCGGAAAATGACGGATAATTTTCCCTTTTCCGGTGATAGCCAGAGCATCTTTATAATTCAGGCTGGACCAGTGGACATCCACCGTCACATCACCTGCCGGCAGTTGACTCTCTTCGAGATGTTGCACGGATGCGAGGGTTTTACCGTCCTGCTGTTCTAAGATCAACGCCTGCATAACCTGTCCTCACTTTACATGGTAGATTGGAAAAATAGCTACGAAGACTATACTCGCTAATTAAAACGTGATGCCGATGCAACGCAATAAATTGCCAGATAGATCCATTTTGGTAGTATGCCTGCTTCATTGCGCGCCGTGGCGAATTCCGCCTTCAGATTCGCTTTTTCATACTGTTTATAACCGTCGGAGTTAACTCAAGGATGCGATTAACGACGAAATTCTCAGCTTTTATCACGCTGCTCACGGGGTTAACGATCTTCGTGACTCTGATAGGTTGCTCGCTAAGCTTTTATAACGCCGTACAGTATAAGTATGTCAGCCGTGTGCAGGCGACGGCGACAGCCATTGATACGCACCTGGTGACCCATGATATTGTCTCGCTGACGCCGCAAATCGACGAGCTCATGATCGCTTCCGATATTGTGCGTGTCGATCTGTTGCAGGGGGAGCGCAGCGTCTACAGCCATTCTCGCGCCAGAGGTTATCGGCCAGCCGGCACCAGCGACATGTATCGCGAGCTGGTCGTACCGCTGATAAAACATCCAGGAATGTCGCTACGTCTGGTTTACCAGGACCCGATGGGTAACTATTTTCACTCACTGATCACCACGGCGCCGCTGACGCTGGCGATCGGTTTTATCGTTCTGATTTTGTTTTTATCGGTGCGCTGGCTGCAGCGGCAGCTTTCCGGGCAAGAGCTTCTGGAAATTCGCTCAACGCGCATTCTGAACGGCGAACGCGGGGCGAATGTCCGGGGTTCTGTTTACGAATGGCCAGCGCGCACCAGTAGCGCGCTTGATGTATTGCTTTCCGAAATTCAGTTTGCTCACGAACAGCGTAGTCGCCTGGACACCCTCATTCGCTCCTACGCCGCGCAGGACACCAAAACCGGACTCGGTAACCGTCTGTTCTTTGATAACCAACTGGCGACGCTGCTGGAAGATCAGGAAAAAGTGGGAGTGCATGGCGTGGTGATGATGATCCGCTTGCCAGATTTCAATCTTCTGCGCGACAGCCTGGGAGGCAATCAGGCGGAAGAGCAGATGTTTATGCTTATCAATCTGCTATCGACATTTATTATGCGTTACCCAGGCTCGCTGCTGGCGCGTTATCACCGCAGCGACTTTGCCGTGCTGCTACCGCATCGAACGCTGAAAGAAGCGGAAAGTATTGCCGGACAGCTTTTAAAAGCTGTCGATGCGCTACCGGCTAACAAAATGCTCGATCGTGACGATATGGTACATATCGGCATTTGCGCCTGGCGCAGCGGACAGTCCACCGAGCAGGTGATGGAACATGCTGAAGCCGCGGCGCGGAATGCCGCCCTGCAGGGGGGAAATAGCTGGGCTATCTACGACGACACTCTGCCGGAAAAAGGGCGCGGCAATGTACGCTGGCGCACATTGATTGAGCAGATGCTGAACCGGGGCGGACCGCGACTTTATCAAAAACCGGCGGTCACGCGAGAAGGTCGCGTACATCATCGGGAATTGATGTGTCGCATCTATGACGGTAAAGAAGAGGTGAGCTCGGCGGAGTATATGCCGATGGTGTTGCAATTTGGTTTATCGGAAGAGTATGACAGATTACAAATTAGCCGCCTGATTACGTTGCTGGGCTACTGGCCGGATGAAAATCTGGCAATGCAGTTGACGGTTGAGTCGCTGATTCGTCCGCGTTTTCAGCGCTGGTTGCGCGATACGTTAATGCAGTGTGAAAAATCACAGCGAAATCGCATAATTATTGAACTTGCGGAGGCAGATGTTTGTCAACACATCAGCCGGTTACAACCCATCCTTCGCTTAGTCAATGCGCTTGGCGTTCGGGTGGCGGTGACACAGGCGGGTTTGACGCTGGTTAGCACGAGCTGGATTAAAGCGCTCAATGTGGAATTACTCAAGCTGCATCCGAGTCTGGTCAGAAACATTGAGAAGCGAACGGAAAACCAGCTTCTGGTTCAAAGTCTGGTAGAGGCCTGCGCGGGTACGCCTACGCAGGTTTACGCGACGGGCGTCCGTTCGCGCGGCGAGTGGCAGACGCTGACAAAACGCGGCGTGGCTGGCGGGCAGGGTGATTTTTTTGCCTCCTCCCAACTACTTGACACAAACGTGAAAAAATATTCGCAAAGATACTCGGTTTAACCTGCCGTTTAATTTGTTTTCACGTAGAATAACGCGCGCTGCGCCTCATGGGGGTGTGCTTGTCTGCTCGCCAGATTGTTGCAGCAAATATGCAGGTGAATGACCTTTGACAGGTTGCAAACGAAGGCGAGGATTGCTGCTGATTTTTTCAGCCCTTAGGGACTCAGGCCGAGATTTGTAACAAAGGAAACGAACTGCACTAATTTTCACCGTAGCAGATGATTTTTGCGCCTTGTCGCTGCTGCGTGTGGTTGGTAAAGTAAGCGGATTTTGTTTTCCGCCCCAGCTTTCAGGATTATCCCTTAGTATGTTGAAAAAATTTCGTGGCATGTTTTCCAATGACCTGTCCATTGACCTGGGTACCGCGAATACCCTCATTTATGTAAAAGGACAAGGCATCGTATTGAATGAGCCTTCCGTTGTGGCCATTCGTCAGGATCGTGCCGGTTCGCCGAAAAGCGTGGCTGCAGTCGGTCATGATGCGAAGCAGATGCTGGGCCGTACGCCGGGCAATATCGCTGCGATCCGTCCGATGAAAGACGGCGTTATCGCTGACTTCTTTGTGACCGAAAAAATGCTCCAGCACTTTATTAAACAAGTGCACAGCAACAGCTTTATGCGCCCAAGCCCGCGCGTACTGGTATGCGTGCCGGTCGGCGCGACGCAGGTAGAACGTCGCGCGATTCGTGAATCCGCTCAGGGCGCAGGCGCCCGTGAAGTCTTTTTGATCGAAGAGCCGATGGCGGCCGCGATCGGCGCAGGTCTGCCAGTTTCTGAAGCAACCGGTTCAATGGTTGTGGATATCGGTGGTGGTACCACTGAAGTTGCCGTTATCTCCCTGAACGGCGTGGTTTACTCTTCTTCTGTCCGTATTGGTGGTGATCGCTTCGACGAAGCCATCATTAATTACGTTCGTCGTAACTACGGTTCTCTGATCGGTGAAGCCACCGCAGAACGTATTAAACACGAAATCGGTTCCGCTTATCCGGGCGACGAAGTCCGCGAGATTGAAGTGCGTGGCCGTAACCTGGCGGAAGGCGTTCCACGCGGCTTTACTCTGAACTCAAACGAGATTCTGGAAGCGTTGCAGGAACCGTTGACCGGTATCGTCAGCGCGGTAATGGTGGCGCTGGAACAGTGTCCGCCGGAGCTGGCGTCAGACATCTCCGAGCGTGGTATGGTGCTCACCGGCGGCGGCGCGCTGCTGCGTAACCTTGACCGTCTGTTAATGGAAGAGACGGGCATTCCTGTCGTGGTTGCTGAAGATCCGCTGACCTGTGTGGCGCGCGGCGGCGGCAAGGCGCTGGAAATGATCGATATGCACGGCGGCGACCTGTTCAGCGAAGAGTAGTTGGATACGGGCAGGATTATCCCTGGATTATCCTGCCTCTCCGACGCGAGAATACGCATAGCCTATGAAGCCAATTTTTAGCCGTGGCCCGTCGCTACAGATTCGCCTTATTCTGGCGGTGCTGGTGGCGCTCGGCGTTATCATTGCCGACAGCCGCCTGGGGACGTTCAGTCAAATCCGAACGTACATGGACACTGCCGTCAGTCCTTTCTATTTTATTTCAAACGGCCCTCGTGAACTGCTCGACAGCGTGTCACAAACGCTGGCTTCTCGCGACCAGCTTGAGCTGGAAAACCGGGCGCTGCGCCAGGAATTACTGCTAAAAAACAGCGATCTGCTGATGCTGGGGCAGTACAAACAGGAGAACGCGCGGTTGCGCGAGCTGCTGGGGTCGCCGCTGCGTCAGGACGAGCAGAAAATGGTGACGCAGGTTATTTCAACGGTTAACGATCCTTACAGCGATCAGGTCGTTATCGATAAAGGCAGCGTTAATGGCGTATATGAAGGTCAACCGGTCATTAGCGACAAAGGTGTCGTAGGGCAGGTTGTCGCCGTGGCGAAACTGACCAGCCGCGTGTTGCTGATTTGCGATGCGACTCATGCGCTGCCGATTCAGGTACTGCGCAATGACATCCGCGTGATTGCCGCCGGTAACGGCTGTACTGACGATCTTCAGCTTGAACATCTGCCCGCCAATACCGATATTCGCGTCGGCGATGTGCTGGTAACGTCCGGACTTGGTGGGCGTTTCCCGGAAGGGTATCCGGTGGCGGTGGTCTCCTCCGTCAAGCTGGACACTCAGCGCGCCTATACCGTCATTCAGGCACGTCCAACCGCGGGTTTGCAGCGTTTACGCTATCTGCTGCTGTTGTGGGGAGCCGATCGTAACGGCGCCAATCCGATGACGCCGGAAGAGGTTCACCGCGTCGCCAATGAGCGCCTGATGCAGATGATGCCGCAGGTGTTGCCTTCTCCGGATGCGATGGGGCCGCCGGCGCCAGTGCCGGATCCGGCGACGGGGATTACTCAGCCATCTGCGGGCCAGGCTGCGCCGGTATCAACGCAACCATCGCCTTCGGGCGCGACCACGCCGCCTGCGCGTGCGCCGGGAGGGTAATGGTGGCGAGCTATCGTAGCCAGGGGCGCTGGGTTATCTGGCTCTCTTTTCTTATTGCGTTGTTGCTGCAAATCATGCCCTGGCCGGACGACATCATTGTTTTCCGGCCAAACTGGGTTTTGCTCATCTTACTGTACTGGATTCTGGCCCTGCCGCACCGCGTAAATGTGGGGACGGGATTTGTGATGGGTGCCATACTTGATCTCATCAGCGGTTCCACACTTGGCGTGCGCGCTCTGTCGATGAGTATTGTCGCCTACCTGGTCGCTCTGAAATTCCAGCTCTTCCGTAACCTGGCGCTCTGGCAGCAGGCGCTGGTGGTAATGTTGCTTTCACTGGCCGTGGACATTATTGTTTTCTGGGCCGAGTTTTTAGTGATCAACGTCTCTTTCAGACCGGAAGTGTTCTGGAGTAGTGTAGTCAATGGCGTGCTGTGGCCCTGGCTCTTTTTGCTGATGCGTAAAGTACGCCAGCAGTTTGCTGTGCAATAAAGGTCGATATGACAACTCTGTATCTTGCTTCCGGTTCCCCGCGTCGCCAGGAATTATTGACTCAACTTGGATTTTCATTCGAGCAGGTCGTGCCTGGTATTGAAGAGCAACGGCGTGCTCAGGAAAGCGCGCAGCAGTATGTTGTTCGGCTGGCGCGCGAAAAGGCGCAGGCTGGCGTGGCGCTGGTTCCCCGTGATCTGCCGGTGTTGGGCGCGGATACGATAGTCTTGTTAAACGGCGAGGTGCTGGAAAAGCCGCGCGACGCCGCTCATGCCGCAGAAATGCTGCGTTTGCTTTCCGGAAATACGCATCAGGTGATGACTGCTGTTGCGCTTGCGGACTCGCAGCAGACGCTGGATTGTCTGGTGGTAACGGAGGTGACTTTCCGCACGCTTTCTGCGCAGGATATTACTGGCTATGTCGCCAGCGGCGAGCCTTTAGATAAAGCAGGTGCATACGGTATTCAGGGGCGGGGTGGCTGTTTTGTCAGGAAGATAAATGGCAGCTATCACGCCGTGGTCGGCTTACCGCTGGTTGAAACGTATGAGTTGTTGAGTCATTTTAACGCACTGCGTGATAAAAGGGATAAACATGACGGCTGAATTGTTGGTAAACGTAACGCCATCGGAAACGCGCGTGGCGTACATTGATGGCGGTATTCTTCAGGAAATCCATATTGAGCGCGAAGCGCGACGCGGAATCGTAGGCAATATCTACAAAGGTCGTGTAAGTCGTGTACTTCCAGGTATGCAGGCGGCTTTTGTAGATATTGGGCTGGATAAAGCCGCATTTCTTCACGCTTCCGATATTATGCCGCATACCGAATGCGTGGCGGGCGACGAGCAAAAACAGTTTACGGTGCGCGATATCTCCGAACTGGTGCGTCAGGGACAGGATCTGATGGTGCAGGTAGTGAAAGATCCGCTCGGCACGAAAGGCGCGCGTTTGACCACGGACATCACGTTGCCCTCCCGTTACCTTGTTTTTATGCCCGGCGCGTCACACGTTGGCGTTTCCCAGCGCATCGAAAGCGAAAGTGAACGCGAGCGCCTGAAAAAGGTGGTGGCGGAATACTGCGACGAACAGGGCGGGTTTATTATCCGTACCGCGGCGGAAGGCGTATGTGAAGAGGATCTCGCGTCTGATGCCGCCTATCTCAAGCGCGTCTGGACGAAAGTCATGGAGCGCAAAAAGCGTCCGCAAACGCGCTACCAGATGTATGGCGAACTGGCGCTGGCGCAGCGCGTGCTGCGCGATTTCGCCGATGCGCAGTTGGACCGAATTCGCGTCGACTCACGTCTGACCTATGAGTCGCTGCTGGAGTTTACCGCAGAATACATCCCGGAAATGACCAGTAAGCTGGAGCATTACAGTGGCCATCAGCCGATCTTCGATCTTTATGACGTGGAAAATGAGATCCAGCGCGCGTTGGAGCGTAAGGTTGAACTCAAGTCCGGCGGTTATCTGATTATTGACCAAACCGAAGCGATGACGACGGTAGATATCAATACCGGCGCGTTTGTTGGACACCGTAATCTCGACGACACCATTTTTAATACCAATATTGAAGCGACTCAGGCCATTGCCCGCCAGCTACGCCTGCGTAATCTGGGCGGCATTATCATTATCGATTTTATCGACATGAATAATGAAGATCATCGCCGCCGGGTGCTGCATTCGCTGGAACAGGCGTTAAGTAAGGATCGCGTGAAAACCAGTATTAACGGTTTTTCGCCGCTGGGACTGGTGGAAATGACCCGTAAACGGACTCGTGAAAGTGTGGAACATGTGCTTTGTAACGAATGTCCAACCTGTCATGGCCGCGGGACGGTAAAAACGGTGGAAACCGTCTGCTATGAGATCATGCGTGAAATTGTACGTGTTCATCACGCTTATGACTCCGATCGCTTCCTGGTTTATGCTTCTCCTGCGGTGGCGGAAGCGCTGAAAGGCGAAGAATCACACGCGCTGGCGGAAGTCGAAATCTTTGTCGGCAAACAGGTTAAAGTTCAGGTCGAACCGCTTTATAACCAGGAGCAGTTTGACGTCGTAATGATGTAATTGAGTAGTAGCACCAGCGCATGTAGGCCGGATAAGGCGCAAGCGCCGCCATCCGGCAATATACCTTCAAGGGGTGTGAGTCGTATTTTTTGGCAGACAAGGAGAGACGCGTGAGGCGATTGCCGGGGATTTTATTGCTCACTGGAGCCGCGCTCATCGTCATTGCAGCGCTGCTGGTTAGCGGGCTGCGCCTGGCGTTGCCTCATCTTGACGCCTGGCGTCCAGCTATCCTGAATAAGATTGAGTCTGTGACCGGCGTGCCGGTGGCCGCCAGCCAACTCTCCGCAAGCTGGCAAAATTTTGGCCCTACGCTGGAAGCGCATAATATTCATGCCGCCCTGAAAGATGGCGGCGAACTGTCGATAAAACGCGTTACGCTGGCGCTGGACGTCTGGCAAAGCCTGTTGCATATGCGCTGGCAGTTTCGCGACCTGACCTTCTGGCAACTCAATTTCCGCACCAACACGCCTCTTCAAAGCAGCGACGGCGAAGGCATCGAAACCAGCCGTTTAAGCGATCTTTTCCTGCGGCAGTTCGATCATTTCGATCTGCGCGATAGCCAAATCAGTTTTCTGACGCTTTCCGGACAACGCGCGGAGCTGGCGATCCCACAGCTTACCTGGCTAAACGGCAAAGAGCGGCACCGCGCCGAAGGCGAGGTCAGTCTCTCCAGCCTGACCGGGCAGCACGGCGTGATGCAGGTGCGGATGGATTTACGCGATGACGACGGTTTGCTGAATAACGGCAGAGTCTGGTTACAGGCCGACGATATTGACGTCAAGCCGTGGCTGGGCAAATGGATGCAGGATAATGTGGCGCTCCAGACGGCGCGTTTCAGTCTGGAAGGCTGGATGACGCTCAGTAAAGGTGAAATCGCCGGAGGAGACGTCTGGCTGAAACAGGGCGGCGCAAGCTGGCTGGGCGATAACACGACGCACACGCTGTCTGTCGATAACCTGACGGCGCAGATTAGCCGCGAGCAGCCGGGCTGGCAGTTTTATATTCCGGACACACGGATTACGCTTGATGGTAAACCCTGGCCGAGCGGAGCCTTAACCGTGGCCTGGCTCCCGCAGCAGGACGTCGGCGGCGAGAATCACACACGTAGCGATGAGCTACGCATTCGCGCCAGTAATCTTGAACTGGCGGGGCTGGAAGCATTACGTCCGCTGGCGGCTAAACTGTCGCCTGTGCTGGGCGAAATATGGCAGGCTACGCAGCCGAGCGGAAAGATCGCCACACTGGCGCTGGATATTCCGCTACAGGCGACCGAAAAAACGCGTTTTCAGGCATCGTGGGAAAATCTTGCCTGGAAACAGTGGAAGCTGTTGCCCGGCGCGGAACATTTTTCCGGTACGCTGGCGGGAAGCGTAGAAGACGGGCAGATGAAGGTTGCGATGCAGCAGGCTAAGATGCCCTATGAAACCGTTTTTCGCGCGCCGCTGGAAATTGAAAACGGCGTCGCGACGCTTAGCTGGTTGAAGAATGAGAACGGCTTTCAGCTTGGTGGCCGCGACATTGACGTCAAAGCAAAGGCGGTACATGCGCGCGGCGGGTTCCGCTATCTGCAACCGACGGGCGACGAACCGTGGCTGGGTATTCTGGCCGGAATCAGTACCGATGATGGATCTCAGGCGTGGCGCTATTTTCCGGAAAACCTGATGGGCAAAGCGCTGGTCGATTACCTTAGCGGCGCGATTCAGGGCGGCGAGGCGGATAACGCCACGTTGGTTTACGGTGGTAACCCGCACCTCTTTCCCTATAAGCATAACGAAGGTCAGTTTGAAGTGCTGGTGCCGCTGCGCAATGCGACGTTTGCCTTTCAACCCGACTGGCCGGCGCTAAAAAATCTCAACATTGAACTGGATTTCCTGAACGACGGTCTGTGGATGCGTTCGGATAGCGTCGATTTGGGCGGGGTGAAGGCCAGCAAACTCGCGGCGGCGATTCCGGATTATTCCAAAGAGAAACTGCTCATTGATGCCGATATTAACGGGCCGGGAAAAGCCGTTGGGCCTTATTTTGACGAGACGCCGCTAAAAGACTCGCTTGGCTCGACGCTGGCGGAGCTCCAGTTAGATGGCGATGTGAATGCTCGCTTACATCTTGATATTCCGCTGGACGGAGAACAGGTTACCGCCGAGGGCGATGTCTCGTTGCGTAATAACAGTCTGTTTATTAAGCCGCTAAACAGCACGCTCAAAAATCTGAACGGTAAATTCAGCTTTGTGAATGGCGCGCTAAAAAGCGGGCCGCTGACGGCAAACTGGTTTAATCAGCCGCTTAACCTGGATTTCAGTACGACGGAAGGGGCAAAAGCCTATCAGGTCGCCGTCAACCTGAACGGTAACTGGCAGCCAACGCGTATGGGCGTCTTACCGCCGCAACTGAATGACGCCCTGAGCGGCAGCGTGACGTGGAATGGTAAAGTCGGCATCGATCTTCCGTATCACGCTGACACCACTTATCACATCGAGCTGAACGGCGATCTGAGAAATGTGAGCAGTTACTTACCTTCTCCGCTAAATAAACCCGCAGGCGAAGCCATTCCGGTGAACATTCAGGCTGACGGCAACCTGAAAAGTTTTGCGCTAACGGGGAGCGCAGGGAGTAAAAATCACTTTAACAGCCGCTGGTTATTAAATCAGAAGCTGACGTTGGATCGGGCTATCTGGACGACGGACAGCCGGACGATTCCGCCATTACCTGCTCAACAAGGCGTTGAACTCAATCTGCCGGCGCTGGATGGCGCGCAATGGCTGGCGTTATTCCAGAAAGGCGCGGCGGATAACGTGAGCAGTTCGGCCGAGTTTCCTCAACGCGTCACGTTGCGTACTCCCGCGCTATCGCTGGGCGGCCAGCAGTGGAACAATTTGAGCGTCGTTTCAGCCCCCTCGCTGAACGGAACAAAAATTGAAGCGCAGGGCCGTGAGGTGAACGCCACGCTGCTCATGCGCAACCATGCGCCGTGGCTGGCGAACATTAAGTACCTGTACTACAACCCTGGCGTCGCAAAAACGCACGCCTCGTCACCAACGCCGACATCGCCGTTGGCTTCGGCGAACACGATTAGCTTCCGCGGCTGGCCGGACTTACAGCTTCGCTGCGAAGAGTGCTGGCTGTGGGGGCAAAAATATGGGCGTATTGATGGCGATTTCGCCATCAAAGGCAATACGCTGACTCTGGCGAATGGCCTGATCGATACCGGATTCGCCCGTTTGAAAGCGAACGGCGAGTGGGTGAATGCGCCGGGTAATGAACGAACCTCGCTGAAAGGTAGCCTGCATGGTAGTAACCTCGACACGGCTGCCGGGTTCTTCGGTATCTCGACGCCAATCCAGAACGCGTCTTTTAACGTAGATTACGATCTGCACTGGCGAAACCCGCCCTGGCAACCTGAGGAAGCCACGCTCAACGGGATTTTACGTACGCGTCTGGGCAAAGGCGAGTTTACTGATCTTAGTAGCGGTCATGCCGGACAGTTACTGCGGCTGCTCAGTTTTGATGCGTTGCTGCGTAAGCTGCGGTTTGACTTCAGAGATACCTTTAGCGAGGGCTTCTATTTCGACTCTATTCATAGTACCGCGTGGATTAAAGATGGCGTCCTGCATACTGACGATACGCTGGTGGATGGGCTGGAAGCGGATATTGCAATGAAAGGTTCTGTTGATCTGGTGCGTCGTCGTCTTGATATGGAGGCCGTTGTCGCGCCGGAAATTTCCGCCACCGTGGGCGTCGCCGCCGCGTTTGCCGTTAACCCGATTGTCGGCGCGGCGGTATTTGCCGCCAGTAAAGTGTTGGGGCCGCTATGGAGCAAGGTCTCCATTTTGCGATATCGCATTACCGGTCCGGTCGATGCGCCGCAGATCAACGAAGTTCTGCGCCAACCGATAAAAGAAAGCCAGCAATGATTTGACGGGGGCGAGGAATTGCCCCACTCTCAGTAAATAGTCATGCCGGACGGCGCTGCGTTTATCCGGTTTGTACAATCTAACAACGTAGTCCGGATAAGGCGTGAACCGCCATCCGGCAGAAATCAACGAGTAGCAAAAACGATGAGTCTGAACCTGGTAAGTGAACAATTGCTAGCGGCGAATGGCCTGAACCATCAGGATCTGTTCGCTATTTTGGGCCAACTGGCCGAACGCCGTCTTGATTATGGCGACCTCTATTTTCAGTCGAGCTATCACGAATCCTGGGTTTTAGAAGACCGCATCATTAAAGATGGTTCATATAATATCGACCAGGGCGTTGGCGTTCGCGCCATTAGCGGCGAAAAAACCGGTTTTGCTTATGCTGACCAGATAAGCCTCCTGGCGCTGGAGCAGAGTGCGCAGGCAGCGCGAACCATTGTACGAGAGAACGGCGAAGGCAAGGTAAAAACGCTCGCCGCCGTAGCGCATCAGCCGCTCTACACCACCCTTGATCCGCTGCAAAGTATGAGCCGCGAAGAGAAGCTGGATATCCTCAGACGCGTTGATAAAGTGGCGCGAGAAGCCGATAAACGCGTGCAGGAAGTTAACGCCAGCCTGACCGGCGTATATGAATTAATCCTCGTGGCGGCGACCGACGGGACGCTGGCGGCGGATGTCCGTCCACTGGTGCGGTTGTCCGTTAGCGTGCAGGTGGAAGAAGACGGTAAACGCGAGCGCGGCGCCAGCGGCGGCGGCGGTCGCTTTGGTTATGAGTATTTTCTTGCCGATCTCGACGGCGAGGTTCGCGCCGACGCGTGGGCGAAAGAAGCGGTACGCATGGCGCTGGTTAATCTCTCCGCGGTCGCTGCGCCAGCGGGGACGTTACCGGTGGTTCTGGGCGCCGGGTGGCCGGGCGTATTGCTGCACGAAGCGGTCGGTCACGGGCTGGAAGGTGATTTTAACCGTCGTGGGACATCTGTGTTTAGCGGTCAGATCGGCGAGCAGGTTGCCTCCGCGCTTTGCACCGTAGTGGACGACGGCACAATGATGAACCGTCGCGGCTCCGTTGCTATCGATGATGAAGGTACGCCAGGCCAGTACAACGTATTGATTGAAAATGGCGTGCTGAAAGGATACATGCAGGACAAGCTGAACGCGCGCCTGATGGGCGCTGCGCCGACCGGTAACGGGCGTCGCGAATCTTATGCGCATCTGCCGATGCCGCGTATGACGAATACCTATATGTTGGCGGGGCAGTCAACGCCGCAGGAAATTATCGAATCCGTTGAGTACGGCATCTATGCGCCTAACTTTGGCGGCGGTCAGGTGGATATCACCTCCGGCAAGTTTGTGTTCTCTACCTCGGAAGCGTATCTGATTGAAAACGGCAAAGTCACGACGCCGGTGAAGGGCGCGACGTTAATTGGATCAGGCATTGAAACGATGCAACAGATCTCCATGGTCGGCAATGACCTTAAGCTGGATAACGGGGTGGGGGTTTGCGGTAAAGAGGGGCAAAGTCTGCCGGTAGGCGTAGGCCAGCCGACGCTGAAAGTCGATAACCTGACGGTTGGCGGCACCGCATAACTGTCCGCCTTATCAGGCCTGTGGTATGTGCCCCCAGGCCTGATAAGCGCAGCGCCATCAGGCAATGTCTGCGTCGGGTGGCATCTGGCCTACAATCGTCTTCAGCAATTACCCGGTGTTTTTATTTTTCTTTCCCTCGCCCGTGCATCCCCTGAAACAGGTGTGCGACATCGACAAAATAGTCAGTTAACGCGTTAATCACTACCTGCACTTTAAGCGGCAGCTTATCTTTTTCGGTGTACAGCGCGTACACCGGACGAGGATCGGACTGATAGCGAGGCAGCAGGATCTCCAGATCGCCACGATTGATCTCATCGATCACCCACATCAGCGGCACATAGGCGATTCCGGTTCCGGCGGTCAGCCAGCGTACCAGCGTCATCGGATCGTTAGTGACGAACCGCCCCTGTGGAATCAGTCGGGTAGAAATTCCTTCCGGCGCGATAAGTTCAAACTCATTATCCGGGCGCACGCTATATTCCAGCCAGGAATGGCTACTGAGATCGGCGGGTTTTTCCGGGACGCCGTACTGAGCGAGGTAGGGCTTGGCGGCGCACACAACCATCGGCATCGCGCCGAGTCGACGGGAAAACAGGCTGGAGTCTTGCAGCGCGCCCACGCGGATCACCACGTCCAGCCCGTCGGCAATTAAATCCGGGGCCGGAATTCCTGTCATCAGATTGACCGCCAGACCGGGATACTCTTTTAATAATTTTGCGGTAAGCCCGGCCAGCACATTTTGCGCCATGGTTGAAGAACAGCCGATACGCAATGTACCGATAGGCGTGTTATTAAAAGCGTAAAGCTGCTCGTGAACATCCTGCACTTCATGCAGCATACGACGACAGCCCTGATAATAGATTTTTCCAGCTTCGGTGAGCCCAATGCTGCGTGTGCTGCGGTTGAGCAATTTAACCTGAAGCTCATCTTCCAGTTTCGCCACAGTCTGGCTGATGGACGATACGCTCATTTGCAGCTGTCTGGCTGCGGCGGTAAAAGAGCCAAACTCGACAACTTTGGCGAATACCGACATTCGTTTTAATCGTTCCATTATTCACTCTGGCTTAAAAGTGATTTAGATCACATAATATAGATAACAGCATAACAATTACGTTAATATACTATTATTCGAATAAGAGCTATGTCGCTCTCGCCTGGCGTCTCTTGCCCTTCTCTGCGGCGATGTAGCTTAACAATCTATCGCCTGCTCTCTCTCAGAAATCAAGGTCAACATGAGTCTGTTTCCCGTTATCGTGGTGTTTGGTCTTTCCTTCCCACCGATATTTTTCGAATTGCTTTTGTCACTGGCTATTTTTTGGCTGGTGCGTCGGATGCTTGTGCCGACGGGTATCTATGATTTTGTCTGGCATCCGGCTTTGTTCAATACCGCGCTGTATTGTTGTCTGTTTTATTTAATATCGCGCCTGTTCGTTTGAGGTTGAAGTGAAAACACTAACAAGAAAACTCTCCCGTACGGCCATTACCCTCGTACTGGTTATTCTGGCCTTTATCGCCATTTTCCGCGCCTGGGTGTATTACACCGAATCTCCCTGGACGCGCGACGCGCGTTTTAGCGCCGATGTCGTCGCTATTGCCCCGGATGTCGCGGGCCTGATTACCCATGTAAACGTGCATGATAACCAACTGGTGAAAAAGGATCAGGTCCTGTTTACCATCGATCAGCCACGCTATCAAAAAGCGCTGGCGGAAGCGGAAGCTGATGTAGCCTATTATCAGGTCCTGGCGCAGGAAAAACGCCAGGAAGCCGGTCGCCGTAATCGCCTCGGCGTACAGGCGATGTCCCGGGAAGAGATCGATCAGGCGAACAATGTCTTGCAGACTGTACTGCATCAACTGGCTAAAGCCCAGGCGACGCGCGATCTGGCTAAACTCGATCTGGAACGCACCGTCATTCGCGCGCCTGCCGACGGCTGGGTGACTAACCTTAATGTTTATGCCGGTGAATTTATTACCCGCGGTTCCACAGCCGTCGCCCTGGTGAAAAAGAACTCTTTTTACGTGCAGGCCTATATGGAAGAGACCAAGCTGGAAGGCGTGCGTCCGGGATATCGTGCCGAAATCACGCCGCTTGGCAGCAACCGGGTATTAAAAGGTACCGTCGATAGCGTGGCGGCAGGGGTAACGAATGCCAGCAGTACCAGCGATGCGAAAGGGATGGCGACGATAGACTCTAACCTCGAATGGGTGCGTCTGGCCCAGCGTGTCCCGGTGCGCATCCGGCTTGACGAGCAGCAGGGGAATTTGTGGCCTGCCGGTACGACGGCAACCGTCGTGATCACCGGTAAGCAGGATCGTGACGCAAGCCAGGACTCCTTCTTCCGTAAACTGGCGCACCGGCTGCGCGAATTCGGTTAATCGTCATGGGCATTTTCTCCATTGCCAACCAGCACATTCGTTTTGCGGTAAAGCTGGCGTGCGCCATTGTGCTGGCATTATTTATCGGCTTCCATTTTCAACTGGAGACGCCGCGTTGGGCGGTGCTGACCGCCGCGATCGTGGCGGCAGGCCCGGCATTTGCCGCCGGCGGGGAACCCTATTCCGGCGCTATCCGTTATCGCGGAATGTTGCGTATTATCGGGACGTTTATTGGCTGTATCGCCGCGCTTATCATTATTATCTCTATGATCCGCGCGCCGCTATTAATGATTCTGGTGTGCTGTGTCTGGGCCGGTTTTTGTACCTGGATCTCCTCTTTAGTACGGATCGAAAACTCTTATGCGTGGGGACTGTCAGGTTATACTGCGCTGATCATTGTGATTACCATTCAGACGGAGCCGCTGCTCACGCCACAATTTGCGCTTGAGCGCTGTAGCGAAATCGTTATCGGCATTGGCTGTGCTATTTTAGCGGATCTGCTTTTCTCGCCGCGATCGATAAAGCAGGAGGTTGATCGCGAACTGGACAGTTTACTGGTAGCGCAATATCAGCTAATGCAACTTTGTATTAAGCATGGCGACAGCGAAGAAGTCGACAACGCCTGGGGCGATCTGGTGCGACGCACGGCGGCGCTGGAGGGGATGCGAAGTAATCTGAATATGGAATCTTCGCGCTGGGTACGCGCTAACCGCCGCCTGAAAGCGTTGAATACGCTTTCGCTCACGCTGATTACGCAATCCTGTGAAACTTATCTTATTCAAAACACGCGGCCGGAACTGATTACCGATACATTCCGGGAACTGTTCGAGACGCCGGTTGAAACGGTACAGGACGTCCACAGGCAGTTAAAACGGATGCGGCGTGTCATTGTCTGGACCGGTGAGCGCGAAACGCCCGTCACGCTTTATAGCTGGGTAGGCGCTGCGACGCGCTATCTGCTGCTTAAACGCGGCGTGATCAGCAACACCAAAATCAGCGCGACGGAAGAAGAGATCCTGCAAGGCGAGCCCGTAGTTAAAGTGGAATCCGCTGAACGCCACCATGCGATGGTGAACTTCTGGCGCACCACGCTTTCCTGCATTCTGGGGACATTATTCTGGCTATGGACCGGCTGGACATCGGGTAATGGCGCGATGGTGATGATTGCCGTGGTGACCTCGCTGGCGATGCGTTTACCCAATCCGCGCATGGTCTGCATTGATTTTATTTATGGCACTCTGGCGGCGTTGCCGCTGGGATTGCTCTATTTACTGGTGATTATTCCCAATACGCAGCAAAGTATGCTGTTGTTATGTTTGAGCCTGGCGGTATTGGGGTTCTTTATCGGCATTGAGGTTCAGAAACGGCGTCTGGGGTCGATGGGGGCGCTGGCCAGTACGATTAACATTATTGTGTTGGATAATCCGATGACGTTCCATTTCAGCCAGTTCCTCGACAGCGCGTTGGGGCAAATTGTCGGCTGTATGCTGGCGTTTATCGTCATCCTGCTGGTGCGTGATAAATCCAAAGATCGAACCGGTCGCGTGCTGCTTAATCAGTTTGTTTCCGCTGCGGTCTCGGCAATGACGACCAACGTGGTACGTCGTAAAGAAAACCGTCTGCCTGCGTTATATCAGCAACTCTTTTTGCTGATGAATAAATTCCCTGGCGATTTGCCGAAGTTTCGCCTGGCGCTAACGATGATCATTGCTCATCAACGTCTGCGCGACGCGCCGATACCGGTTAATGAAGATCTGTCAGTGTTCCACCGTCAGCTTCGTCGTACCGCAGACCATGTTATTTCCGCCGGAAGCGATGATAAACGGCGACGCTACTTTGGTCAGTTGCTGGATGAGCTGGATATCTATCAGGAGAAATTACGTATCTGGGAGGCGCCGCCGCAGGTGACGGAACCGGTTAAACGCCTGACGGGCATGTTACATAAATACCAGAACGCGCTTACCGATAGCTAACCCACAAGAACCGATGCCAAAAGCGTCGGTTTTTTTATGACTATACTTATTTGAGATACAAAAACAGCGCAAGAGTGCTCCGGGGCTAAAAGCGTTTCTGGAAGTGAAACCTCTGCATAATGATGCTTAGTAGTAAAACAGACAATTGTCTGTCGGGGATGGTGGCTGGCTATGAATGTCTATACTTTTGATTTTAGTGATATTAAAAACCAAAGCGATTTTTATCGCGAGTTTACGCAGACGTTTGGTCTTGCCAGTGAGAAAGTAAGCGATCTTGATACATTATGGGATGCGGTAATGAGCGATATCTTACCTCTACCGCTAGAGATTGAGTTCGTTCACCTGCCTGATAAACTGCGCAGGCGCTACGGGGCGCTGATTTTACTCTTTGATGAAGCGGAAGAGGAGCTGGAGGGGCGGCTACGGTTTAATGTCCGGCATTGAAAAAGCATAAAAAAGCCCCCGACAGGCGGGGGCAAGTCGTCGGGTTAGACGACGAGGGTTTACTTATACAACTCGGCGGTGGCGTGCCAGTTATCACCTTCTTTTAATTCGATGATGCGATAGCTATTAGCGCCTGCTTTTTCGGCTTTAGCGACGATCTCCTGGCGCATGTCCATTGGCGTACTGCCAATCTGCGAGACGGAAATGGTGCCCATCGGTTGCAGATTCTGCGCCTGTTCCGCGTTAACCTGGTGTACTGCGGCATTTGCGCCGAAAGAGAGCAGAGTGGCCAGGCCGAGTGATGCGATAATGTATTTCGTTTTCATGGTCTTTTATTCCTTTATAGGGTCAACCTCGCGGATTAATGGGCTTTTCTTATGCGATATCTCCGCGAAGTAACGACACGTTATATGCGATGGCAGGTGAATTTTATTTGTACAGTTCGGCAGTGGCGTGCCAGTTGCTGCCGCTACGCGCTTCGGTAATGTGGTAGGCCGTAGCGCCTTGTTCATCCGCTTTTTTGCTCAGCATGGCGTTCATATCCATAGGCGATGAGCCGATAGCGCTGACTGAAACCGATCCGATTGCTTCACGGTTTTGCGCTTGCTCTGCGCTGATAGGTTCTGCGGCGAAAGCGCCAAAAGAGAGAACGGACAGAATGCTTAATGTTGCAACAGTGGTTTTGATTTTCATGATTTTTACCTCGTCGAATTCCTTTACTGGGGTCTTTGTTTCGTGACCCTCATCACAAAATTAAGTATACACTAATCACGCGATTAATTAATACCACGCTAATTGTTTCTGCTTTTTAAAGACATTAAAAATTTTATTTTTTATAACGTTATGGAATTAAAATTGCTGTTTTTCGCCGCTGTCGTTTGAAAAATAAAAGAAAATCAATAGGTTAAAAAATTTGACATTTTGTGCGTTTTTTTGATTTGTCATTCATGTGGTGAATGTTTAAGGGCATGATTTGCCAAATGATAGCCGTACAGGAAAGCGGCGAGGGGAGAGGACAAAAAGGTGCCTCCGCCGTACGACGACGGAGGAAGTGGGACTAAAGCTCTTGTTCAAAAAGTTCCAGAATGGCTTCGTACAGATCTCTTACGGAAAAGCCGCTGGCAGGCGTAGTGAAGATAGTATCGTCGCCGGCAATCGTACCGAGAATACCTTCTGCTTTCCCCAGTGAATCCAGCAGGCGTGCAATGAGTTGTGCCGCGCCGGGGCTGGTATGAATCACCACGACAGCGTCGTTATAGTCGATATCCAGCACCAGATTTTTCAACGGACTGGATGTTGTTGGGACGCCCAGTTCAGCCGGAAGACAGTACACCATTTCCATTTTTGCGTTACGTGTACGCACTGCGCCGAACTTAGTCAACATGCGCGAGACCTTGGACTGATTGATATTTTCAAAGCCCTGATCCTGCAACGCGAGGACGATTTCGCCCTGTGAGCTGAATTTTTCTTCTTTGAGGAGCGCTTTAAACGCTCTTACTAGTTCTTCTTGTTTAGCCGAGCTTCGCATAAGTCACCCGTAATATGGCGGTAGAAACAACATTATTGTGCATACAGATGAATTTTTATGCAAACAGTCTGCCTTGTTTAAGGCTGAAATAATGTTATGAAAGAGCGGAATTTTATCAAATTTCGTTATCAAGAAACATGCCTGTGTCACGCCTCGCAAATAAGATTAAAAGTAAATTAATTGTTATCAAAATGATGTTGTTTTGAGAGGATAGTAGGGTATATTGTCACCACCTGTAGGAACGTTGCTCTCTGGTTGCAGCCGATCCGGATTACGCAAATTAAATGCATAAAAGCCAAAATTGCGCGACTCCGCATTCTTGATGAGTGAGGATTGTAATCATTGAATTTGTGAATTAAGGTCGCCGCCGCGGAGCAATAGACACTTAGCTAATCATATAATAAGGAGTTTAGGATGAAAGTCGCAGTCCTCGGCGCTGCTGGTGGTATCGGTCAGGCGCTGGCATTACTTTTAAAAAACCAACTGCCTTCAGGTTCAGAACTCTCCCTGTACGACATCGCTCCAGTAACTCCCGGTGTGGCCGTTGATTTGAGCCATATCCCCACCGCTGTAAAAATCAAAGGTTTCTCCGGTGAAGACGCAACCCCGGCGCTTGAAGGCGCTGACGTAGTACTGATTTCTGCGGGTGTGGCGCGTAAGCCGGGTATGGACCGTTCCGACCTGTTTAACGTTAACGCCGGCATCGTGAAAAACCTGGTGCAGCAGATCGCTAAAACCTGCCCGAAAGCGTGCGTGGGCATTATCACCAACCCGGTGAACACCACCGTTGCGATTGCGGCGGAAGTGCTGAAAAAAGCAGGCGTATACGACAAAAACAAACTGTTTGGCGTCACCACGCTGGATATCATCCGCTCTAATACCTTTGTTGCAGAGCTGAAAGGTAAGCTGCCAACGGAAGTTGAAGTCCCGGTGATTGGCGGGCACTCCGGCGTGACGATTCTGCCGCTGCTGTCGCAGATTCCAGGCGTAAGTTTTACCGAACAAGAAGCGGCCGAGCTGACTAAACGTATTCAGAACGCCGGTACTGAAGTCGTCGAGGCGAAAGCCGGCGGCGGATCGGCAACCCTCTCTATGGGTCAGGCTGCCGCACGTTTCGGTCTTTCTCTGGTTCGCGCTCTGCAGGGCGAAAAAGGCGTGGTGGAATGCGCCTATGTGGAAGGAGACGGTCAGTATGCCCGTTTCTTCTCTCAGCCGCTGCTGCTGGGTAAAAACGGTGTAGAAGAGCGTAAATCCATCGGCACACTGAGCGCTTTCGAGCAACATTCGCTGGACGCTATGCTGGATACGCTGAAAAAAGATATTCAGTTGGGTGAAGATTTTATTAATAAATAAGCTGTTCCTGCCCGATGCCGGGGCTTTTGCTCCGGCTTCTTTGACTGTAAACAAGCCACGAAATCAAGCACTAAATCTGCTAAACTCCTCACGTCTTATCGGTTATTAACGAGAACGTCGTGAAAAAGATCCAAAGAACGCAAACCCGCGATCACATTACGCAAATGCTTCGCTATGAAATTCTTTCCGGCAATATAAAAGCGGGAGAAGAACTCGCGCAGGAAAGTATTGCGGAGCAGCTTGGTCTTTCACGAATGCCGGTTCGAGAAGCGCTACAGTCACTCGAACAGGAAGGTTTTTTAATCCGACTGCCCAACAGGCACATGCAGGTCGCGCATCTTGAGGCCGATCGCGTGAGTCATATTTTTCGCGTGATTGCCGCGATGGCCGCCGAAATGTTTTCGCTGATACCCAGCGAAGTAGGCGATGCCCTCCTGATACGTGCGCAAGCGCTGGCTGTCGCAGAAGACAAATCCTGCGAACTGGAGTGTCATGCGATGCTGATTTCTTATGTGAATAACCGCTATCTGGAAAAGGTGTATCAGCAGTTCCTGGACGGTTATGTCTCTTATGTTATTTTGCATCTGAAAAAAGATAATCAGGAGTCGGCGCAGCTTTTCGCTGAACTGGCTGACGTCATACGCCAGGGGCGGCGTGATGAGATTGGGCAAGTTATGCAGCGTTATTTCCTCTCTTTAGCAGAAATAATGCGTCAACATATGAAGGACTGGGAAAGTGCAGAAGCCTAAGTTAGGGAAGATTAAGCTTCTTTCAGCGAAAGAACAGGTCGCGGCAGTGCTGCGTAAAGCGATTCTTTCGAGGGAGTTAGTGGAAGGGCAGGAGATTACGTTAGAAGGCATTGCCGGAATGGTCGGCGTGTCCAGTATGCCAGTGCGCGAGGCGTTTCAGATTCTGGCGGCGGATGGGCTGATAAAAGTGCGCCCTAATAAAGGGGCGGTGGTGTTGGGCATCAATGAACAAACGATCCGTGAACACTATGAAATTCGCGCGCTGTTAGAAAGTGAGGCGGTGGCTAAAGCTTCTCGTCCTGGCACCGATATCTCGCGGATAGCCCAGGTGCATTATGCCGCTGAAAAGGCTCTCGCGGAAAATAACTCGGCGGAATACTCCGACCTGAATCAGGCATTTCATATGGAAATATGGAATGTTGCTGGCAACGAAAAAATGAAAATGTTGCTCTGTAATATGTGGAACGGCCTGTCGATGGGGCATAAGGTCACCGAAGAAGAGTATGCCGTGATTTCCATTCAGGAACATAAAAGTATTCTGCAAGCTCTTGAACTTCATGATGAAACATTGGCACGCCAGCGCATGCGCGAACACATTATTCGCTCGATGGAGAATATGCTGACCCGCTATGTTGGTGACCCTTCTGCCTGATCTTTTCGCCTGCGTGAGCATCGCAGGCGCTTCAACCAATTCTTCAATTCTATTAATCACGTCCAGTAACGATCTAACCACGATCTTGATGTAGATCCCACTCCTGCATCTTTCCTGAGAAACGATTTGACTTAGTTTTTGTATGGGAATAATTTCTCCCTGTCAACATTGGATACAATATCATATATCATTGATTGGATAATTATAAATATGGAACCCATTACCCTTACCTTATGTTTATTGGTGTTCGCTATCGTCATGTTTGTATGGGAAAAAGTGCCACTGGCCGTCACTTCCATGATTGTCTGCGTGGCCTTAGTGATCACCGGAGTTCTGAATATCAAACAGGCCTTTGCTGGCTTTATCGACACTAACGTCATCCTCTTTGTCGCGATGTTTATCGTGGGCGGCGCGTTGTTCGAGACCGGTATGGCAAACAAAGTGGGCGGCGTCATCACGCGCTTCGCGAAAACAGAAAAACAGCTGATCTTCACCATTATGGTGGTGGTGGGTTTGATGTCTGGCGTCCTCTCTAACACCGGTACCGCTGCGGTTTTGATTCCGGTGGTGATCGGCGTGGCGGCAAAATCGGGCTTCTCGCGTTCTCGTCTACTGATGCCGCTGGTTTTCGCCGCTGCGTTGGGCGGTAACCTGTCGTTAATTGGCGCGCCGGGAAATCTTATCGCGCAGTCTGCGCTACAGAATATTGGCGGCGGCTTTGGCTTTTTTGAATACGCAAAAATCGGTCTCCCGATGCTCATCTGCGGCATTCTCTACTTCCTGACTATTGGCTATCGCTTTCTGCCGAATAATGCGACCGGCGGTGAGGTGGGGAGCGTCGGGGAGCAACGTGACTACAGCCATGTTCCACAGTGGAAACAACGGCTCTCACTGGTGGTGTTGATCGCAACGATCCTCGGCATGATCTTTGAGAAGAAGATCGGTGTCAGCCTGGCCGTGACCGGTTGTATTGGCGCTCTTGTGCTGGTAGTAAGCGGCGTACTCACGGAAAAACAGGCCTATAAAGCCATTGATTCACAGACTATTTTTATCTTTGGCGGCACCCTGGCGCTGGCAAAAGCGCTGGAAATGACCGGGGCAGGCAAGCTGGTTGCGGACTATGTAATCGGCATGCTGGGGCAAAACTCCTCACCGCTCATGTTGCTGATCGCCGTTTTCGCCTTATCCGTTGTGATGACCAACTTTATGTCCAATACCGCAACGACAGCGCTATTGGTGCCGGTGAGTTTGTCCATTGCCGCAGGCATGGGGGCCGACCCGCGTGCGGTTCTGATGGCGACGGTCATTGGCGGTTCCTGCGCCTACGCAACCCCTATCGGTATGCCTGCCAACATGATGGTGCTCTCCGCGGGTGGCTATAAATTTGTCGACTACGCTAAGGCCGGTATCCCCCTGATTATCGTTTCAACCATTGTCAGCTTGATCCTGCTGCCAATCCTTTTCCCTTTTCATCCGTAATTAACGGAAGCTGTTCTGACTAAGGAGCATTTATGAGCAAAAGTGAACAGATATCCCATATGACCGACGTTATGGCCAAGTTTGTGGGATATACCGGCAAAGTTTTGCCTGATGATGTCACTGCAAAACTGGAAGATTTGCATAAGAAAGAGACCAGTAAACTGGCCGACGTCATCTTTACTACCATGATTGAGAACCAGCGTCTGGCGAAAGAGCTGGATCGACCTTCCTGCCAGGACACCGGTGTCATTCAGTTTCTGGTGGAGTGCGGGACGAACTTTCCGCTGATTGGCGAGCTGGAAGCGTTGTTGCGTGAGGCGGTGATCAAAGCAACTGTAGATTCTCCGCTGCGCCACAACAGCGTAGAAACTTTTGATGAATACAACACCGGTAAAAACGTGGGTAAAGGTACGCCGACGGTCTTCTGGGAAATCGTTCCCAATTCCGATCAGTGCAGCATTTATACCTATATGGCAGGCGGTGGTTGTTCTCTGCCGGGGAAAGCGATGGTGCTGATGCCGGGTGCAGGCTATGAAGGTGTGACCCGCTTTGTACTGGATGTGATGACCAGCTACGGCCTCAACGCGTGTCCGCCGCTGCTGGTTGGCGTGGGCGTAGCGACCTCTGTTGAAACGGCGGCACTGCTATCGAAAAAAGCGCTGATGCGTCCGATCGGTTCGCATAACGAGAATGAGCGTGCAGCCTCGCTGGAAAAAATGCTGGAAGATGGCATTAACAAAATTGGCCTGGGGCCGCAGGGGATGTCCGGTAATACCTCCGTTATGGGCGTGAACATTGAAAACACCGCGCGTCATCCTTCTACCATCGGCGTAGCGGTAAACGTCGGCTGCTGGTCGCACCGTAAAGGGCACATCGTTTTCGATAAAGATTTGAATTACACCATTACGTCTCACAGCGGAGTGAATTTCTGATGACTAAAAAAATCCTGACTACGCCAATTAAAGATGAAGATTTAGCGGATATTAAGGCTGGCGATATTATTTATCTCAACGGTCATATTGTTACCTGCCGTGACGTAGCCCATCGCCGTTTAATTGAAGGTGGTCGCGAACTTCCGGTAGATGTTCGCGGCGGCGCTATTTTACACGCTGGCCCAATTGTCCGCCCAATTAAAGGCGAAGACGATAAGTTTGAAATGGTCTCCGTTGGCCCAACCACCAGCATGCGTATGGAGAAATTCGAAAAAGAGTTTATTGCGCAGACTGGCGTGAAATTAATTGTGGGTAAAGGCGGTATGGGTAAAGGTACCGAAGAGGGCTGTGCTGAACACAAAGCGCTGCACTGCGTATTCCCTGCCGGTTGTGCGGTTGTAGCCGCCGTGTGCGTGGAAGAAATTGAAGATGCCCAATGGCGCGATCTGGGGATGCCGGAAACGCTGTGGGTCTGTCGGGTTAAAGAGTTTGGCCCGCTGATTGTTTCTATTGATACCCATGGGAATAATTTGTTTGAACAGAACAAAATTATTTTTAATCAGCGTAAAGAGCTCATCGCTGATGAAATATGCCAGAACGTAAGTTTTATCAAATAAACCTGATTACGTAAATTGCACGATAATGGTGGTAATACGTTATGACGATAATAATAACCAAGGGCTCTGGCCGGGGCGGCTCAGGGAAATCCACCCTTATTATTTCATCGTCATAAATAGCCCCATTATCGTGCCTCCTGCCTGAAGGCTATTTTATGACTAATGCAGCTCTGCTATTAGGTGAAGGCTTCACCCTGATGTTCCTCGGCATGGGGTTCGTGCTGGCGTTTCTGTTCCTGCTGATTTTCGCCATTCGCGGCATGTCCGCCGTGATTACTCGCTTCTTCCCGGAGCCCGTCGCCGCGCCCGCACCGCGCGCCGTTCCCGTCGTGGACGACTTCACCCGCTTAAAGCCGGTGATTGCCGCCGCCATTCACCATCACCGCCTTAACGCTTAATTCCCGGAGGGATCCATGACTATTGCCATTACCGACGTCGTCCTGCGTGACGCCCACCAGTCTCTGTTCGCCACCCGCCTGCGTCTTGACGATATGCTGCCGATTGCCGCTCAGCTTGACGACGTGGGCTACGGCTCCCTCGAATGCTGGGGCGGCGCCACCTTTGACGCTTGCATCCGTTTCCTCGGCGAGGACCCGTGGCTGCGCCTGCGCGAGCTGAAAAAAGCCATGCCCAAAACCCCGCTGCAGATGCTGCTGCGCGGCCAGAACCTGCTCGGCTACCGCCACTACGCCGATGACGTGGTCGCCCGCTTTGTCGAACGCGCCGTCAAAAACGGCATGGACGTCTTCCGCGTCTTCGACGCCATGAACGACCCGCGCAATATGAAATCCGCATTACAGGCGGTGCGCAGCCACGGCGCGCACGCCCAGGGGACCCTGAGTTACACCACCAGCCCGGCGCACACGCTGCAGACCTGGCTGGATTTAACGGAGCAACTGCTGGAAACCGGCGTCGACTCGATTGCCATCAAGGATATGTCCGGCATTCTCACTCCGATGGCGGCGTATGAGCTGGTGAGCGAAATCAAAAAACGTTTTGAGGTGCGCCTGCACCTGCACTGTCACGCCACCACCGGGATGGCGGAGATGGCCCTGCTGAAGGCTATCGAGGCGGGTGTTGACGGCGTGGACACGGCAATTTCCTCCATGAGCGCCACCTACGGCCACCCGGCCACCGAAGCGCTGGTGGCGACGTTGGCAGGTACTGAGCACGACACCGGGCTGGATATCCTGAAGCTGGAAAATATCGCCGCATACTTCCGCGAGGTGCGCAAAAAGTATCACGCCTTTGAAGGCCAGCTGAAGGGCTA
>NZ_JBEUJO010000016.1:0-62815 GCF_043356435.1 Salmonella sp. SJTUF15591 | reverse complement strand
CAGGCGGTGCGCAGCCACGGCGCGCACGCCCAGGGGACCCTGAGTTACACCACCAGCCCGGCGCACACGCTGCAGACCTGGCTGGATTTAACGGAGCAACTGCTGGAAACCGGCGTCGACTCGATTGCCATCAAGGATATGTCCGGCATTCTCACTCCGATGGCGGCGTATGAGCTGGTGAGCGAAATCAAAAAACGTTTTGAGGTGCGCCTGCACCTGCACTGTCACGCCACCACCGGGATGGCGGAGATGGCCCTGCTGAAGGCTATCGAGGCGGGTGTTGACGGCGTGGACACGGCAATTTCCTCCATGAGCGCCACCTACGGCCACCCGGCCACCGAAGCGCTGGTGGCGACGTTGGCAGGTACTGAGCACGACACCGGGCTGGATATCCTGAAGCTGGAAAATATCGCCGCATACTTCCGCGAGGTGCGCAAAAAGTATCACGCCTTTGAAGGCCAGCTGAAGGGCTACGACAGCCGTATCCTCGTGGCCCAGGTGCCGGGCGGAATGCTCACTAACCTCGAAAGCCAGCTGAAGCAGCAGAACGCGGCGGACAAACTCGACCAGGTGCTGGCGGAAATCCCCCGCGTGCGCGAGGACCTCGGCTTTATCCCGCTGGTGACCCCGACCTCGCAGATTGTCGGCACCCAGGCGGTGCTCAACGTCCTGACCGGCGAGCGCTACAAAACCATTGCCAAAGAAACCGCTGGCATTCTGAAAGGCGAATACGGCCACACTCCGGTGCCGGTAAACGCGGCACTGCAGGCCCGCGTGCTGGACGGGGGCGCTCCGGTGACCTGCCGCCCGGCGGACCTGCTGAAGCCGGAACTGGCTGAACTGGAAGCGGACGTCAGGCGCCAGGCGCAGGAGAAGGGCATTCAGCTTGCGGAAAACGCCATCGACGACGTCCTCACCGTGGCGCTGTTCCCGCAAATCGGCCTCAAATTCCTTGAGAACCGCAATAATCCGGCGGCGTTTGAGCCACTGCCGCAGGCGGAAGCCGTGCAGCCGGTGGCAAAAGCAGAGAAGCCTGCCGCCTCCGGTATCTACACCGTCGAAGTGGAAGGCAAAGCCTTTGTGGTGAAGGTCAGCGACGGCGGCGATATCAGCCAGCTCACTGCGGCTGCACCTGCTGCCTCTTCTGCTCCTGCCACCGCCCCGGCAGGCGCCGGCACACCGGTCACCGCGCCGCTGGCGGGCAACATCTGGAAGGTGATTGCCACCGAAGGCCAGACGGTGGCCGAAGGCGACGTGCTGCTGATTCTGGAAGCCATGAAGATGGAAACCGAAATCCGCGCCGCGCAGGCCGGGACGGTACGCGGCATCGCGGTGAAGTCCGGGGACGCGGTCTCCGTGGGCGACACCCTGATGACGCTGGCGTAACGGAGAACTGAAATGGAAAGTCTGAACGCCCTGCTTCAGGGCATGGGGCTGATGCACCTTGGCGCAGGCCAGGCCATCATGCTGCTGGTCAGCCTGCTGCTGCTGTGGCTGGCGATAGCGAAGAAGTTCGAGCCGTTGTTGTTGCTGCCGATTGGCTTCGGCGGCCTGCTCTCCAATATCCCGGAAGCGGGCATGGCGCTGACCGCGCTGGAGAGCCTGCTGGCGCATCACGACGCCGGGCAGCTGGCGGTGATTGCCGCGAAGCTTAACTGCGCGCCGGACGTGCACGCCATTAAAGAGGCATTAGCGCTGGCGCTGCCCTCCGTCCAGAGCCAGATGGAGAACCTGGCGGTGGACATGGGCTACACGCCGGGGGTGCTGGCGCTGTTCTATAAAGTGGCGATTGGCTCCGGTGTCGCGCCGCTGGTCATCTTTATGGGTGTGGGCGCGATGACCGACTTCGGCCCGCTGCTGGCGAATCCGCGCACCCTGCTGCTCGGCGCGGCGGCGCAGTTCGGCATCTTCGCCACCGTGCTGGGGGCGCTGACGCTGAACTACTTCGGCCTGATTGCCTTCACCCTGCCGCAGGCGGCGGCCATCGGCATTATCGGCGGCGCGGACGGCCCGACGGCGATTTATCTGTCGGGCAAACTGGCGCCGGAGCTGCTGGGGGCCATCGCGGTGGCGGCGTACTCGTATATGGCGCTGGTGCCGTTAATCCAGCCGCCGATTATGAAGGCGCTGACCACGGAGACGGAGCGCAAAATCCGCATGGTGCAGCTGCGCACGGTGAGTAAGCGGGAAAAAATCCTCTTTCCGGTGGTGCTGTTACTGCTGGTGGCGCTGCTGCTGCCGGACGCCGCGCCGCTGCTGGGGATGTTCTGCTTTGGCAATCTGATGCGTGAAAGCGGCGTGGTGGAGCGTCTGAGCGACACGGTACAGAACGGGCTGATTAATATCGTCACCATCTTCCTCGGACTGTCGGTGGGCGCGAAGCTGGTGGCGGACAAGTTCCTGCAGCCGCAGACGCTGGGCATTCTGCTGCTGGGGGTGGTTGCCTTTGGTATCGGGACGGCGGCCGGGGTACTGATGGCGAAGCTGATGAACCTGTGCAGTAAGAACAAAATCAACCCGCTTATCGGTTCGGCGGGGGTGTCGGCGGTGCCGATGGCAGCCCGCGTATCGAACAAAGTGGGGCTGGAATCAGACCCGCAGAACTTCCTGCTGATGCACGCGATGGGGCCGAACGTGGCGGGGGTGATTGGCTCGGCGATAGCCGCCGGGGTGATGCTGAAGTACGTGCTGGCGATGTAAATCTGTTCCTTTCCCGGAGGCGGCGCGTTGCGCCTGTCCGGGCTACCGGATTGCATGGATCTGTAGCCCGGACAGATGCGCAGCATCGCCTCCGGGAATGTCCCATAAGGAGACTTTGATGAATGAAACCATAGCATTTCGTCCGGAAGGCCGGGCATCGACAAAAGATGTGGTTGTCAATTACACGCTGGCGTCACTGGACGAGCTTGAACAACTGCACCCGGCGCTGAATCTGCTGGCGCACCCGTCAATCGTCCGTGGCAGCCATGATTTCTTTGTCCGTTGTTATGACGCGGGCGTACAGCATGCGCAGGCCGGGGCGGCTGAAACGGTAGCGGTTTTGCCTGATTCGCTGCCACAAGAACGGCAAAGGAGCGGGCTGCTGTGTGCCGCAGCAGGTCGTCTGGATGCCCTGCGCCAGCCGCTGACGCACAATCGTTTATGTGACCTGGCCAGTCAGTTCTGTGCTGGCATGGCAGATGTTGACAGCGAAACCCGCAGCGGTTTTTATACCGTGCGCAGCATATCGCTGCCGGTTTACCGGCGGCTGTTGCGGGATCAACATTCTCACGGTGTCTGCCTGCAGCAGGCTCTGCTGCACCTGCTGGCCTGGAAGAGCGATTCCCCCTGGGCGCGGCAGCAGGCGCAGCGGCTGCTCTGGCAGGGCGGCGTGCTGGGCGATAAAGGTGAGTTTGCGCTTATGACGCTGGATGATGAACTGCGGGAGCGCCAGATTGAGTGGCCCGGGCTGTGGTCGCTGCTGGCCGTCACCGGGTTTCTGGCGAAATTCCCTGCCGGACCGATATTTGCTGACTGAAAAATGAGGACTGCTGACAATTATCTGTTGTGTTGGCATTTCTGCGAGAGGCAGCTAGCGCTTTGCCTGACTTACGAAACGAGAATATCAACAGATTACGTACTTTTTGTAGGTCCGTGGTTGGAACATTGCCACCTGGTTACACGTTGTCAGCAGCCTCAAGCGTGGATGGCTCCACGCTTTTTTTGTCTATGGAAAACCCCCAGCCAGGCCCTGTCTCTTGATCAGGAGATCTGATCAAGAGACAGGGCTATGCCGGAGGATATTTATTGGAAACCGATGAGATAGGCCACCGTGTCATCAATCGAAATATAAATAAATATATAACGAAATAATTCGGCGCTATAATTCTCTTCTGATTAATAACGTAGCCCGAACCATGACCTGTCAGGACAAATCACTTTTAGCCCCCGCTCTCGCTTCCACGCCCGTCATTCCGCGCTATCGCCAGATCATACGCAAACGGGCTGTGCTCATGTTAGCTATTGCGTTGGCGATGATGGCTTCACTGATGGTGGATGTAACCTGTGGGTCTTCTGGTTTACCGCTCAGTGCGCTATGGCAGGCGCTTTTTCAACCGGAAAAGGTGAATGCGGGCATACACGTTATTGTCTGGGATATTCGTTTACCCTATGCCCTGATGGCCCTACTGGTGGGCATGGCGTTAGGGTTAGCGGGCGCCGAAATGCAAACCATTTTAAATAATCCGCTGGCGACGCCGTTTACCCTTGGCGTATCGTCCGCAGCGGCTTTTGGCGCTGCGCTGGCGATTGTGTTGGGGATCGGTATTCCCGGTATTCCTGCCACCTGGTTTATCCCGGCCAATGCGTTCATCTTTGCGCTTTTATCCGCGTTACTCCTGGACGGTATTACCCGTTGGACAGGCGTCGCCGCATCCGGAGTGGTGTTGTTCGGTATTGCGCTGGTATTCACCTTTAACGCGTTGGTCGCCATTATGCAGTTTGTGGCTGATGAAGATACGCTGCAGGGGCTGGTATTCTGGACGATGGGGAGCCTGGTCCGCGCGTCGTGGGAAAAATTGGGCGTACTGGCCGTGGTGTTTATTGCTGTGCTTTTTTGCGCGTTACGAAGCGCCTGGCAACTCACGGCATTACGTCTGGGCGAAGAGAGGGCGATGAGCTTTGGGATTCATGTCCGCCGTTTACGCCTGCTGTCATTGTTGCGTATCAGCTTGTTATCAGCGCTGGCGGTAGCTTTCGTCGGGCCGATTGGTTTTATTGGTCTCGTTGCACCGCACATTGCGCGAATACTTTTGGGGGAAGATCACCGTTTCTACCTTCCGGGCAGCGTGCTGATAGGCGGGCTGGTGTTATCGCTGGCCTCTATTGCGGCGAAAAATAGTATTCCGGGCGTCATGGTGCCGGTGGGGATTGTCACCTCGCTGGTCGGGGTTCCGTTCTTTTTAAGCATTGTATTGCGACATCGGGGGAGTCTCTGATGCGCGGGTTAATGCTCCGCTCATTTAGTGCCGGCTATTCCACTCAGCCAGTTATTGCAGACCTCAACGTTCCCTTACTGCCGCGCGGGAAAATTACCATTTTGCTGGGGCCGAACGGCTGTGGTAAATCGACGTTACTACGTTCGCTGGCCGGGCTGAATAACGCCGACGGCGAGGCGCTGCTTGATGGCGAAGATCTCATGTCGTTATCGTTTGCCGAGCGGGCGCAGAAAGTTGTGTTTTTGCCGCAGTCATTACCGCAGGGCGTACATCTGCATGTACTGGAGTCGATTATCGTGGTACTGCGGGCATCAGGCGGCAGAGACAATGCGCAGGGCAGAGCGCAGATACTGGCTATCCTTGAGCAATTGGGCATAACGCATCTGGCGTTGCAGTATCTCGACCAGCTTTCCGGCGGTCAGCGGCAGTTAGTGGGTCTGGCGCAATCGCTGATTCGTCGCCCTGAACTTCTGTTGCTGGATGAGCCGCTCAGCGCGCTGGATTTAAACTATCAGTTTCACGTAATGGATCTCGTGCGTCGGGATACCCAGGCGCAAAATAGGGTGACGATAGTCGTGGCGCATGACATTAATATTGCACTGCGTCATGGTGACCATGTCCTGATGCTAAAAGACGGTAGGCTGGTCGCCAGCGGCGCGCCGGAGACGGTGATTACTGCGGAGCGTCTGGCTGAAGTGTACCGGGTACGAGGACGCGTGGAGCGCTGTTCGCAGGGGAAATTGCAGGTGGTGCTGGACGGCGTGATCGCTGTTTAAGACATATTGCCTGATGGCGCTGCGCTTATCCGGCCTACCCATTGCTCGTAGGCCGGATAAGGCAGTTATACCGCCATCCGGCAAAGGTGATTATTTCGCTTTACCCTGATTCGCCACGGCAGCCGCTTTCGCAGCGATCTCGTCAGCGTTGCCCAGATAGTAATGTTTGATCGGCTTGAAGTTTTCGTCGAACTCATACACCAGCGGAACGCCGGTCGGGATGTTTAACTCAAGAATCTCATCTTCACTCATGTTATCCAGGTATTTCACCAGCGCACGCAATGAGTTACCGTGAGCGGCGATGATCACGCGCTCACCGCTCTTCATACGCGGCAGGATGGTGTCGTTCCAGTAAGGAATAACGCGGTCGATGGTCAGCGCCAGACTTTCGGTCAACGGCAGCTCTTTCTCGCTCAGTTTGGCATAACGTGGATCGTGACCCGGATAACGCTCATCATCTTTGGTCAGTTCCGGCGGCGTCACGGCAAAACCGCGGCGCCACTGCTTAACCTGCTCGTCACCATATTTTTCTGCCGTTTCCGCTTTATTCAGCCCCTGCAACGCGCCATAGTGACGTTCATTGAGTTTCCAGGATTTTTCCACCGGTAGCCACGCCTGATCCAGTTCATCCAGTACGTTCCACAGCGTATGGATAGCGCGTTTCAGTACGGAAGTGTAGGCAAAATCAAAGCTGAAACCTTCTTCTTTTAGCAGTTTACCCGCTGCTTTTGCTTCGCTTACGCCTTTTTCAGACAGGTCAACATCATACCAGCCGGTGAAACGGTTCTCTTTGTTCCATTGACTTTCACCGTGACGTACCAGAACCAGCTTAGTTACAGCCATACTCTCACTCCTATAAATCATATGTAATGATAATAATTCTCATTATATTGCCGCGAGGTGTTGGCGGCAATGCTTACGCATAACCATAGCGAAAATAGTGGCGCAGTGTAAGGTTCTTGTGAACTCAGAGTTGCGATTTTGTCTTTAAGTGGTGGAGGTTTGAGCAGGGCAATGGCGCGTAGGCCCGATAAGCTTGCGTCATCGGGCATGTAGCGGCATATCGTTAGAACGGAATAAACTGATACTCGGTCAGGCTGGCGTACTCCTCGCCAGGGCGAAGGATACAGTCAGGCTGCGGCCATTCAGGATGATTCGGGCTGTCCGGCAGCAGTTCGCTTTCCAGCGCCAGCCCTTGCCAGTCGGCATAAGGTTCCGGCCCGCGGGAAGGTGTACCCGCCAGATAATTGCCGGAATAAAACTGTAGCGCCGGGGCGGTGGTGTAAACCATCATTTGTAGCTTTCCATCCTGTGACCACAGACGGGCCGCCGGCTTTTTGCCATCACCCTGCGTCTGTAGCAGGAAAGCATGATCGTAGCCTTTAACCTTGCGCTGATCGTCATCGGCGAGAAACTCGCTGGCAATGACTTTTGGCATCCGGAAGTCAAACGAGGTATTGGCTACCGATTTTAGCCCCTGGCGTGGAATACCGGATTCATCTACCGGCAGATACTCATCCGCCAGAATTTGCAGCTTATGCTGGCGCACGTCGGTCCGATCGCCGTCCAGATTAAAATAGACGTGGTTGGTCAAATTCACCGGACAGGGCTTATCGACCGTTGCCCGGTAAGTAATGGAGATTCTATTGTCATCGGTCAGACGATATTGCGCCGTGGCGCACAGATGGCCAGGAAAGCCCTGGTCGCCGTCATCAGAGGTGAGCGCGAATAATACCTGGCGATCGTTCTGGTTCACAATTTGCCAGCGGCGCTTATCAAAGCCTTCCGGTCCGCCGTGTAGCTGGTTCTCGCCCTGGCTTGGGCTTAACTGTACGGTTTCGCCGGCAAACGTATAGCGGCTATTGGCGATACGGTTCGCGTAACGGCCAATAGAGGCGCCGAGGAACGACGTCTGTTCAGGGTAGTGTTCCGGGCTGGCGCAGCCCAGCAATGCTTCCCGAACGCTGCCGTCAGACAGCGGAATACGGGCGGAAAGAAGAGTGGCTCCCCAGTCCATCAGCGTTACCACCATCCCTGCGCTGTTGCGCAGGGTTAGCAGGCGGTACGGTTGACCATCGGGGGCCAGTGCGGGCGTTTCATTTAGCACTGTCCTGCTCCTTGTGACGGTTTGCATACATAAAAGGTTTCTTTGATTCCGGTTTTCGCTTCGTACTGTTGCGCAACGGCCTGCTGCACAGCGGGAACCAGATCTTCCGGGATCAGCGCGACAACACACCCGCCAAAGCCGCCGCCGGTCATGCGCACGCCGCCTTGATCGCCGATGGTCGCTTTGACAATGTCTACCAGCGTGTCTATCTGCGGGACGGTAATTTCGAAATCATCGCGCATTGAGGCATGGGACTCCGCCATCAGTTGGCCCATACGTTGCAAATCACCTTTCTCCAGCGCGCTTGCCGCTTCAACGGTGCGCGCATTTTCGCTCAATACATGGCGAACGCGTTTTGCGACTACCGGGTCCAGTTCGCTGGCAACGGCATTGAACGCCTCAAGGCTAACATCGCGCAGGGCCGGCTGCTGGAAGAAACGGGCGCCGGTTTCGCACTGTTCACGGCGGGTATTATACTCGCTGCCCACCAGCGTGCGCTTAAAGTTACTATTGATGATCACCACGGCGACACCTTTCGGCATGGAAACCGCTTTGGCGCCGAGCGTACGGCAATCAATCAGCAACGCATGATCTTTTTTGCCGAGCGCAGAGATGAGCTGATCCATAATGCCGCAGTTACAGCCAACAAACTGGTTCTCGGCCTCTTGTCCGTTGAGCGCAATTTGCGCGCCGTCCAGCGGCAGGTGATAAAGCTGCTGGAAGACGGTGCCCACCGCCACTTCCAGCGAGGCGGAGGAGCTTAACCCGGCGCCCTGCGGCACATTGCCGCTGATGACCATATCCACGCCGCCAAACGCGTTGTTACGCTGCTGCAGGTGTTTCACTACGCCGCGCACATAGTTTGACCACTGCTGGCTATCGTGGGTCACGATCGGCGCATCCAGTGAAAATTCGTCCGCCTGATTGTCGTAATCGGCGGCAATCACCCGTACGGTACGATCGTCGCGCGGCGCACAGCTAATTACGGTCTGGTAATCGATAGCGCAGGGCAGAACGAAACCATCATTGTAATCAGTATGCTCGCCGATCAGGTTGACGCGGCCTGGCGCCTGAATCGTGTGGGTGGCAGGGTAGCTGAAAATTTCAGCAAACAGCGCGCGCGTTTTCTCTTTCAGATTCATTTTTATACTCCGGATTCGCGAAAATGGATGTCGCTGACCGCGCGCAGGCGTTCAGCCGCTTGTTCTGCGGTTAAATCACGCTGGGTTTCCGCCAGCATTTCATAGCCGACCATAAATTTACGGACGGTCGCAGAGCGCAGCAGCGGCGGGTAAAAGTGTGCGTGCAACTGCCAGTGTGCGTTTTCTTCACCGTTAAACGGCGCGCCGTGCCAGCCCATTGAGTAGGGGAAGGAACACTGAAACAGGTTGTCATAACGACTGGTCAGCTTTTTCAACGCCAGCGCCAGAGAGTCGCGCTGCTCGTCGCTTAAATCGGTAATGCGCAGGACATGTGTTTTGGGTAACAGTAGCGTTTCGAACGGCCACGCCGCCCAGTAAGGCACCACCGCCAGCCAGTGTTCGGTTTCGACCACGGTGCGGCTGCCGTCCGCCAGTTCTCGCTGGACATAATCCACCAGCATTGGCGAACGCTGTTCGGCGAAATAGGCTTTTTGTAAACGATCTTCGCGTTCGGCCTCATTCGGCAGGAAGCTGTTGGCCCAGACCTGTCCATGCGGATGCGGGTTCGAACAGCCCATCGCCGCGCCTTTATTTTCAAAGACCTGCACCCACGGATAGGTTTTGCCTAACTCGGCGGTCTGCGTCTGCCAGGTTCTGACGATTTCCGTCAGCGCGGGCAGGCTCAACTCCGGCAGCGTTTTACTGTGATCGGGAGAAAAGCAGATCACGCGGCTGGTGCCGCGCGCGCTCTGACAGCGCATCAGCGGATCGTGGCTGTCCGGCGCATCCGGCGTGTCGGCCATCAGCGCTGCGAAATCGTTAGTAAAGACGTAAGTCCCTTTGTAATCGGGATTTTTATCGCCGGTGACACGCGTATTGCCCGCACACAAGAAGCAGTCCGGATCGTGGGCCGGCAGCATTTGCTGAGACGGCGTTTCCTGCGCCCCCTGCCAGGGGCGTTTTGCGCGATGCGGCGAAACCAGAACCCACTGGCCGGTAAGCGGGTTATAACGGCGATGCGGATGATCGATGGGATTAAATGGGGTCATAACAACGTCCTTAATCTGGGTATCCCTGCGGATGGCGTGACTGCCAGTGCCAGGTGTCCTGCGCCATTTCGTCAAGCGTGCGGGTGACGCGCCAGTTCAGCTCGCGATCGGCTTTGCTGGCATCCGCCCAATACGCCGGGAGATCGCCGTCGCGGCGCGGCGCGAAGTGGTAATTAATGGGTTTACCGCAGGCTTTACTAAAGGCGTTGACCACATCCAGGACGCTACTGCCGACACCCGCGCCGAGGTTATAAATATGTACGCCGGATTTGTCCGCCAGTTTTTCCATCGCCACGACGTGCCCGTCGGCTAAGTCCATAACGTGAATGTAATCGCGTACGCCGGTGCCATCCTCGGTCGGGTAATCGTTGCCGAAAACGGCGAGCGATTCGCGACGACCCACGGCGACCTGGGCGATATAGGGCATCAGGTTATTCGGAATACCTTGCGGATCTTCTCCCATGTCGCCCGACGGGTGAGCGCCGACCGGGTTGAAATAACGCAGCAGCGCAATACTCCACTCCGGCTGGGCTTTTTGCAGATCGGTGAGGATCTGTTCTACCATCAATTTACTTTTGCCGTAGGGGCTTTGCGGCGTGCCGGTAGGAAAACTTTCGACGTAAGGAATTTTGGGCTGATCGCCATAAACGGTGGCGGAGGAGCTAAAAATAAGGTTTTTAACGTTGGCCGCACGCATGGCGCTGACCAACCGCAGCGTACCGTTGACGTTGTTGTCATAGTACTCCAGCGGCCTGGCGACCGATTCGCCGACGGCTTTCAGGCCGGCAAAGTGAATCACGGTATCAATCGCGTGATCGTGCAGAATTTCGGTTATAAGCGCTTCGTTGCGAATATCGCCTTCGACAAAGGTCGGGTGCTTACCGCCCAGACGTTCAATAACGGGCAGCACGCTGCGCTTGCTGTTGCAGAGGTTATCGAGGATGACGACGTCATGACCATTTTGCAGCAATTGTACGCAGGTATGACTTCCAATGTAACCGCTACCACCTGTAACCAATACTCTCATAATTCGCTCCGTTAAGCCTATGGTATGGAATAACCATAGCATAACAAAGATGCGAAAAGTGTGACATGTAATAAATTAGTGGAATCGTTTACACACTGGTGATTTTACGCATTTATATCAATTAAATGATTACAAATCATCTGGCTTGAGAATGCTTCTGCTTTTTATCCGAAAAAAAGGCGCGTTACGCGCCTGGGAATGAAACGGACGGGGCAGGAGCTGTCAGTCTTTTTTACGCGAGAGTAGCTTCCTGGCGAGCGCCCCGACAGCGACGACGCCGATGGCGGTCACTTTCCAGAACTTAAGCAGCGCGATACCGAGCATAGCAAGCAGACCTACTTTTTTGGCCGCGATACCGCCAATCAGCGCGGCGAGCCCATACTCCGCTATTTTGTCCGTTGATTCGTTGAAGTCAGCGTAGCGTTGTCCAGCGTTGAACTTGACGGAACTGAGAATTCTTTTCGCCAGAGGGATTTCGTGGTCAACAGAACCTCTGTCGGTCACCAGATTTAAAGAAAAATAACCTTCACGTCCCAGCAGATAGGTGTTGTAGTTCACGCCTTGTTCATTCAGTGGTTCGTTGGTGCCGATATCCTGGATGGCGGCGGACCAGATCAGACGATGATTGGTTGCATCGTAGGTAGGCTTCTCGATCCAGCCAATAATTTCTATCGGCTCAATGCCTTTTGCAATACGATCTTTATTCGCTTCTTTTGTGCCTTTGCGCAGGTTATCCATTAATTCATCGGCATCCCAGTTTTTTGCATCGTCATCTTTTACATAACCAGAATCATCATATTCGATAGAAATAAATCCATTCATTTCCTTTTTAAATACGAGACCGTAAAAATATTCATCGTCAACATAGTTACCAATTTCACGCATAAATACCGCCGCTTCTTTTGCGGGTATCCAGGTAAATCCTTCCGGCAGATTAAGCGTGGCTTTATCACCTAAACTAATTTTTGTCGGACCCGCAACGGCGGCGCGACTCATGCCTTCAACAGCGACCTCAACGGCGGTTTTACGCGCTTCCTGCGCAGCGGTCGGCTTTTGCTCAGCATAACTGCTGGGGCAAAATAACATGGCTGCCAGTAAAAATAGTATTATTTGTGGAAAACGAAAAGCCATAATGAATCCCTTATATTCACATACGACATCATTGTCGAAAATTTCAGGATTATTATGACAATGAGGCGGTCAGCGATTCAAGAGATAGTAAGCTTATCGACAGTTATTATTATTCTTAATAAAAGGAGAGTGGTTCCAGAATGGCGCGCGGCGCCATTCTGATAATACATTTAATTATTGCATCGTCCGGAAACGTACTTATAACGTTCGCCATCTGGTACAAATTCCAGCCGGTGGGTAATACAGGCAGGCGCATCCTCTGCATGATGGGAAACGAACAGCAGTTGGGTCTCTCCCTGGCGAATTAATACATCTACAAAACGGCGTACCAGTTGGCGGTTCAGCGGGTCCAACCCTTGCAGCGGCTCGTCCAGAATCAGCACTGTCGGATGTTTAACCAGCGCGCGCACGATCAGCGCCAGCCGCTGCTGTCCCCAGGAGAGACTGTGGAAGGGGGCATCCGCCGTACGCTTATCGATTCCCAGAATATCCAGCCACTGTTGCGCCAGTTTTCGTTGCCTGTCTGAAACGGCCTGGTAAATGCCGATAGAATCGAAATAGCCGGAGAGAATGACATTGCGTACCGTGGTACTGACGCGGTAATCCAGATGTAAACTGCTGCTGACGTAGCCGATATGTTTTTTGATATCCCAGATTGTTTCGCCGCTTCCTCGCCGCCGCCCGAACAGCGTAAGATCGTTGCTGTAGCCTTGCGGATGATCGCCAGTAATAAGGCTAAGCAGCGTAGACTTACCCGCTCCGTTAGGACCGACGATCTGCCAGTGTTCGCCTGGATTGACTCGCCAGTTTAGGTGGTGGAGGATAGGGCGATCGTTATACGAGACTACGCCATCGTTAAGTACGATCCGTGGTTCGCCATCGGGTAACGCATGGCGGGCGGAAGGTTCGTCCGGTTCGGGTAATTGTACGTCGGTCAGACGCTCGCTGTGCGCGAGTTGAGCAACCAACGCCCGTTGCAGCAACTCTGCCGTCGTTCCGGTTTCCGCCAGCGTACAGTCGGCAAGCACGCCGGCAAACTGCACGAAGTCCGGGATTTCATCAAAACGGTTGAGTACCAGCGCCAGGGTCATACCCGCCTGGTTCAACGCCGTCAGGCGTTGCGCCAGTTGTTGACGGGCGGTCACGTCAAGCCCGTCGAACGGTTCATCAAGGATTAATAACTCCGGCTCAGACATCAGCGCCTGACACAGCAGCGCTTTTCGCGTCTCGCCGGTAGAAAGGTATTTAAAACGCCTGTTGAGTAAAGCGGAAATGCCGAACTGCTGCGCCAGCATCGCACAGCGGGCAGGATGGTGAACATCATCCTGAATAATTTCCGCGGTAGTGCGCCCGGTATCGTCTTCGCCAGGACTGAGCATATCGGTGTTATTACGTTGCCACTCATCGCTGACCAGCTTTTGCAATTGTTCAAAGGACAGACGAGTAATGCGGGTAAACCGACACTGGCGCTCGCCTGTTAATAACGGCAGTTCACCCGCCAGCGCGCGGGCGAGCGCCGACTTCCCGCTCCCGTTAGCCCCAACGAATGCCCAGCTATCGCCCGCTTTGAGCGTCAGCGAATCCAGATGAAGTGTTTTTGTATCGCTCAGACGAAACGTGCCTTGCGAAATTTGCAACGATGACATTTTGCATCCCATTTTTTGCAGCGATGAATGACAGGGATACGTCTTTCGGCAACGGATGTCAATGTGCTTAGCACAACGTCGCAATAATCACTCTGTCCGCATTAAACCAGGCAATCACGTCATCGCCTTCCTTTAACGTGGCGGCATCTGAAGTCGGTATCGTGGCGCACAGCGTCTGGCCGTCCGGCAGCGCCATCAACACTTCACACTGTTCCGCGCCGCGCTCGATATGGCTGATCGTTCCCGACAACTGATTGTCAGCGGCGCGCGCAACGGCTGCATCCCGGGTAATGCCAACCCACGGCGCTTTTAGCAGGATCAGCACTTCTTTACCTTCCTCCAGGCCGAGACGCTCGCCGCTTTGTGCCGTCAGCGCGACTTTGAGCCGCGTTTTGCCGTCGGCCAGCAGCACGTCGACATGCTGTTGCACCTGATCGCGATCGCGGGCGGTAATGGTGCCGAACCACTGATTTCGGGCGCTGGTTTGCAGTGAAAAGCGGGAGATAGCTGCCAGCAGACTGTCAAGCGGCAGGGCGTCATCGTCGCTTAACACATCGAACGCTTTTTGCTGAATTTGACCCAGCAAATCGTAAAGCTGGATCAGACGCTGGCCATAGCGGGTTAATACCGCGCCGCCGCCGCCTTTGCCGCCCGTTGCGCGTTCAACCAGCATATGTTCGCTAAGCTGGTTCATGTCGTTTATCGCATCCCAGGCGCTCTTATAGCTGATTCCCGCGTCTTTCGCGCCCTGACTAATCGAGCCGGAAAGCGCAATGTGTTTCAGCAGAGAGATACGTCGGGGATCGGCAAAAAGCTTTTGCTGAAGTTTCAGGGTAAGAAGGATTTCGGCCTGCATAACCAGCTCCTGGTAAAAAGACTATTGTGACTGAAAAGCGCGTCAGCGCAAAGCCGACCGCACAAAAGGGGAGTGCTTTTCTGTGTGATGCGGTTAAAATACAAAAAGGACTATATCTGGAGTTGCCCATGTTAGAGTTATTAAAAAGTCTGGTATTCGCCGTCATCATGGTGCCGGTAGTGATGGCCATCATCCTCGGTCTGATTTACGGTCTGGGTGAGGTGTTCAACATTTTTTCCGGTATCGGTCAGAAAGACCAGTCCAGACAGAACCGCTGATTTCCCCAAACGCCCGCTCAGTCGGGCGTTTTTGTTACTCAAGATCCTGCTTTTCCTGCCGATATTTTCTGTGTTTAATCGTTAATGGGTATGAATAACCGCTGGGAAACCCCTGAGATTATCGTTATATTGTCGTTTACATAACGAAACGCATAAGGAGTTACAGATGGCGCATTCCTGGTTACGCCTGGTCGCAGGGGCGACATTATCTTTCGTCATCGCTGGCTATGCGCTGGCGGATGAAGGCAAGATCACCGTATTCGCCGCCGCGTCGCTAACGAACGCGATGCAAGACATTGCGGCAGAATATAAAAAAGAGAAAAATGTGGATGTGGTCTCCTCATTCGCCTCCTCTTCAACGCTGGCGCGCCAGATAGAAGCGGGCGCGCCGGCGGATCTGTTCATCTCTGCTGACCAGAAATGGATGGATTACGCAGCCGATAAAAAAGCGGTGGATACCACGACGCGCGAAACATTGCTTGGCAATAGCCTGGTGGTGGTAGCGCCGAAAGCCAGCGAGCAGAAACCGTTTACCATCGACAACAAAACGGACTGGATTCGTCTGCTGAACGGCGGGCGTCTGGCGGTGGGCGATCCGCAACACGTACCGGCGGGAATTTATGCCAAAGAAGCGCTGCAAAAGTTGGGCGCATGGCAAACGCTTGAACCGAAACTGGCGCCGGGCGAGGATGTGCGCGGCGCGTTGGCGCTGGTCGAACGTAACGAAGCGCCTTTGGGCATTGTATACGGTTCTGATGCGGTCGCCAGCAAGGGGGTCAACGTGGTGGCGACGTTCCCGGAGGATTCACATAAAAAAGTAGAATACCCCATCGCTATCGTGGAGGGGCATAAAAATGCGACCGTCAGCGCGTTCTATGATTACCTGAAAGGACCGCAGGCCTCGGCAATCTTTAAACGTTATGGATTTACGACGAAGTAATGATACTGACCGATCCAGAATGGCAGGCTGTCCTTCTTAGCCTGAAAGTGTCTTCCCTGGCCGTGCTGTTTAGCCTGCCGTTTGGGATCTTTTTTGCCTGGTTACTGGTGCGATGCCGGTTTCCGGGCAAAGCCTTACTTGATAGCGTCCTGCATCTGCCGCTGGTGCTGCCGCCGGTGGTGGTCGGCTATCTGCTGCTGGTGTCGATGGGGCGACGCGGGTTTATTGGCCAGTGGCTGTATGACTGGTTCGGTCTCACGTTTGCCTTTAGCTGGCGCGGCGCCGTGCTGGCGGCGGCGGTGATGTCCTTCCCGCTGATGGTGCGGGCCATTCGGCTGGCGCTGGAGGGGGTGGATATCAAGCTTGAACAGGCCGCCAGAACGCTGGGCGCCGGGCGCTGGCGCGTTTTTCTGACTATCACCTTACCGCTTACCCTGCCGGGTATTATTGTTGGTACGGTGCTGGCGTTTGCCCGTTCGCTTGGCGAATTTGGCGCGACCATTACCTTTGTTTCCAATATTCCGGGCGAAACCCGCACCATACCTTCCGCCATGTATACCTTGATCCAGACGCCGGGCGGGGAGAGCGCGGCGGCGAGGCTGTGCGTGATTTCGATTGTATTAGCGCTGATTTCGCTGTTGATTTCTGAATGGCTGGCGCGGATTAGCCGTGAACGGACGGGGCGCTAACCATGCTGGAGCTTAATTTTTCCCAGACGCTGGGAACGCACTGTTTAACCCTCAACGAAACGCTGCCAGCCAGTGGGATCACGGCTATCTTTGGCGTCTCCGGCGCGGGAAAAACCTCGCTGATTAATGCCATCAGCGGTTTGACTCGCCCGCAAAAAGGACGCATCGCGCTGAATGGCCGGGTGTTGCATGACGCGGAAAACGGTATCTGTTTAACGCCGGAAAAGCGCCGCATCGGTTATGTTTTCCAGGATGCGCGCCTGTTCCCCCATTACAAAGTACGCGGCAATTTGCGCTACGGCATGGCGAAAAGCATGACCGGTCAGTTTGATAAGCTGGTGTCGCTGCTGGGAATTGAAGCGTTGCTTGATCGCCTGCCGGGGAGCCTGTCCGGCGGAGAAAAACAGCGCGTAGCGATAGGCCGGGCATTGCTCACCGCCCCGGAGTTGCTGCTGTTGGACGAACCGTTGGCCTCGCTGGATATCCCGCGAAAACGCGAATTACTGCCGTACCTGCAACGGCTGGCGCGAGAAATCAATATTCCCATGCTGTATGTCAGCCATTCTCTCGATGAAATTCTCCACCTGGCGGATAAAGTCATGGTGCTGGAGGATGGACAGGTTAAAGCGTTTGGCCCGCTGGAAGAAGTCTGGGGAAGCAGCGTTATGCACCCGTGGCTGCCGAAAGAGCAACAGAGCAGTATTCTGAAAGTTAGCGTGCTGGAGCATCACCCGCATTATGCCATGACCGCCCTGGCGCTTGGCGACCAGCACCTGTGGGTAAATAAACTCAATCAGCCGCTGCAATCCACACTGCGTATTCGTATACAGGCGTCGGATGTCTCGCTGGTACTACAGCCGCCGCAGCAGACCAGTATCCGCAACGTATTGCGGGCAAAAGTGGCGAATTGTTATGACGATAACGGACAGGTGGAAGTCCAGCTTGAGATAGGCGGCAGAACGCTGTGGGCGCGAATAAGCCCGTGGGCCAGGGATGAGCTGAATATCAAGCCTGGCCTGTGGCTTTACGCGCAGGTGAAAAGCGTTTCTATCACCGCCTGACTATAGCAGGTGGGTGTAAATAAATTTGGCGATGCTATTGGTAGTGTTATCGCCGATCACAACGTCAGCGCGCGCTTTCACCGCCTCATCGGCGTTGCCCATCGCAACGCCGGTACCTGCCGCCTCCAGCATACTGATGTCGTTGTAGTTATCGCCGAAAGCGATCACATTCTTCATTGACCCTCCCTGCGCTTCTATCCACTGGGTAAGGCGCTTGCCTTTACTGTTGCCTTTGCGCGCGATATCCACCTGATCGTGCCATGACCATTCGCACTCCAGGCCAAGCGCCTGTTCAACATGCTGACCGAACCGCTGTAGCCTGGGAATATCTTCATCGGTAAGCGCAAACTTCCACACGGCATTCACGTCGCGCGCCGCCTGCGCCAACGAAGAGACCTGTGTAAAGGTCGGACGTTGCTCCGGCGGCAAGGTCTGCGCCCACCGGGAGGTACGCACGACGTGACCGGTTGGGTGTTCGTAAAGCATAGCGTCATCAACATACATCAGGCCGTGAATCTGATGCTCATCCAGTAAATCAATCAACTGCAACGCCTTATCCACGGGCATAGGATCGGCATCCAGGACAGTTTTAGCTTGATAATCATACAAATAGGTGCCGTTGCAGCAAATAGCAGGTGTTTCCAGCGCCAGCGCCTGATAAAAAGGATGAATAGCAACGTGATGGCGGCCAGTGACAATGATAAGTTGAAAGCCCGCCTCTTTGGCGCGTGATAGCGCGTCAAGCGAGGAGGGGAGTAAGGTTTTATGCGGGGTTAATAACGTTCCGTCTAAATCGAGGGCAATCACGCGTGCAGTCATAATTTTTTCCAGATTAAGAGTAATAATTCCGTCTGTCGGCATGGTACACCGGGACGGTAAGCAGACAAAATTCTGCGTCTGAATTCAGCATTCGCCGTCAAAAGCGACTACGTTAAGCTGTGTCCTGTTATTGCAGCTACATGCCATATGCAAAGGAGTATTCATGAAACAAACAGTCTATACCGCCAGCCCTGAGAGTCAGCAAATTCACGTCTGGAGCCTGAACCACGAAGGGACGCTGACGCTGGTGCAGGTCGTAGATGTGCCCGGTCAGGTTCAGCCGATGGTGGTCAGTCCGGATAAACGCTACCTCTATGTCGGCGTGCGCCCGGAGTTTCGTGTCCTGGCGTATCGTATTGCGCCGGATGATGGCGCGCTGACGTTTGCCGCCGAATCCGCCCTGCCGGGTAGCCCGACCCATATTTCTACCGATCATCATGGTCGTTTTGTCTTTGTCGGATCGTATAACGCCGGTAATGTCAGCGTGACGCGCTTACAGGATGGTCTGCCGGTTGAGCTGGTGGATGTGGTGGAAGGGCTGGACGGCTGCCACTCGGCAAATATTACGCCTGATAACCGTACCCTGTGGGTGCCTGCGCTAAAACAGGATCGCATTTGTCTGTTTACGCTAAGCGATGACGGCCATCTGGTGGCCCAGGAGCCGGCGGAAGTAAATACAGTTGAAGGGGCAGGCCCGCGTCATATGGTCTTCCACCCGAATCGACAATATGCCTATTGCGTCAATGAACTGAACAGTTCGGTGGATGTCTGGCAGCTTAAAAATCCGCATGGTGAGATAGAGTGCGTACAAACCCTGGATATGATGCCCGCCGATTTTTCCGATACCCGTTGGGCGGCGGATATTCATATTACGCCGGATGGACGGCATCTGTATGCCTGTGACCGCACCGCCAGTCTGATTACCGTCTTTAGTGTCTCCGAAGACGGCAGCGTACTTAGCGTTGAAGGCTTCCAGCCGACGGAAGCCCAACCGCGCGGCTTTAATATCGACAATAGCGGAAAATACCTGATTGCTGCGGGTCAAAAATCACATCATATCGCGGTCTATGAAATTACGGGCACTCAGGGGTTGCTGACGGAAAAAGGTCGTTATGCCGTCGGCCAGGGGCCAATGTGGGTTGTGGTGAACGCGTACTAAAGCGCTGTGTGCCGGAGGGCGGCGGGCTGCCTGATTAATTTCAATAAACATCGCTTGCAGTAAAACCACGGGCCGCCACATCTGCTGCGGCGGCCCGTTTATAAACCTGAACCGGAACGGCGATTACTGCTTAGGTTCCGCCACCACTTTACTGCCAACACCGCGGTTGTTGTATTCCCACATGCGGTTGTAGTTAGTGTCGTTCAGATTACGCTGCACCTCGTCTTTGTCATCCACGGTTCCCGTATTTCCGGCAAACGGACGTTTCGAGATGACCGCGTCGGCCCACGGTTTGGCAACGTTGAAGCCCTCGTTAATCACGCTGTCGCGGATCACTACCTGACCGTTGGTGTTGGCGTCGACATCCAGCGAGCGGCCAAGCTGCGCAACGCCATCGCCGGAGGCGTTAAAGCGGCTGTTGATCGCCAAAAAGCCATAGTAAATATTGGACAGCGTCGCCGGGGCGAAGACGTAGGCTTCCTGCTGTGTGCGGGAGTTGACGACCTGGAAGTTGGTGTTATCGAACACCACGGCGCCGCGTCCGGAAACCATATCCACATCGCCTTCAATATAGCTGTTCGTCACCAGCGTACGCGGCTGACGATCGGTCTGCAGACGGTTCTGCACGCCGCTGTTGGTCACAAAGAAGGTGTTCTGGCGGCCAAGGATATTGACCTTGTTAATCTGGACTTTGTCGCCATCGGTACGCAGCGCCACCGCCGGATGGTTTCCAGCATCGACGCTGTCGCCCAGCGTGTTCTCGATGGTCAGATTTTGTAGCTGCAGACCGTTATTCTGTGACCAGAACGCGGCAGAACACATCACACCGATCGTTGCGGCGTGTTTGCTTTGGCAGTTATCGAACATATACCAGGCGGGTTTACCAGGCATATATTTCCCGCCGGGATTCACCGCGCGGCGCCAGTCAGCGACGCTCATTTCACCATCAATCGCCATCCCAATTTTCACATCGATCGGTTTTTCACCGGTCCCGTACAGGGTCAGACTTCCCGGCGCGGCGGGAACATACACGGTCCCCTGATAGTCGCCCGGCATAATAGCAATGTACTGGCGTTTGTTCGTGCGTTTAACCATTGCCGCATCGACCGCGGCCTGAATCGAGGTGTGCGTAACGCCTGGCGTACCTGCCGGCCCCACCACAAAGTCAGGCTGTGCGGGCAGGGTAATCGGCGACGGCGACCACGGGGCGGTATTCGGCGTCAGGGAGGCAAAATAGCGCGCCGCAACGAAGTTTTTCGCTTCATTTGCCGACAGAATTGGGCGCGAGGCGGTGCCAGGCGCGGTTTGATCGGAAGGGATCTGATCGGGTGGCGTAGAGCTACAGGCGCTCAGCGTCACGCCAAAAGCCAGTGCCAGCGCCAGACGGGAAACCGATAATGTATTCACAGGTTGCTCCGGGCTTGAAAAAGTTAAATGACATCCATTGAAGCCTGCTTTTTTATACTAAGTTGAACGAAACGGGAAGGCGAAAAGGTAAAAAGTTCCTTTTCAGGCTGGAAACACCTGTCGCATCAGATAGTTTTATCACAATTAAGCAACAACTTTCGCGCTTTGAGTTGACAATCCGGAGCAGAAAGAAAATAAATGTCTATACAACTCATGACAGGCAAGAGAGCGACAGGAATGCGGCAACTTTTACCGGGCGATACTGTCTGGCGAAACATCAGGCTGGCGACAATGGACCCGCAGCGGCAAGCCCCGTACGGGCTGGTGGATAACCAGGCGCTGATTGTACGCGAAGGGCATATTTGCGATATCGTGCCAGAGACGCAGCTTCCTGTCAGTGGGGACAATATCCATGATATGCAGGGACGACTGGTAACCCCGGGACTTATCGATTGCCACACGCATCTGGTGTTTGCCGGTAACCGCGCCGCAGAGTGGGAGCAGCGGCTTAACGGCGCGTCATACCAGCATATTAGCGCTCAGGGCGGCGGCATTAACGCGACGGTATCAGCAACCCGCGCCTGTGCGGAGGAGACGCTCTACCTGCTGGCGCGCGAACGCATGATGCGCCTTGCCAGCGAAGGCGTTACGCTGCTGGAGATTAAATCCGGCTATGGTCTGGAGCTGGCGACAGAAGAAAAGCTGTTGCGCGTCGCTGCAAAACTTGCCGCCGAAAACGCTATCGACATTAGCCCCACGCTATTGGCCGCTCATGCTACGCCAGCGGAGTATCGTGACGACCCGGACGGCTACATCACTCTGGTCTGCGAGACGATGATTCCGCAGCTCTGGCAAAAAGGGTTATTTGATGCGGTAGACCTCTTTTGCGAGAGCGTCGGCTTTAATGTGGCCCAGAGTGAGCGCGTGTTGCAGACGGCGAAGGCGTTAGGTATTCCCGTTAAAGGCCATGTTGAGCAGCTTTCGATGTTGGGCGGCGCGCAGCTGGTGAGTCGTTATCAGGGCTTATCGGCGGATCATATCGAATATCTTGATGAAGCGGGCGTCGCGGCGATGCGTGACGGCGGTACTGTCGGCGTGTTGTTGCCCGGCGCGTTTTATTTTCTGCGCGAGACGCAGCGCCCGCCAGTTGAACTGCTGCGCCGCTATCAGGTGCCTGTCGCCGTCGCCAGCGATTTTAATCCCGGCACCAGCCCGTTTTGCAGTTTGCATCTGGCGATGAATATGGCCTGCGTACAGTTTGGTCTGACGCCGGAAGAGGCATGGGCGGGCGTTACGCGCCATGCCGCACGCGCGTTGGGAAGACAGGCGACGCATGGGCAGATCAGGGCCGGCTACCGGGCGGATTTTGTGGTGTGGGATGCTGAACAGCCGGTAGAGATTGTGTATGAGCCGGGGCGTAACCCTTTATATCAGCGGGTATACAGAGGACAAATCTCATGACGCAATGGTATCCGGCTTCTCCGGCGCTCTGGCAGGGGCGCGATGACAGTATGGAAGCGCCGGATGCGCGGCGTCTGTTTCAGACCGTCACGCGCAGCGAGACCTTTTCCCCCGAAAACTGGCAGCAAAAGATCGCGTTAATGGGATTTGCCTGCGACGAGGGGGTAAAACGCAATTCAGGCCGTCCCGGCGCGGCAGGCGCCCCGGACGCGTTGCGTAAAGCGCTGGCGAATATGGCCAGCCACCAGGGACATGAACGGCTGGTGGATTTAGGCAATTGGGTTGCGCCGACGCCCGATCTGGAAGGCGCGCAGCAGGCCTTGCGCGATGCGGTAAGCCGCTGTCTGCGGGCCGGGATGCGCACGCTGGTGCTGGGCGGTGGGCATGAAACCGCGTTTGGACACGGCGCGGGGGTGCTGGACGCGTTTGCGCAGGAAAGCGTAGGGATCATTAATCTTGATGCGCATCTGGATCTCCGTCAGACCGACCGGGCAACATCCGGGACGCCGTTTCGTCAACTGGCGCAGCTATGCGACGCGCAGAGCCGCGCGTTTCATTATGCCTGTTTCGGCGTGAGCCGTGCGGCGAATACGCAGGCGTTGTGGCGGGAAGCGCAGTGGCGGAATGTTACCGTGGTGGAGGATCTGGACTGCCATGACGCGCTGGCGCAGATGACGCAGTTTATCGACAAGGTGGATAAAATTTATCTGACTATCGATCTCGACGTATTGCCTGTCTGGGAAATGCCGGCCGTCTCCGCTCCCGCAGCGCTGGGCGTGCCGCTGATACAGGTTCTGCGTTTAATTGAGCCGGTTTGCCGCAGCGGAAAATTACAGGCGGCGGATCTGGTTGAGTTTAATCCACGCTTTGATGACGATGGCGCAGCGGCGCGCGTGGCGGCGCGGCTTGGCTGGCAAATCGCGCACTGGTGGCGTTAATCTGTCATCCGGAAAACATTATCCGCATAAGGAAGGCTTCACGCATGTATTCATCCCGCTCCCGTTCTGCGCCTGCGCCTTTTTACGAAACGGTGAAACAGGACATCTGTAAAAAAATAGCCGGCGGCGTCTGGCAGCCGCACGATCGCATTCCGTCGGAAGCAGAACTGGTCGCTCAGTATGGCTTTAGCCGAATGACTATCAACCGGGCGCTGCGTGAGCTGACGGATGAAGGGTGGCTGGTGCGTTTACAGGGCGTGGGGACGTTTGTCGCCGAACCGAAAGGCCAGTCCGCGCTGTTTGAAGTCCGCAGTATCGCCGAGGAGATTGCCGCCCGCCGTCATCAGCATCGTTGTGAGGTGCTCACGCTGGAGCGCGTGCGGGCAAACGCCATCCAGGCCAGCGCTCTCAACGTCAATGAGAGCGATGTCATTTTCCATTCCATCATGGTGCATTATGAAAACGATCTGCCGGTACAAATTGAAGATCGCTGCGTGAATGCGGATATTGCCGTGGATTACCTGACGCAGGATTACCGTCAGACCACGCCGCACGCCTATTTGTCGCGGATCGCGCCGCTAACGGAAGGGGAACATATTGTGGAGGCGGTGCGCGCCACGGCGCAAGAGTGCGCGTGGTTAACTATCAAAGAGCATGAGCCCTGTCTGCTCATTCGTCGTACAACCTGGTCCGCGTCGCGGATTGTTTCTCACGCCCGTTTACTTTTCCCCGGGTCGCGCTACCGGCTACAGGGACGATTTATCTCCTGAGCGGGCCGCTGCCGGAAAACGTGATTGCTGACACAATATAACAAAATTGTATCATTTTTGTTAATTCTATTCTTGTGCTTACTTGTATAGACAAGTATATGTCTGATTCTTATCTGTGGGTCTGCGGCGGTGCCTGATAGTGGTGTTTTAGCGTTATTTGGCGATGGCAGACCGATAATAATGAGGAGTCATTGCTATGCCTGAAAGCAAGTATCGTCAGCAGACTATCCGCGCGCCCCGAGGCACGGTATTAACGGCGAAAAGCTGGCTGACAGAAGCCCCGCTGCGGATGTTAATGAATAATCTCGATCCTGACGTGGCGGAAAATCCGCATGAGCTGGTGGTCTACGGCGGGATTGGTCGCGCCGCGCGCAACTGGGAATGCTATGACGCTATTGTTGATGCGCTCACCCGGCTGGAGGCGGACGAAACGTTGCTTATTCAGTCTGGCAAACCGGTCGGCGTATTTAAAACGCACGACAACGCGCCGCGGGTATTAATCGCCAACTCCAACCTGGTTCCCCACTGGGCGACATGGGAACACTTTAACGAACTGGATGCGAAAGGGCTGGCGATGTACGGTCAGATGACGGCCGGAAGCTGGATCTATATCGGCAGCCAGGGAATCGTGCAGGGAACATACGAAACCTTTGTCGAGGCGGGGCGTCAGCACTATAACGGCACGCTGGCGGGACGCTGGGTGCTGACCGCCGGACTGGGCGGCATGGGCGGCGCGCAACCGCTAGCCGCGACGCTGGCCGGAGCGTGTTCGCTGACGATTGAATGCCAGCAAAGCCGTATCGATTTTCGTCTGCGTACTCGCTACGTGGATGAGCAGGCCGCCACGCTGGATGACGCGCTGGCCCGCATTACGCGCTACACCCGCGAGGGGAAAGCCGTGTCCGTCGCCCTGTGCGCGAACGCGGCGGATATCCTGTCGGAACTGGTTAATCGCGGCGTGCGCCCGGACCTGGTGACCGATCAGACCAGCGCCCACGATCCGCTACATGGCTATTTACCCTCCGGCTGGCGCTGGGAGGAGTATCAGAAAAACGCGCAATCCGATCCCCACGGGACGATGCAGGCAGCGAAACGTTCCATGGCGGCACATGTTCGGGCGATGCTGGCGTTCAGTAAAATGGGCGTGCCGACCTTTGACTATGGCAACAATATTCGCCAGATGGCGAAAGAGATGGGGGTGGAAAACGCCTTTGATTTTCCGGGATTTGTGCCAGCCTATATTCGTCCGCTGTTCTGTCGTGGCATCGGGCCGTTTCGCTGGGTGGCGCTGTCCGGCGATCCGCAGGATATCTATAAAACCGATGCTAAAGTCAAAGAGATAGTGGCTGAGGATAAACATCTGCATCACTGGCTGGATATGGCGCGCGAGCGCATTCATTTTCAGGGGTTACCGGCGCGTATCTGCTGGGTAGGCCTGGAGTGGCGGCAAAAACTGGGGCTGGCGTTCAACGAAATGGTGCGTTGCGGCGAGGTATCCGCGCCCATTGTGATTGGCCGCGATCACCTGGATTCCGGTTCTGTCGCCAGCCCTAACCGTGAAACCGAAGCGATGCGCGACGGTTCCGACGCGGTTTCCGACTGGCCGCTGTTAAATGCGTTGCTGAATACCGCCAGCGGGGCGACATGGGTATCGCTCCATCATGGCGGCGGGGTGGGAATGGGGTTTTCGCAACACGCCGGTATGGTGATTGTCTGTGATGGCACTGACGAGGCCGCCGCGCGTATTCGCCGCGTGTTACACAACGATCCGGCGACGGGCGTCATGCGCCATGCCGATGCCGGATATGATCTCGCGGTGGAATGCGCTGTTGAGCAAGGTCTGAATTTACCGATGGTTGCGGCGACGCAGGGGAAAGGCTGATATGAACACCATGACACTCACTCCGGGGCAGTTAAGCCTCTCTCAACTGTACGATATCTGGCGTCATCCGGTACAGCTTCGGCTGGACGCCAGCGCTATTGACGGCATTAACGCCAGCGTCGCGTGCGTCAATGATATCGTTGCCGAAGGGCGTACCGCCTACGGCATCAACACCGGTTTCGGCCTGCTGGCGCAGACGCGCATCGCTGATGAAGACTTGCAAAATCTACAGCGATCGTTGGTGCTGTCTCACGCCGCGGGCGTAGGCGACCCACTGGATGACGCGATGGTGCGTCTGATCATGGTATTGAAAATCAATAGCCTGGCGCGCGGGTTTTCCGGGATTCGGTTGAGCGTGATAGAAGCGCTCATCGCTCTGGTGAATGCCGGCGTGTATCCGCTGATTCCGGCAAAAGGCTCGGTTGGCGCGTCGGGCGACTTAGCGCCGCTGGCGCATCTGTCGCTGACGCTGCTTGGCGAAGGAAAAGCGCACTGGCAGGGTGAATGGCTTCCGGCGCAGACGGCGCTAAAAAAGGCCGGACTGGAGCCTGTCGCGCTGGCGGCCAAAGAGGGGCTGGCGCTGCTTAACGGCACCCAGGCGTCAACGGCCTTCGCGCTGCGCGGTTTGTTTGAGGCACAGGAGTTATTTGCCTCCGCCGTCGTCTGCGGCGCGCTGACTACCGAAGCCGTGCTGGGATCGCGCCGTCCTTTTGATGCGCGCATTCATGCCGCGCGCGGACAACAGGGGCAAATTGACGCCGCGCGGTTGTTCCGGCATCTGCTGACCGATACCAGCGCCATTGCTGAATCACATCACCACTGTCATAAAGTTCAGGACCCGTATTCCCTTCGCTGCCAGCCGCAGGTAATGGGCGCTTGTCTGACCCAGTTACGTCAGACGAAAGAGGTACTGCTGGCTGAGGCCAACGCGGTGTCCGATAATCCGCTGGTCTTTGCCGATGCGGGGGAGGTGATCTCCGGCGGTAACTTCCATGCTGAACCGGTTGCCATGGCGGCGGATAATCTGGCGCTGGCGATAGCGGAAATCGGCGCGCTATCGGAGCGGCGCATCGCGCTGATGATGGATAAACATATGTCGCAGTTACCGCCGTTCCTGGTGAAAAATGGCGGCGTTAATTCCGGTTTTATGATTGCCCAGGTCACCGCCGCGGCGCTCGCCAGCGAGAATAAAGCGCTGGCGCACCCGCACAGCGTGGATAGCCTGCCGACCTCGGCGAATCAGGAAGATCATGTCTCAATGGCCCCGGCGGCAGGACGGCGACTCTGGGAAATGGCGGCGAATACCCGCGGCATCATTGCCGTGGAGTGGCTGGCTGCCTGTCAGGGGATAGATTTACGGGAAGGGTTAACCTCCAGCCCGTTACTGGAACAGGCGCGGCAGACACTGCGCGAGCGGGTGGCGCATTATACGCAGGATCGTTTTTTCGCACCCGATATTGAGTGTGCGACGACGCTGCTGGCGCAAGGCGCGTTACAGCGTCTGGTGCCGGACTTTATGTGAATGCTGCCGGATGGCGCGGCGTTTATTCGGCTTACCCAACCCGTTGGCAGGGTAAGACGTTTACGCCGCCATCCGGCACAGCGTTTAACTGAACATCGCCGTGATAGAGGCGCTGGCGAGCGAATGGAAATGCACGTTAAAGCCGACCATCGCGCCGCTGGCGTCTTCATCAACGTCAAGACGCTCGACGTCCAGCGCGTGAACCGTAAAGATATAGCGGTGCGTTTCCCCTTTAGGCGGCGCCGCGCCGCCGTAGCCCGCTTTACCGAAATCGGTACGCGTCTGAATGACGCCGTCTGGTACGGCCACCAGGCCTGAGCCGAACCCCTGGGTCAGTACGCGCGTATCCGCCGGGAGGTTCACCACCACCCAGTGCCACCAGCCGGAGCCGGTCGGCGCATCGGGATCGTAACAGGTCACGACAAAACTTTTGGTGCCCATCGGCACGTCGTCCCAGGCCAGATGCGGCGAAATATTATCGCCATCATAGCCCATACCGTTAAAAACGTGGCGATGAGGAAGTTTATCTCCATCGCGCAAATCGTTGCTGATAAGTTTCATGCGCTCTCCTTTTGACTCACCAGAAGTGTAGCCAGAAGCAGCATCGCTTACCGCTGATTAATGGCTAAAAAATGTTTCATTGTGTACCGCGTCATTGACCGCCTGGGTCAAACGGCGCAGTTGATCCGGACGAATAATGTAGGGCGGCATCAGGTAGATTAGCCTGCCGAACGGCCTGATCCAGACGCCTTGCCCGACGAAGAAGCGTTGAAGCGCCGCCATATTGACCGGATGCGTGGTTTCAACCACCCCAATCGCGCCCAACACCCGTACATCCGCCACCCAGGGCGAACTTTGCGCGGGGGCTAACTCAGCGCGTAACTGAGACTCGATAGACGCCACCTGCTGACGCCATTCGCCGCTTTCCAGCAGCGTCAGGCTGGCGCAGGCGACGGCGCAGGCCAGCGGATTCCCCATAAACGTCGGGCCATGCATAAAACACCCCGCCTCGCCGTTGCTAATAGTCTCTGCAACCTGGCGTGTCGTGAGCGTTGCCGAGAGGGTCATGGTGCCGCCGGTTAAGGCTTTGCCGAGACACAGAATATCCGGCGCGATCCCGGCGTGCTCGCAGGCGAACAGTTTGCCGGTACGGCCAAACCCGGTGGCTATTTCATCGGCAATCAGCAGAATGCCTTCGCGATCGCACATGTTACGAATACGCCTGAGCCATTGTGGATGATATATGCGCATCCCGCCCGCGCCCTGAACGATAGGTTCCAGAATCACGGCGGCTATTTCATGGCGATGCGCGGCCATCAGGCGGGCAAATGGCGCGATGTCGCTTTCATCCCATTCGCCATCCATCCGGCTTTGCGGCGCCGACGCGAACAGATTTTCCGGCAGATAGCCTTTCCACAAGCTGTGCATGGAGTTATCCGGATCGCACACCGACATCGCGCCGAACGTGTCGCCATGATAACCGTGGCGAAACGTCAGAAAACGCTGACGCGATTCGCCCCGCGCCTGCCAGTATTGCAGCGCCATCTTCATGGCCACTTCTACCGACACCGAACCGGAGTCGGCCAGAAAGACACACTCCAGCGGCTCAGGCGTTATCGCGACCAGCTTACGGCACAGATTCACCGCAGGTGTATGGGTTATGCCGCCGAACATGACATGCGACATGGCGTCAATTTGCGCTTTCATCGCCGCGTTCAATTGCGGGTGGTTATAACCATGAATGGCCGCCCACCAGGAGGACATCCCCTCAATCAGGCGTTCGCCCGAGGCGAGAACCAGCTCGCAGCCTTCGGCCCGCTCAACGGGATATACCGGCAGCGGCGAGGTCATGGAAGTGTAAGGATGCCAAATATGGCGTTTATCGAAGGCCAGATCGTCCGTTGTCATAATCGACTTGTAAACCAAATTAAAAAGATTTAGGTTTACGAGTCTACACCATATCAAAAACAAACAACATATTTTGGAGAAGCCCGATGGCTCGCCACCCACGCTGGACACTGTCGCAAGTAACCGAATTATTTGAAAAACCACTGCTGGAATTGCTGTTTGAAGCGCAGCAAATTCATCGCCAGCATTTCGATCCGCAGCAGGTACAGGTTAGTACGCTGCTGTCGATCAAAACCGGCGCCTGCCCGGAGGATTGTAAATACTGCCCGCAGAGCTCGCGCTATAAAACCGGGCTGGAAGCCGAGCGTTTAATGGAAGTAGAGCAGGTACTGGACTCCGCCCGTAAAGCGAAAAACGCCGGTTCGACCCGCTTCTGTATGGGAGCGGCCTGGAAGAATCCGCATGAACGCGATATGCCTTATCTGGAGCAGATTGTACAGGGCGTCAAAGCGATGGGGCTGGAAACCTGTATGACGCTAGGCATGTTGAACGAGAGCCAGGCGCAGCGTCTGGCTAACGCCGGGCTGGATTACTACAACCACAACCTCGATACCTCGCCGGAGTTTTACGGCAATATCATCACTACCCGTACCTATCAGGAGCGCCTCGACACGCTGGAAAAAGTCCGTGAAGCAGGGATTAAAGTGTGCTCCGGCGGCATTGTGGGTCTGGGCGAAACGGTTACCGATCGCGCCGGACTGTTGTTGCAGTTGGCGAACCTGCCGACGCCGCCGGAAAGCGTGCCAATTAACATGCTGGTGAAGGTGAAAGGCACGCCGCTTGCGGATAACGATGACGTGGATGCGTTTGATTTTATTCGTACTATCGCCGTAGCGCGCATCATGATGCCGACCTCATACGTGCGTCTTTCCGCAGGACGTGAACAGATGAACGAGCAGACCCAGGCGATGTGCTTTATGGCCGGGGCGAACTCGATTTTCTATGGCTGCAAATTGTTAACTACGCCAAATCCGGCAGAGGACAAGGATCTGCAGTTATTCCGTAAGCTGGGGCTGAATCCGCAGCAGACCAGGGTGCTGGCGGGCGATAACGAGCAGCAGCAACGTCTGGAGCAGACGCTGATGACGCCTGACACCGATGATTATTACAACGCGGCAGCCTTATGAGTTGGCAACAACGCGTCGACGATGCGCTGACGGCGCGTCGGGCGACGGATACATTGCGCCGCCGCTATGTGGTGTCGCAGGGCGCCGGACGCTGGCTGGTAGCGAACGGGCGACAGTATCTTAACTTCTCCAGCAATGATTACCTCGGCTTAAGTCAACACCCGCAGATTATTCGCGCCTGGCAACAGGCAGCGACGCGTTTTGGCGTCGGCAGCGGCGGGTCGGGTCATATCAGCGGTTATTCCGTGGCGCACCGGGCGTTAGAGGAGGAACTGGCGCAATGGTTAGGATATCCGCGCGCGCTGCTGTTTATCTCTGGCTTTGCGGCGAATCAGGCGGTCATTACCGCCTTAATGAAAAAAAATGACCGGATTGTGGCCGACAGGTTAAGTCATGCTTCCCTGCTGGAGGCCGCTAATCTGAGTCCGGCGCAGCTTCGCCGCTTTATCCATAACGATACGCAGCATCTGTCGCGTTTACTGCAATCGCCCTGCGTGGGCCAGCAACTGGTGGTGACAGAAGGTGTATACAGCATGGACGGCGACAGCGCGCCGCTGGCGGAAATCCAGCACATTGCCCGCAGGCATCATGCCTGGCTGTTGGTTGATGATGCGCACGGCATCGGCGTGACTGGCGATGAGGGGCGGGGCACCTGCTGGCAACGGGGGGTGAAGCCTGAGTTGCTGGTGGTGACTTTCGGTAAGGGGTTTGGCGTCAGCGGCGCTGCGGTGCTCTGCTCGGAAAGCGTCGCGGATTATCTGCTGCAATTTGCCCGTCATCTGGTTTACAGCACCAGTATGCCGCCCGCCCAGGCGCAGGCGTTAAGCGCCTCGCTGGCGGTGATCCGTAGCGATGAAGGTGGTGAACGGCGCGAAAAACTCGCCGCTCTGGTTCAGCGCTTTCGGGCCGGCGTTAACGCGTCCCGGTTTACGCTACTGAATGCCCATAGCGCCATCCAGCCGTTAATCGTGGGCGATAACAGCCGTGCATTACGCCTGGCGGAGGCACTGCGTCAACAAGGATGCTGGGCGACGGCGATTCGCCCGCCGACGGTGCCTGTCGGCACGGCGCGCCTGCGCTTAACGTTAACGCAGGCGCATGAAGCGTGTGATATCGATCGTCTGCTGGAGGTGCTGCATGGCGCAGGTGAATAAGCAGGCTATTGCGGCGGCGTTTGGCCGGGCCGCATCGCAATATGAACAGCACGCCTCTTTGCAGCAACACAGCGCGGATGCGCTGCTGACGCTGTTGGCAGGCCGCCAGTTTGCCAGTGTGTTGGACGCAGGCTGCGGCCCCGGACGTATGAGTCGTTACTGGCGAGAGCGGGGGAGCGAAGTGACCGCCCTGGATCTTTCGCTGCCGATGCTGCAACAGGCGCGCGATCGTCAGGCGGCGCATCACTATTTGCTGGCGGATATCGAAGCGATTCCCCATGACGCCGAAGTTTTTGACCTGGCCTGGAGCAACCTGGCGGTCCAGTGGTGTGGCGATTTACGTGATGCATTGAGCGAGTTGTATCGGGTTGTACGGCCCGGCGGCGTGGTGGCGTTTACCACCTTGTGCCAGGGGTCGTTGCCGGAGCTGCGTCAGGCATGGCAGGCCGTCGATAATCGCGCTCACGCGAATAGCTTTTTGCCGGAAGAGGCCATTGACCACGCGCTGCGCGGCTGGCGGGCGTCTCGTCATACTCAGGCGATGACATTGTGGTTTGAGGATGCCCTGAGCGCGATGCGCTCGCTTAAAGGCATTGGCGCCACCCATCTTCATGAAGGGCGGGAGTCAGATGTATTAACCCGCGCCCGGCTTAGACAGATTCAGTTGGCATGGCCGCAGCGGCAGGGGAAATATCCGCTGACGTACCATCTTTTTATGGGAGTGATTGAACGTGACTAAACGCTATTTTGTCACCGGTACTGATACTGAAGTCGGTAAAACGGTTGCCAGTTGCGCCTTATTGCAGGCCGCAACGCAGTTAGGTTATCAAACCGTAGGCTATAAGCCCGTCGCTTCCGGCAGCGAAATGACAACCGACGGGCTACGCAATAGCGATGCCCTGGCCTTGCAGCGTAACAGCAGCCTGCCGCAACCTTATTCCGCTATCAATCCTTATACTTTTGCCGAGCCTACCTCTCCCCACATCGTTAGCGCCGACGAAGGCCGGGCGATAGACGCGGCGGTATTATCACGCGGATTGCGAACGCTGGAGGCGCAGGCAGACTGGGTGTTGACAGAAGGGGCGGGCGGCTGGTTTACACCGCTCTCTGCCACGCTGACGTTTGCCGACTGGGTACAGACGGAGCAGCTGCCGGTGATTCTGGTTGTTGGCGTCAAGCTGGGCTGTATTAATCACGCCATGCTGACGGCGCTGGCGGTAGAACAGGCCGGATTACCGCTTGTCGGATGGATAGCCAACGACGTACAGCCGCCAGGCGCGCGTCATGGTGAATATCTCGCGACGCTTCGCCGCGTCATACCGGCCCCGCTGTTAGGGGAAATCCCGTGGCTGGGCGTTTCTCCATCGCAGGCGGCGACAGGACAGTATCTGGACCTTAGCCCCCTGGAACACGCCTGACCGCGCCTAAAAACCGCCTTCTTGCAGGATCAGACGATCCTGCTGTTCTTTCGCCAGACCCTCCTGACGTCGCCATGCTAAAAATGTGCAAAATGTGAGCGTGTACGCTTCAATTTTTCCCTTCTCGTTAGCCAATAATCTGCCAAAAATAGCGATAATTTTTTTTTATCGCCCGGCGAAAACGTCAGGGGCTGATTTTGCCAGGCGGCAGGGGATACGGGCTGGAAGCAGTTATCCACTATTCCTGTGGATAACCTTGTGTATTAGAGTTAGAAAACACAACGTAAGCGAGAGGCGACGCGGCCTGCGACTAAATTGGCGCGAAAGACGGCTTGAGAAAATATCCCTTTTTAGACAGCAAGTTATATAAAATCAATGGTTGTAAAGGAAGGGGGATACGTTGACATAAAACTTTCATCATCCGACTTGACAAATGTTAAAAAAGACTCTGGTCTGGGGATAACCAGCACACTGCTGGAATTTTACCCCGCGACTGTCTATGTTTTACCTCTAAATAGCGTGGGATATCTGCCGATAGCCATTATACACTGGAGTGTTACTGTTTTTTCATCCAGTATTTTTTATTGGCAATATTCACCGTCGAGAGTAAAATTACACCCCTGCCCGCTCACTCCTTCAGGTAGCCGCTCATGAGTAAACCGTTCAAACTGAATTCCGCTTTTAAACCTTCTGGCGATCAGCCGGACGCTATACGTCGTCTGGAAGAGGGGCTGGAGGACGGGCTGGCGCATCAGACGTTGTTGGGAGTGACCGGCTCCGGGAAGACATTCACCATCGCCAACGTCATTGCGGACTTGCAGCGGCCAACGATGGTGCTTGCGCCCAATAAAACCCTGGCGGCGCAGCTCTACGGCGAAATGAAAGAGTTTTTCCCGGAAAACGCGGTGGAGTATTTCGTCTCCTACTATGACTACTATCAGCCGGAAGCGTATGTGCCAAGTTCGGATACGTTTATCGAAAAAGACGCTTCGGTAAACGAACATATTGAGCAAATGCGGTTGTCGGCAACGAAAGCGTTGCTTGAGCGACGCGATGTCGTGGTGGTGGCTTCCGTGTCCGCGATTTACGGTCTGGGCGATCCGGATCTCTACCTGAAAATGATGCTGCATCTGACGGTGGGAATGCTGATTGACCAGCGCGCGATTTTGCGTCGGCTGGCGGAATTGCAATACACCCGTAACGATCAAGCTTTTCAGCGTGGTACCTTTCGCGTGCGCGGCGAAGTGATCGACATCTTCCCGGCTGAATCTGACGACATCGCGCTACGCGTTGAGCTGTTTGATGAAGAAGTGGAACGCCTGTCGCTGTTCGACCCGTTAACCGGGCAGGTAGAGTCAACGGTGCCACGTTATACTATCTATCCCAAAACGCACTACGTGACGCCGCGCGAGCGTATTCTGCAGGCGATGGAAGAGATAAAAGATGAGCTGGCGGACAGGCGTAAGGTCTTGCTGGCAAATAATAAGCTGCTTGAAGAGCAGCGATTAAGCCAGCGCACGCAGTTCGATTTAGAGATGATGAACGAGCTGGGCTACTGCTCAGGCATTGAAAACTATTCCCGCTTTCTGTCGGGCCGCGGGCCGGGCGAACCGCCGCCAACCTTGTTCGATTATCTGCCCGCCGACGGACTGCTGGTGGTGGATGAGTCTCATGTCACCATCCCGCAGATAGGCGGCATGTACCGCGGCGACCGGGCGCGCAAAGAGACGCTGGTCGAGTATGGCTTCCGTCTGCCTTCGGCGCTGGATAACCGTCCGCTGAAGTTTGAGGAGTTTGAAGCCTTAGCGCCGCAAACTATCTATGTTTCCGCCACGCCCGGCAACTATGAGCTGGAAAAATCTGGTGATGAGGTGGTGGATCAGGTCGTGCGACCGACCGGGCTGCTGGACCCGATTATTGAAGTGCGTCCGGTGGCGACCCAGGTGGACGATCTGCTGTCCGAAATTCGTCAGCGTGCGGCCATTAATGAGCGTGTCCTTGTCACTACGCTCACCAAACGGATGGCGGAAGATTTGACCGAATATCTGGAAGAACACGGCGAGCGCGTGCGTTACCTGCACTCAGATATTGATACCGTGGAGCGCATGGAAATCATCCGCGATTTGCGTCTGGGCGAGTTTGACGTTCTGGTGGGGATTAACCTGCTGCGCGAAGGGCTGGATATGCCGGAAGTCTCGCTGGTGGCGATTCTGGACGCCGATAAAGAGGGCTTCCTGCGCTCCGAGCGCTCCCTGATTCAGACCATAGGACGCGCGGCGCGTAACGTTAATGGTAAAGCGATTCTGTATGGCGATAAAATCACGCCGTCGATGGCGAAGGCGATTGGCGAAACCGAGCGACGTCGCGAGAAGCAGCAGAAGTACAACGAAGAGCACGGTATCACTCCGCAGGGGCTGAACAAAAAAGTGGTCGACATCCTGGCGCTGGGGCAGAACATTGCGAAAACCAAAGCGAAGGGGAAAGGCAAGGGCCGTTCTACGGCAAAAGCCGGAATTGTCGAACTGGATATGACGCCGAAAGCGTTGCAGCAGAAAATTCATGAGCTGGAAGGGCAAATGATGCAGCACGCGCAAAATCTGGAGTTTGAAGAAGCCGCGCAAATTCGCGACCAGTTGCACCAGTTACGCGAGTTGTTTATCGCGGCGTCCTGACAATGTGTCGATCGCCAGCGAGTCATCGTTACCATGGCTCGCTTTTGAGAATTTCAGTGCAATAGTAAGGGCTAAGTCAGTCAGGAATGAAAAACAGTGACAGGCTTTGACTAACGAGATTGTCGAAAAACTAAAAACATCAATGAGTTAGCTAGTTTAATCACAACTGAAGAAAATTAGCGTTGAGGCTGAACCCAACGCTAATTTTCCCTCTCTCCTCGGCTATGAAAAAAACGCCCCGTATTATCGGTATAGCTATCCTTATGATCGTCATTTTAATCTTATGTGAGTTCGTTGAAATCGTGTCATGGCAACAGATAACATCATCCTACATAAAAAAGAGGTGATGGAAGCGTGAGCATTTATAAGTCAAGCGCTGCAAATACTGAATGATTTGTCCGAAATAATGACGACCAGGACCTCTTATTTAAAGTTGAGAATATCCTTATCTGTTACTTTAGGTTACGTTCAGATCAGGTAGGGAAAATATGTTTAATATTACTAATATACAATCTACGGCAAGGCAGCAAAGTATTAGCAATGAGGCATCAACAGAGGTGCCTTTAAAAGAAGAGATATGGAATAAAATAAGTGCCTTTTTCTCTTCAGAACATCAGGTTGAAGCACAAAGCTGCATCGCTTATCTTTGTCATCCACCTGAAACCGCCTCGCCAGAAGAGATCAAAAGCAAGTTTGAATGTTTAAGGATGTTAGCTTTCCCGGCGTATGCGGATAATATTCAGTATAGTAGAGGGGGGGCAGACCAATACTGTATTTTGAGTGAAAATAGTCAGGAAATTCTGTCTATAGTTTTTAATACAGAGGGCTATACCGTTGAGGGAGGGGGAAAGTCAGTCACCTATACCCGTGTGACAGAAAGCGAGCAGGCGAGTAGCGCTTCCGGCTCCAAAGATGCTGTGAATTATGAGTTAATCTGGTCTGAGTGGGTAAAAGCGGCGCCAGCGGAAGAGGCAGCAAATCGTGAAGAAGCCGTACAACGGATGCGTGACTGCCTGAAAAATAATAAGACGGAACTCCGTCTGAAAATATTAGGACTTACCACTATACCCGCCTGTATTCCTGAGCAGATAACTACTCTGATACTCGATAACAATGAACTGAAAAGTTTTCCGGAAAATTTACAGGGAAATATAAAGACCCTGTATGCCAGCAGTAATCAGCTAACCAGTATCCCTGCCACGTTACCGGATACCATAAAGAAAATGGAGCTGAGCATTAACCGTATTACTGAATTACCGGAACGTTTGCCTTCAGCGCTTCAATCGCTGGATCTTTTCCATAATAAAATTAGTTCCTTACCTGAAAATCTACCTGAGGAACTTCGGTACCTGAGCGTTTATGATAACCGCATAAGGACACTGCCAGAACATCTTCCGTCAGGGATTACCCATTTGAATGTGCAGAGTAATTCGTTAACCGCTCTGCCTGAAACATTGCCGCCGGGCCTGAAGAATCTGGAGGCCGGTGAAAATGCCTTAACCAGTCTGCCCGCATCGTTACCACCAGAATTACAGTTCCTGGATGTAAGTAAAAATCAGATTACTGTTCTGCCTGAAACACTACCTCCCACGATAACAACGCTGGACGTTTCCCGTAACGCATTGAGTAATCTACCGGAAAACCTCCCGGCGGCATTACAAATAATGCAGGCCTCTCGCAATCGCCTGGTCCGTCTCCCGGAGTCGTTACCCCGTTTTCGTGGTGAGGGACCTCGACCTACAAGAATAATCGTAGAACATAATCCTTTTTCAGAACGAACGATACAGAATATGCAGCGGCTAATGTCCTCTGCGGGTTATCAGGGACCCGAGGTATTTTTTGCCATGGGCGACTTTTCAATTGTTCGGGTAACTCGACCACTGCATCAAGCTGTCCAGGGGTGGCTAACCAATCTCGAGGAGGAAGACGTCAACCAATGGCGGGCGTTTGAGACGGAAGTAAACGCGGCAGCCTTCAGCATGTTTCTGGATCGTCTTAGCGATACGCAGAACACCCGACACCCGGATTTTAAGGAACAAGTCTCCGCCTGGCTAATGCGCCTGGCTGATGATAGCACACTAAGAGAAACCGCATTTTTTATAGCGATGGATGCAACGATAAGCTGTGAAGATCGGGTCACACTGGCATACCACCAAATGCAGGAAGCGACGTTGGTTCATGATGCTGAAAGAGGCGCCTTTGATAGCCACTTAGCGGAACTGATTATGGCGGGGCGTGAAATTTTTCGGCTGGAGCAAATAGAATCGCTCGCCAGAGAAAAGGTAAAACGGCTGTTTTTTATTGACGAAGTCGAAGTATACCTGGGTTTTCAGAATCAGTTACGAGAGTCGCTGTCGCTGACAACAATGACCCAGGATATGCGGTTCTATAACGTTTCGGGTATTACTGAGTCTGACCTGGACGATGCGGAAATAAGGATAAAAATTGCTGAAAATAGGGATTTTCACAAATGGTTTGCGCTGTGGGGGCCGTGGCATAAAGTGCTGGAGCGTATAGCGCCAGAAGAGTGGCGTGAAATGATGGACAAAAGGGCTGAGTGTATTGAAACGGATGAGTATCAGAGCCGGGTCAATGCTGAACTGGAAGCGTTAGGAATAGCAGGTGATCCTGACGCAGAGCGCATGGCTGGAATGCGGATAATGGAAGAGATCAATCAGACCCTCTTTACTGAGATCATGGAGAATATATTGCTGAAAAAAGAGGTGAGCTCGCTCGTGAGCGCCTACTGGTGATAGCTGAACGCAGTTTATCAGAAGAGGGAGAGAGCCTGTTTACCCTTCGGTGTAAACAGGCTTCTGATAAGCGCAGCGTCGTCGGTAAACGGGCTTAACCCAACGCCTGTAGCGCTTTTTCCAGCGCATTGTGTAATAACTGACGATCGTGGCGATAGGGGATATCGCTGGCCTCCAGCACTTCCTGAATCACCAGCCGATCGTTCACCGCACTGACGTCAACTCGCGGCCCAACCACTACTGCGTCAATGACTTTTTTGCCAATATATTGCTCCATCATTGCCAGCTTATCGACCAGCGTTAAACTGGCGGCGGGCAGACTCAGTTCGCGACCCAGATTGCCGATATACACCATTGGCGCTGGGGTGCGCCGCAGCGCCTGCGCCAGTTCATCCAGCAGCAGGCAAGGCATCAGGCTGGTATAAAAACTGCCAGGGCCAATCAGAATCAGATCCGCGTCATTAATGGCCTGTACCGCTTCCCGCGTCGCCGGAACGTTTGGCGTTAACATGATCTCCTGCGGCGGAGTCGCTAACTGATCGATATTCACCTCGCCATAAATCTCATGCCCCTGATCGTCAATCGCCATCAGATCTACCGGTAGCTCTGACATCGGGATCAGCTGCGCGTCCACTTTAAGCAGATTACGAATTAAATTAATCGCTTCCAGAGGCCGCACGCTCAGGTGATCTAACGCCTTTAACATCAAATTTCCGAGGTTATGACCAGAAAGTTCGCCATTACCGCCAAAACGATACTCAAACATAGCGGATGCGACGCTGGGTTCGGTAATTAACTGATTCAGACAGTTGCGCATATCGCCCCATGCGATCCCGCCTTCCGAGCGGCGAATACGGCCAGTTGACCCCCCGTTATCTGTGGTAGTCACAATGCCGGTCAGGCGCGAACCTAAAGAAGAAAGCGAGGAGAGGACGCGTCCTAATCCATGCCCTCCGCCGAGGGCAACGACACGATCAAGGTCAGCCAGCGTACGATTGCGCATAAAAATTCCTGAAGTCAAATAAGCAGCGCTACAGTAGCGCAAGTCGCGGGTTTTCAGCAATTAGCCGACCGGCTAAAAGACAATTAATTATTCCCGACTACCCCTTTATAGCGAGGGCGTTACCACGGCTAAATGATATATATCAATGTAAAAGTGTGATTTTCACGTATTCTGTCGCTAAATAGCACGATCATATCGCTATGTATATGTTTATATAGCGAAAGCGTGATGGCGAAATTGTCATTTACACGCTAGTATCGGCGTAACCACAGTAAACACTCTAGCCTCTGCACCTGGGTCATTTTTGATATGGTGCTTTGGCCGTGACAACGTTTAACGTTTGCCACCAGGGCGCAGGAAGAAATGACTCCGCCTCCCGTATTTGGAAAGGTGTACATGGCTTCACAACTTACCGATGCTTTCGCGCGTAAGTTTTACTACTTGCGTTTGTCGATTACCGATGTGTGTAACTTTCGTTGCACCTACTGCCTGCCGGATGGCTACAAACCTGGCGGCGTCACTAACAACGGTTTCCTTACCGTTGATGAAATTCGTCGCGTTACGCGCGCTTTTGCCAGTCTTGGCACGGAGAAGGTGCGTCTTACCGGCGGCGAGCCTTCATTACGCCGCGATTTTACCGACATCATTGCCGCCGTGGGTGAAAATGATGCTATTCGCCAGATCGCGGTGACCACTAACGGTTATCGACTGGCGCGCGATGCCGCGAACTGGCGCGAAGCGGGGCTGACGGGCGTCAATGTTAGCGTGGATAGTCTGGATGCGCGTCAGTTCCATGCGATTACCGGTCAGGACAAATTCCGTCAGGTGATGGCGGGCATCGATGCCGCCTTTGACGCCGGTTTCGAAAAGGTGAAAGTCAACACCGTGCTGATGCGCGACGTGAATCACCATCAGTTGGATACCTTCCTTGCCTGGATTCAGCCTCGCCCCATTCAGCTACGCTTCATTGAACTTATGGAGACGGGCGAGGGGAGCGATCTCTTCCGCAAACATCATATTTCGGGTCAGGTATTGCGCGACGAGCTGATTAAGCGCGGCTGGATCCACCAGCTCCGCCAGCGTAGCGATGGTCCGGCGCAGGTTTTTTGTCACCCCGATTACGCCGGTGAGATCGGTCTCATTATGCCGTACGAAAAAGATTTCTGCGCCACCTGTAATCGCCTGCGTGTTTCGTCCGTCGGTAAGCTGCATTTATGTCTGTTTGGCGACGGCGGCGTGAGTTTACGCGACCTGTTACAGGATGATGCGCAGCAATACGCGCTTGAGGAACGTATTTCCGACGCGTTGCGGGAGAAAAAGCAGACCCATTTCCTTCACCAGAGCAATACTGGTATTACGCAAAATTTATCTTACATTGGCGGTTAATCCTTAATAAGGAGATTTCAGATGAGTCAGGTCAGCGCTGAATTTATCCCGACCCGCATCGCTATTCTTACTGTTTCCAGCCGACGCGGCGAAGAAGACGACACCTCCGGTCATTATCTGCGTGATTCGGCGCAGGAGGCCGGGCATGAAGTGGTGGCGAAAGCCATCGTTAAAGAAAACCGTTACGCGATTCGCGCCCAGGTTTCCGCCTGGATCGCCAGTGATGAGGTGCAGGTCGTATTGATAACTGGTGGGACCGGTTTGACCGAAGGCGATCAGGCGCCGGAAGCGCTGTTGCCGCTGTTCGATCGTGAAGTGGAAGGATTTGGCGAAGTGTTTCGCATGCTCTCGTTTGAAGAGATCGGCACCGCAACTCTGCAGTCGCGCGCGGTAGCTGGCGTGGCGAATAACACCTTGATTTTCGCCATGCCGGGCTCCACAAAAGCGTGCAGAACCGCATGGGAGAATATCATTGCGCCGCAGCTGGATGCCCGTACACGCCCATGTAATTTTCACCCTCATTTAAAGAAATAACGATGTCGCAATTAACCCATATAAACGCCGCAGGCGAAGCGCACATGGTGGACGTTTCCGCGAAAGCGGAAACCGTTCGTGAAGCGCGTGCGGAAGCATTCGTTACCATGCGTAGTGAAACGCTGGCGATGATTGTTGATGGCAAACACCACAAGGGCGATGTTTTCGCCACCGCCCGAATTGCTGGTATTCAGGCCGCCAAACGCACCTGGGAGCTGATCCCGCTGTGCCACCCGCTACTGCTAAGTAAAGTGGAGATTCAGCTTCAGGCCGAGCCGGAGCATAACCGCGTACGTATTGAGTCTCTGTGCCGTCTGACCGGTAAAACCGGTGTCGAAATGGAAGCATTAACCGCGGCGTCCGTCGCGGCGTTAACCATCTACGACATGTGCAAAGCGGTACAAAAAGATATGGTAATTGGTCCGGTGCGCCTGCTGGCGAAAAGCGGCGGCAAATCGGGGGATTTTAAGGTGGATGCGCATGATTAAAGTGCTTTTCTTCGCCCAGGTTCGCGAGCTTACAGGAACTGATGCGCTGGATCTTCCAGCAGATTTTTCCACCGTTGAGTCGCTGCGACAGCATCTGGCGACAAAGAGCGATCGTTGGGCGCTGGCGCTGGAAGACGGCAAGCTGTTGGCGGCGGTCAACCAGACGCTGGTAAGTTTTGACCATCCGCTGACGGCGGGCGATGAAGTGGCGTTTTTCCCGCCAGTCACGGGGGGCTAACATGCACGAAACGCGAATTGTAGTCGGCCCCGCGCCGTTTAGCGTCGGGGAGGAATATTCCTGGCTGGCGGCGCGCGACGAAGACGGCGCGGTCGTCACCTTTACCGGAAAAGTGCGCAATCATAACCTGGGCGATAGCGTTAAGGCGCTGACGCTGGAGCATTATCCCGGCATGACTGAGAAAGCTCTGGCGGAGATCGTCGTTGAGGCACGTTCCCGCTGGCCGCTGGGTCGGGTAACGGTGATTCATCGCGTTGGCGAATTATGGCCGGGCGATGAGATTGTGTTTGTCGGCGTCACCAGCGCGCACCGCAGTAGCGCGTTCGACGCCGGCCAGTTCATTATGGATTATCTGAAAACCCGTGCGCCGTTCTGGAAGCGTGAAGCCACGCCGGAAGGCGATCGCTGGGTCGAAGCGCGCGACAGCGACCAGCAGTCGGCGAAACGTTGGTAGCAGAATGTGATACGCTTTAGGGTATCATTTCCACACAGGAGTTCATCATGGACAGATTTCCACGATCTGATTCAATAGTGCAGGCACGGTCCGGCCTGCAGACCTATATGGCGCAAGTGTATGGCTGGATGACGGTCGGACTGTTACTGACCGCGTTTATCGCGTGGTATGCGGCTAATACGCCAGCCGTCATGATGTTTGTCTTTTCCAGTAAGATCACCTTCTTTGGCTTAATTATTGCCCAGCTTGCGCTGGTGTTTGTTCTGTCGGGACTGGTGCATAAACTTAGCGCCGGAATGGCGACGACGCTGTTTATGCTCTATTCGGCGCTAACCGGATTGACGTTATCCAGTATTTTTATCGTTTACACCTACTCCTCTATCGCCAGCACGTTTGTGGTGACGGGGGGAATGTTTGGCGCCATGAGCCTGTACGGGTACACCACTAAACGCGATCTTAGCGGTTTCGGCAATATGCTGTTTATGGCGCTTATTGGTATCGTTCTGGCGTCGCTGGTCAATTTCTGGCTGAAGAGTGAAGCGCTGATGTGGGCGGTAACCTATATCGGGGTGGTGGTGTTTGTCGGTCTGACCGCCTATGACACGCAGAAACTGAAAAATATCGGCGAGCAAATAGATACCCGCGATAGCGCTAATCTGCGTAAATATTCGATTCTCGGCGCGTTAACGCTGTACCTGGACTTTATCAACCTGTTCCTGATGTTACTGCGTATTTTTGGTAATCGCCGCTAATTATAGCGATCTCTTAAAATCCTGGCCCTGCGCCAGGATTTTTTTTAGGACTTTATTTAGGGCGAAACAGCATAAACATCTTAGAAATATTTTCCTGCGCTTGCCATTCTTATCACCGTGATCATGAGAAGAGTGATAAATGACAAGTGGGACCTCTGGCTGCAATACGTATACGGCAAATAGCATTTATTCCTGCGACAATGTTATCCCTTACCTATTGGTATACTGCGCTGGGACTATGGTGTACCGCCGGCATTATATGGTTAACGTTGTATACTCATTTTTTGATAACTCACGTTCAACCTGTTGTTGTTTTGTGGATATCAGCACTTTTGCTTGGCCTGGGGTATGGGGCCATTACCTGCCTTCCCGCTTTGGCACTGTTGTCGCAACGTTGATATATATTGCCATCATTACGCTTACCGGCGTGTCATTAGCTTACCTTTTCTCAGGTGGCGCGACCATTTTCGTGATTGTTGGAATCATGTTTAGTCTTAATGCCTTATTTATTTTCTACCTGAATATCAGTTCTGGTCTATTCAGGCCGTTAATTTTTATGGCGGTAAGCGGGATCATCGCTGCGATAGTCGTCAATAGCCTGGTGGCCAGTAGCACTCTGGTCTGGATAGCCAGTGTGCTGACGGTATTAGTATGGACATTGATTACAGCACTAGAAAAATCGACACTTCATGGTTATGCCCGCATGTTATATCACAGCGAGTTTTCATCCCTGCCTCGTTGCGCTTTATTTGGCGCGCTGACGCTTTACCTTGGCATTATTAATGCTGTGGTTACGCTGTGTCGTTATATCATTTTGATGATTCTGGAAATACTACTATCTTTCAGGCCGTAGGCGTTGCAGGTTTTTTATTCAGGTTGGTGATGATGGGTATAATGAGTAAATTATGTGGCAAACAATTTTGGTTAGCGTTTTGTGAAGCTAAAGACGTCACTCGCGCCATTAAAAATGGCGGCGAGGATTTTAATCAGAAATGCCCGCCAGCGCTGATTTCTCATTTCATTACCGGAATGTCATGGGAACATTCATTACCCAATCCTGCGCCTGTTTGCGCGTTTAGTTTTATGCTTCTTGTGGGAGGTGTGTGCAGTGCGCATTTTGTTTTTGATAAGTTTATTCTATATTGGCCACTAAATATAATCATTTATTTGGGCAGTGCTATAGGTATGATGCTATGTGTTATGGCTGAGGTATGGCTTATTGCCAAGGGTTATATCCTGGGGTTGCGCCTCTGCGTTTTACTGTTTTTATTAAATATTATGCTCTGCGGTACTGGATTATTTGACGTGTTGTGCAATCAAAATAGCGAACTAAAAAGTGATCTGGTTATCGCTATTATTATGGTTGTGCTTTGCCGCTGGGTGATGAATGGCGAAACGTTTACGATGATGATTCGTTTCTGCCTGGGGCGTCGATTAGTGCGAGTTGCATTACAAGAATATCTCACCTCACAGACAAGGAAATGATAAGCCCATGAACCTGATGACGTGGCTAACAGGAAAAACACTGGCGGAGCTGGTGAAAAAAGGGCAGTTGATCCCGCCAGAAATTAAGTTACCTGTGTATCCGGCCAGCCACTACAAAAAAAACTGGTATGAACAAGGTATTCCTCACGGAGGCGTTATTGGGCTTACGGCGATCATGATGACCATGACATGGATCGTCAGTATAAACATGGTTATTGCGCAGTTTGAGCTGCACAATAAAAAGCATCTGGAGCTGGTCTTCTTCCTGGCCGTGGGCTATATCGCTTTTCTTACCCCGTCAAATCAGCTCCTGCTTAAAGGAAGAATGAGCGGGGTCATTATTTACCGCTATGCGCTATTGCTGGCCATTATTTCCGTTACGTTGGCAACGTTCTGTACCCTGTCATCAGTATTCATGGGCGAGTTTCACGAAGTGCTCCTGCTGCTGTTTAGCTGGTCATTGCTGCTTTTTTCCCGCTTACAGATGAATACGTCTTTTTTCTCAGCATATGTTTATTTTTACCGGATAAAACGCGTTGTGCTGGAAAGCGAAAACGCGTCTGCTTAAATTTATTTCGCCATCGCCCGCTCGTTTTTCGCCCGCAGCTTCTTCGCCCGGCTCTCCAGGATCAGGTAGCACACCAGCGCCAGCAACAGGGGAATAAAATAGTAAAGCACGCGGTACGCGAGCAGGGCGGCGATAATCGTGCCTTGCGACGTATGTTCGCCCGCCAGCAACGCAAGGAATACGGCCTCCAGCACGCCGATGCCTGCCGGAATATGCACGATGACGCCCGCGATACTGCTCACCAGCAGTACGCCCAGCACAAAGAAATAGTTCACATCCTGACCCATCAGCAGCCAGATGATGGCGCCCATCGCCATCCAGTTCGCGCTGGAGATCGCCATCTGCGCCAGCGCGAATTTCCATGACGGCAGCACCAGTTTCTGTCCTTTAATCGTCATATGCCGCCGCTTCGCAAAGGCGCAAAACCACAGATAGACCGCGATAATCAACAATAAAACGATACCGAGAATTCGTAGCGTGCCTTCATCGATATACCAGTGGTCGGGAAGCTGGACAATGCCGAAGGTAAAAATGATGCCGCCAAGCAGAATATAGCCTAGCCAGTTAGTGGTAATGCTGAGTGAGAAAATGCGCGTGATAGTACTGCCGGGCAACCCGAGGCGAGAGTATAGTCGGTAACGCATCCCGATCCCGCCGACCCAGGTGCTGAGCGTCAGGTTAAAGGCATAGCAGACGAACGATACCAACATCACCTGTCGCTTCGCCAGCTTATGGCCGCAATAAAGCCGTCCAAGCAGGTCGTAGCAGCCGTACAGAAGATAGCTAACGATCACCAGTCCTACAGCGCTTAAAAGCGCCGTGCGGTTATAGTCGCGGATGACGGTCCAGACATCGCCCCAGTCGACCTTTTTAGCATAAACCACCAGCAGAACGACGACCGCAATAAAAAACAGCCAGGTCAGCACTTTTTTAGCCAGCCGCCAGCGCGGATGCGATTTAGCCATTAGGGCTTCACTCCTGTATTTTCTGGATCAACGCGATCCTGGGTTTCCATTTCTGGCTGGGCAGGCGGGGGAACCTGCGCCAGATGCGGGGTATGCGCCGGTAGCCAGCCGACCAGCGCCGGGAAATGACGTAAAAAGTGGAACGCCAGCACGCTTTTGGTCAGGTTCCACCAGGTGCGTTTCGGCAGCATAGACTCATCGACCTGCTTACAATCGTTCACGATGATGCCTTGTAAATTATCGCGCAGGGTCTGGTTAAAGGTACGATCGTGAATGATCAGGTTAGCTTCAAGGTTAAGCGACAGGCTGAGCGGATCGAGATTACTCGACCCTACCGTGGCCCAGTGATCGTCCATCAGCGCCACTTTGCCATGCAGCGGACGGCGTCGGTATTCATAAACCTGCACGCCGCCCTTCACCAGATAGTTATAGAGCAACCGCGCGCCGACTTTGACTATCGGCATGTCTGGTTCCCCCTGGACAATCAGTTTTACGCTCACGCCACGGCGGGCGGCTTTACGCATTGCGTGGAGCAAGCGATAGCCGGGGAAAAAATAGGCGTTAGCGATAATCACTTCACGCTTTGCCTGGGTCAGCATTTTCAGATAATGACGTTCGATATCGTCGCGGTGCTCTTCATTATCCCGCCAGACAAACAGCGCCTGCGCTTCGCCGGGGTGACGGTTTTCTTCAGCCTGGTGATGGCGCTTCCACCAGCGGCGCGCGGGGCTTTGCCCCGGCAGATTCTCGACTTCGAATTGCAGGATATCGGCCACAACAGGCCCTTCGACCCGTACCGCGTAGTCTTGTTTCGCCTGCGGGCCGTAATCCGACATATGTTCGGCGGAGTAGTTAATGCCGCCGACAAAGGCAATACGATCATCAATCACCACAATTTTGCGGTGCATTCGGCGGAAGATATTGGTTCGCAACCCCAGTAGACGCGGGCGGGGGTCGTAATAGCGGAAAATAACGCCCGCCGAGGTTAATTCGCCGACAAACGCGTCGCTGAGATCGGGAGAGCCGTAGCCGTCGAGTAATACTTCGGCTTTTACGCCGCGCTGTGCGGCTTTTAGCAGAGCGGCATGGAGTTTTTTACCCACCTCATCTTCAAATAAGATAAAGGTTTCCAGAATGATTTTTTGCTGTGCCTGAGCGATGGCTTCAAACACGGCAGGATAGAACTGGTCGCCGTTTTCCAGTAGCTGAATTTGATTACCTTCACGCCAGCCGCATTTCATAGATGGATCTCCGCGCTAAGGGGGGCATGGTCTGATAAATGTCGCCAGTTCCGCAGCGGTAGCGCCGTAGGAGAACTGGCGTTCGCATTCTTGACGTAAATACGATCGAGTCGCAGCAGCGGCATACTCACCGGGAATGTGCGCGCCGGTCGGCCATGGGCACGGGTGAATATCTCCTCCAGTCCGGCCGCGTTTAACGGCGGGCCGGCCTTTTGCCGCCAGTCATTAAAGTCTCCGGCCACCAGCACCGGTTCTGATTCTGGCAAGGCATTCACCCATCCCGCCAGCATGGTTAACTGCGCCTGGCGGTGGCTCTCCCGCAGGCCGAGATGTACGCACATGACGTGGATAGGGCGGTTGAGCATGGGCGGCGTAATGCGGCAATAGAGCACGCCGCGTTTTTCGCTACCGCCGACTGAGACGTCGCGATTTTCATAATGTTCAATGGGATAGCGAGAAAGAACCGCGTTACCGTGATGGCCTTCCGGATAGACCGCATTGCGGCCATAGGCGAAATCGCTCCACATGGTGTCGGCCAAAAATTCATAGTGGGTAGTGTCCGGCCAGTTTTCGATATGCAGCGGATGTACTTCATGCGCGCCCATCACTTCTTGCAGACAGACGATATCGGCGCCGACCGTTCTGACGGCGTCGCGCAGCTCCGGCAGGATGAAGCGTTTATTAAAGGCGGTAAAACCTTTGTGCGTATTAATTGTGAGCACTTTGAATGAAAAATTTCGCGTGTGTTGAGTCATTTTCTTCCTGTCCGCGTCACTATCCTGATTGAAATAGTGTAGTCGTCGTCACAAAAAGATGCGGTCTTACGGAATTTTCCGTAAAGTTCGGTACTCTGAATAATGAGAGAAAAATGCTTCAGGAGAAAAGCCATGAAGTGGCAACAACGCGTTCGTGTCGCAACCGGCCTCGGTTGTTGGCAGATTATGTTGCATTTACTGGTAGTGGCGATGCTGGTAATAGGCTGGATGAGCGGCACATTAGTGCGCGTCGGCCTGGGATTATGCGTGCTTTATGGCGTGACGGTACTGCTGATGCTGGCGTTGCAGCGCCATCATGAGCAACGCTGGCGCGATGTGGCGGATGTGCTGGAAGAGCTGACTACCACCTGGTACTTCGGCACCGCGCTGATTGTCCTCTGGCTGCTATCCCGCGTATTGCAAAACAATGTCTTGCTGGCGCTGGCGGGGCTGGCTATCCTGGCCGGGCCCGCCGTGGTCTCGCTACTGGCGAAAGATAAAAAGCTACATCACTTTGCGTCTAAACATCGCATACGCCGCTGACCCCGTGGTGGCCGCTATCACCAGTAGCGGCCACAAACTTCCCCAGACAATCCCCAGACTCGCATCCTTAAGATAAATTTGCTTGGTAATATCAGTAAAGTGGCGGATAGGATTTATCCACGTCAGGTTTTGCAGCCAGACTGGCATATTTTCCACCGGCGAGACATAACCCGAGAGCAAAATCGCCGGCATCATAAAGACAAAGACGCCGATAAACGCCTGCTGTTGCGTGGCGCAAAGCGATGATATCAGCAAGCCAAAGCCTACCAGCGACAGCCCGTAAATCACCATCGTGAAATAAAACAGCGCTAATGAACCGGCGAAGGGAATTTGGTATGCCCAAATGCCGATAGCCAGCACGATCGTGGCCTGGAAGGTCGCGACAATCAGCGCCGGCACCGCTTTACCAACGAAAATCTGCCAGGTGGTGAGCGGAGAGACCAGCAGCTGATCCAGAGTGCCTTGTTCACGCTCGCGGGCGACGGACAGCGAAGTGACGATCATCACGCCAATAGTGGTGATCATGGCGATCAGCGAGGGCACCACAAACCACTTGTAGTCCAGATTCGGGTTATACCAGTTGCGTACCACCAGTTCGCTATTGTTGGGCTTTGGCTTGCCGTCCATCAATGTCTGCTGATACTCCTTGACGATCTGTTGCAGATAATTGGCGGCGATTTGCGCGCTGTTGGAGTTACGTCCATCAAGAATGAGTTGCATCGGCGCAGGTTGGAAGGTATCCAGATTCCGCGAGAAATCCGCCGGGAAGCGCACCAGCAGCAGCGCTTTTTGCGTATCGATAGTCGGCTGGATCTCCTGCGGACTGTTCAGCAATAGCACATGGGTAAACGCTTTCGCGCGGGCAAAGCGCTGGGTAAGTTCTACCGAATGTTTGCCGTTATCTTCGTTATAGATGGCGATAGTCGCGTTAGTGACTTCAAGCGTCGCGGCGAACGGAAACAGGATGACCTGAATCAGCACCGGCAGAATCAGGATCGCGCGCGTTTGCGGTTCGCGTAAAAGCGATTGCAGTTCTTTGCGAATTAACGTCCATAAGCGATGAAACATGCCCGTCCTCTCAGTCCAGTTTGTAGGCCTGATAAGCAAAGCGCATCAGGCATAATGCCGGATGGCGGCGTGAACGCCTTATCCGACCTACGACGACAATTATCCATACACAGAGTTAATCCAGCCGTCGTTTGGTTTTTAGCCACGTCAGGCCAATAAACATCACCGCCGAGGCGATTAAAAACAGTACGTTAACGCCTAAAACGACCGGAATATTGCCGGCCAGAAACAGACTTTGCAGGGTGCTGACAAAATAGCGCGCCGGAATAATATAGGTCACCGCGCGGATCACCGCAGGCATACTGTCTATCTGGAAGATAAACCCGGACAGCATAATCGAGGGTAAAAAGGCGGCGTTCAGCGCCACCTGCGCGGCGTTAAACTGGTTGCGAGTGATGGTGGAAATCAACAGCCCCATCCCCAGCGTACTTAGTAAAAACAGACTGGTGATGATAAACAGAATCACCAGCGAACCGCGATACGGCACGCCGAGAATAAACACCGATACCAGCATACAGAGCAGCATCGCCAGCATACCGAGAAAGTAATAGGGAATAAGCTTACACAGCAGCAGTTCAACACGCGTCACTTCGGTTGAGAGCAGCGCCTCCATCGTGCCGCGTTCCCATTCGCGGGCAACGACCAGCGAGGTGAGGATTGCGCCAATTACCGTCATGATAATGGTCACCGCCCCGGGAATAATAAAATGCTGACTGATCGCCGCCGGGTTAAACCAGTAGCGCGTCTGGACGTCGATGAGCGGTTCAAAGGTGTCGCCGCGATCTTCCGCCCGCTGCTGTTGCCAGATTTGCCAGATGCCTTCAACATAACCCTGAACGAAGTTGGCGGTGTTTGGCTCGCTGCCGTCGGTAATCACCTGAATCGGCGCGCTGTCACCGTCGCGCGCCATTTGCTGCGCGAAATCCACCGGAATCACCACCAGTCCGCGAATGCGTCCGGCCTGCATTTTTTCAATTAATTCATGGCGGTTATCGCTAATGGTCGCGTCGATATAGGGTGAACCGGTCATCGCATGAGTGAAATCCAGCGCCTCCTGGCTTTGTTGTTCAAGCAGAATCCCCACCCGCAGCTTGCTGGAGTCAAGGTTAATACCGTAACCAAAAATAAACAGCAACAGTAGCGGGATCACCACCGCAATAAGCCAGCTACTGGGATCGCGCACGATCTGGCGCGTCTCTTTGACGCACAACGCACGCACGCGGCGCCAGGAGAGAGACTTACTCATGCGTATGCTCCTTATCCCAGTCATTGATGAGAGTGATAAAGGCCTGCTCCATCGTCGGATCGGCCTGTTGCTCATCGGCGGCCTGCGCTTTGAGATCGTCCGGCGTACCGCTGGCGATAAGCTTCCCGCGATAAACCAGTCCGATGCGATCGCAATATTCCGCCTCATCCATAAAGTGGGTCGTCACCATTACCGTGACCCCTTTTTCCACCATGCTATTAATATGCAGCCAAAATTCACGGCGGGTGAGGGGATCAACCCCGGACGTTGGTTCATCAAGGAATAAAATATCCGGTTCGTGCATCAGCGAGCAGGCCAGCGCCAGTCGCTGTTTAAAGCCCAGCGGCAGCGCATCGGTGGGATGCGACGCGATGCTTTTCAGACCAAACGCTTCACTCATGCGCTGAATTTTTTCATTTTGCGCGCGGCCCCGCAAACCGTAGACGCCGGAGAAAAAACGCAGGTTCTGCTCAACCGTCAGGTTGCCGTAAAGCGAAAATTTTTGCGCCATATAGCCCAGATGCTGACGGGCTTTGCCGGAGCTGACTTTCAGGTCCATATCCAGCACCAGCGCCTTGCCGGACGTCGGCACCAGCAGGCCGCACATCATTTTAAAGGTGGTTGATTTACCCGCGCCGTTCGGGCCGAGCAGGCCAAAAATCTCGCCGCGCTGTACGACGAAATTAACATGGTCCGTGGCCGCGAAATCGCCAAATTTTTTCGTCAGTTCCTGCGCTTCAATCACCGTTTCGCCGGCAGTGCCTTCAACCGTATGCAGGATCGAACCCAGCGGAGACTCCGAGGTTCCCGCTCCGCCAAGCAGATCGATAAACGCATCTTCGAAGCGCGGCGCGGTCTCATTGAGGGTGATTTCCGGCATCCCTTCGGCCTGGCGAATATCTGCTGCGGTCGCCTCTTTTTTCAGGATCAGGCGTACCGAACGTCCCTGAATCATGCCGTCGCTCACCTGCGGCAGTCTGAGCGCTCTCTGTAGCAACTTACGGTTGTTTTCCTGTGGACTGCTCATCAGAAAGCTACGACCGGCCATCGTTTGCGTCAGCGCTTTAGGTTCGCCCTGATAGAGCAGCTCGCCTTCATTCATCAGCAGTACATCGCAACACTGTTCGGCTTCATCCAGATAGGAGGTGCTCCATAAAATCAGCATCCCGTCGCCCGCCAGTTCGTGGACCATTTGCCACAACTCGCGCCGTGAAATCGGGTCAACGCCAACGCCCGGTTCATCCAACAGCAGCACTTTCGGTTCGCCGACCAGCGTACAGGCCAGCCCCAGTTTTTGCTTCATCCCGCCGGACAATTTCCCCGCCAGACGGCCAGTGAAAGGGCCGAGGGCGGTAAACTCCAACAAACGGGCAAAGGTCTTTTCCCGTATCTCGCCGGTAACGCTGCGTAAATCGGCATAGAGATTAAGGTTCTCCATGACGGTAAGATCTTCATACAGACCGAATTTCTGCGGCATATAGCCCAGAACCGCGTGCAGCTCGCTGTCGTTTTGTATCGGATCGAAGCCCAATACTGACGCGTTGCCGCCATCGGCTTTGAGCAGGCCCGCCAGCATACGCATCAGCGTAGTTTTTCCTGCGCCGTCCGGCCCTACCAGCCCGGTGACATAACCGGAATGAATGGTACAGTCGAGCGGCGCGACGGCGGGTTTATCCATTCCCGCAAAGCGCTTCGTCAGACCGTGCAGCTTAATAACGGCCTCACTCATGCCGTGCCTCGTCATTAAATTTCACCGTGACTGGCATCCCCTGGCGTAACGCATCGTCCGCATCGGTGACGATAATGCGCAGGCGATAGACAAGATCGGTACGCAGATCCGGCGTTTCGACGGTTTTCGGCGTAAATTCCGCGGTGGGCGAAACGAAACCAATCTTACCGTGGTAAGGTTTGTCAGGACGACCGTCGGTATACAACAGAATGTCGCGCCCCGGTTGCGTCTGACTGAGGTTGCGTTCATCGACATAGGCGCGCACCCAGACGGGGCGGGTCAGCGAGAGCGTTAATACCGTGCTGCCGGCGTTCAGCATACTGCCAGGCTCGACCGCGCGGGTGAGCAAGGTTCCGTTGGCAGGCGCGATAAGCGTAGTGTCCTGCAAATCAAGCTGCGCCTGCGCCAGTTGGGCCTTTGCCTGTTCCAGGCTGGCTTTCGCCTGGGCGATATCCTGTTCACGATTACCGGTACGGTACTGGCTCAGTTTATCCTGCGCGGACTTCAGCGTCGCCTGCGCCTGATCGCGCGATGAGCGGGCGTTTTCCAGATCGTTAGCGGAAATGGTGCGGCTTTTCCACAATCCTTGCTGACGGTTATAAAAGTTTTGCGCGTAGTCATAGGCGGCTTGCGCCTGTCTGACGGCGGCGGCGGCCTGGGCTATCTCTTCATCGCGATAGCCTGCCAGCATCAAATCATATTGCGCCTGCGCGACCGACACGCCAGCTTTCGCCTGCATTAGCGCGTTTTCGTATGGCGCGTGATCCAGTTCGCCGAGCACCTGTCCGGCTTTGATAGTATCGCCTTCATCAACATTCAGCGACGCCAGCCTGCCGCCGACGCGAAAGCTGATATTGACGGTACGGATATCGACATTACCGTATAGCGTCAGCCCATCGTCCTGCCGACTTTGATACCACCAGGTTCCACCGGCAATCACAGCGACGATCGCTGCGATTGCCAGTCCGATAACGACAGGTTTTTTCATCAGTCCAGACTCCTTTGCGTTAAACCGTGCAGAATAAGATCGATGTGGCAGGTTACCGTCTGGTAAATCAGCTCCGCTTTTTCTTCATCAAACTGCGGCCAGCCGGTACGTAACAGAATAGTTTCTTTGCCGAGACGAAACGCCAGCACTTCGCCCAGTAAGGCATGGGTATGCAAAATCATGCGCGTATCATTGGCGTCGCAGCCGGTATAAGCGGCAACCAATCTTGTCAGATGGGTGTGCAACGGATCGATAACCTGTTCATGGACCAATTGATAGGCCGACGTGGGAGAGAGCTGCTCGCGTGAAATAAATTTGCTCAGGTTAACGGTGTCTTCCTGCGTCAGCAGCATAATCATGTTCTTGCAGGCGAGCAGAATGAGCTCGCGTATGGCGTCCCGGTCAGGGGCAGGCTGGCTAAACAGACGCTCCGCTTTTTCAGCATGGGGGCGAAATTTTTCGCCAAGAAAATCGGCAATCCACTGGGCGCAGGCGAGGTATAAATCCTCTTTTGAGCCGAAATAGTAAGTAATGGCGGCAATATTTTGCCCCGCCAGCGCAGCGATATCGCGCGTGGTGGCATGGAGGCCATACTCGCCAAACTGCGCCAGTGCGGCGGCAATGAGCTGACTTTTCGCCTGCTCGCCCTTGGTGGTCGTGGTGGGAATATTCATCACACGCCCTAAGTCTTAATCAATCGATTGATTAACTTTAGGCGCACATTTCAGGTTTGTCTACCGCCAGCTATTAGATCTGAAATCCTTCGCGGCTTAGCTCTTTGGAAACCCAATTAAAGAATATCCTCACTTTCTCTTTTTGTTCATTGTGGTGTGGCAAAACGAAGTGGTGAGCGTTAACCGGCATACTCACGTCAGTCGTAAAAACGGGCGCCAGGTGGCGTTGGCTAACGCTTTGTCCGGCCAGTAAATTGCTCTCGAGAATAATACCCATGCCCATGCGTGCGGCCTCAATGCTCATATAGGAACGGTCAAAATTAAAAATAAAGTTTTTATTCCAGCCGCGAACCTTATGCCAGGACAGCCAGTTGCTCCAGTTGATCAGCGTGCTATCTGAATGAATAAGATCGCAACCCAGTAAATCTTCAATGTTTTGAATGCTATGACTCGCTAAATAAGTCGATGACGTATAGGGGAGCATACGTTCATTTTTTATGGTTTTGACGACCAGCGTCGGCCATTGTGAAAGGCCGTGGCGGATATCGATATCGATATTATCACGGGAGAACTGAATACTTTCGTAAGAACAGGTCAGGCTAATTTTAAGCTCAGGCCAGGCCTGGCGAAATTTATTCAGACGGGGCATCAACCATAGTAATCCAAAACTCGGTGCTGAATGTATGCGTAAATAATCCTGGTGAATATCATTTATGACCTGGTTGGTAGCCTGTCCAATAATGTTTAACGCCCCCGAAACCTCTTTTAAATATTTTTCACCAATCGCGGTCAATACGACGCCTTTACTGCTGCGCGAAAAAAGTTTCTTTCCCAGATACTGTTCCAGACTGGCTATCTGATGGCTTACCGCGGAGGCCGTAACATTGAGATTTTCAGCTGCCAGATTCAGGCTGTTGGTATCAGCCACTTCAATGAATGCCTGGATATTGCGTAAAGATGGCACAGGCAAGCTTTTATTCTGTAGTGGCTGGTTCATGATTATCTCCGGTGAATGGAATGATGATCGCCCAATTTTATTACCCCAGGAAGTAAATTCAGCAGTTACTCCCCTAATACCTGGTCAGCTTAACATAGGCGAAAAATAAGTTATGGGGTAATTCGTGATGAAGTTAACAGTTTTATCTGCCATTTCTGTCGGTCAAGCTGATTCAACAATAATTTGAATCCAGTCACGAAGCAAATTTTCCTCATTCATAATTGAGGTTTTTTGAATGCCGTTTCTTTTGGGGATTGTTATATTGCAACCACAGGCCTGATAACAAGGCGCGATGCGGTAAGGTTCGCGAAAAAAACATATACCCAAAATAATTCGAGTTGCTTAAAGGCGGCAAGGGAGTGAGTCCCCAGGAGCATAGATAACTATGTGACTGGGGTGAGCGACAAATCTGCCGGGAATAGATTTGAACGTCGCGTGCGACGGCCCGTCAGGGCGAGGCCCATGGATGGGCCGAGTAATCCGTAGCCAACACATAAGCAACTTGAAGTATGAAGGGTATAAACAATAATGAGGATACCCTATGTCACGTATAGATACTGTAGTCTGTACTGACGCCAGGAAGACAAAATATCGTTTGGTTGTTTTGACGATGATTTTCCTGGTGTATGCAATAAATTACGCCGACAGAACCAATATCGGCGCGGTGCTGCCGTTTATCATTGATGAGTTTCATATCAACAACTTTGAAGCCGGGGCCATCGCCAGTATGTTTTTCCTTGGCTACGCGGTAAGCCAGATCCCGGCAGGTTTTTTTATCGCCAAACGCGGCACGCGGGGGTTAGTTTCACTGTCAATTTTCGGCTTTTCCGCTTTCACCTGGCTGATGGGCACGGTAAGTTCGGTGTTTAGCCTGAAGATGGTGCGACTGGGACTGGGGCTTAGCGAAGGACCATGCCCGGTGGGGCTGGCTTCAACGATTAATAACTGGTTTCCGCCGAAAGAGAAAGCCACGGCAACCGGCGTTTATATCGCGGCCACCATGTTTGCGCCGATTATCGTGCCGCCGTTGGCGGTGTGGATTGCGGTCACCTGGGGCTGGCGGTGGGTCTTTTTCTCCTTTGCGATCCCGGGGATCGTGGCGGCGATTGCCTGGTATTTACTGGTTAAGTCAAAACCTTCAGAGAGCGGATTTGTTTCGCAAAGTGAACTGGAAGAGATTAATGCCGGGCGTGATATCCATAAAAACACCGTACGGGAAAATATATTAATTGCCGATCGTTTCACTTTGCTGGATAAAATTATTCGGGTGAAAAAAATGGCGCCTATCGATACGACAAAAGGATTATTCACCTCCAAAAATATCCTCGGTGACTGCCTGGCCTATTTTATGATGGTTAGCGTGCTGTACGGCTTATTAACCTGGATTCCGCTCTATTTAGTGAAAGAACGCGGTTTTGATGTCATGAGTATGGGGTTTGTAGCCAGTATGCCGTGCATCGGCGGGTTTATTGGCGCGATTGGCGGCGGATGGATTTCGGATAAAGTATTAGGCCGTCGTCGTAAGCCAACGATGATGTTTACCGCTATTTCCACCGTGGTCATGATGTTAATTATGCTGAATATTCCGGCAAGCACCTGGGCGGTATGTGTTGGGTTATTCTTCGTCGGTTTATGCCTGAATATTGGCTGGCCCGCATTCACAGCATACGGTATGGCGGTTTCGGATACGAAAACGTATCCCATTGCCTCTTCTATTATCAATAGCGGCGGCAACCTCGGCGGGTTTGTCGCTCCGATGGCTGCGGGTTTTTTACTTGATAAGACCGGCAGCTTTAATTCTGTATTTACCTATTTCGGTATCTGCGCAGCAATTGGTCTGGTGGTTATTCTCTTCCTCGATGAGCCACAATAACGGAAATATATCCTGTTAATTAATATGACATAATGTCATGGAGTGAAAATATGTTATTAAAAGATAAAGTCGCCATTATTACTGGCGCGGCCTCCGCACGCGGTTTGGGTTTTGCTACCGCGAAATTATTTGCTGAAAACGGCGCTAAAGTGGTCATTATCGACCTCAATGGCGAAGCCAGCGAAGCCGCGGCTGCGGCATTAGGCGAAGGTCATCTCGGGCTGGCGGCAAACGTCGCTGACGAAGTTCAGGTTCAGGCGGCAATTGAACAGATCATGGCTAAATATGGTCGGGTCGATGTACTGGTGAATAACGCCGGTATTACTCAGCCGCTGAAGCTAATGGACATTAAGCGCGCTAATTATGACGCGGTGCTTGACGTCAGCCTGCGCGGCACGCTGTTGATGTCACAGGCGGTTATCCCGGTCATGAGAGCGCAAAAATCCGGCAGCATTGTCTGCATCTCCTCCGTTTCCGCCCAGCGCGGCGGCGGTATCTTCGGCGGCCCGCACTACAGCGCGGCAAAAGCCGGCGTGCTCGGTCTGGCGCGGGCGATGGCGCGTGAGCTTGGCCCCGATAACGTCCGCGTAAACTGCATCACTCCGGGGCTGATTCAGACCGACATCACCGCCGGTAAGCTGACCGATGAAATGACGGCCAACATCCTTGCCGGGATCCCGATGAACCGCCTGGGCGATGCGGTAGACATCGCGCGCGCCGCGCTGTTCCTGGGAAGCGATCTCGCGTCCTACTCCACCGGTATCACCCTGGATGTTAACGGCGGCATGTTAATTCACTAAGCGAGGCAATGAGATGAAGATGACCGAATCACAAAAAGTCGCCGCAGCGGCGTGGCGCATCCGCCGCTACGCCCTGCAAATGGGGGAAGTTCAGGGACAGGGCTATATCGGCCAGGCTCTGGGCTATGCCGATGTGCTGGCAACCGCGTTCAGCCACGCGATGACCTACCGTCCGGAAGACCCTGAGTGGGAAGGGCGCGACCGCTTCCTGCTCTCTCACGGCCATTACGCCATCGCCTATTATGCGGCGCTGCTGGAAGCGGGAATTATCCCGGAAGAGGAGCTGGAAACCTACGGTTCCGACGACAGCCGCCTGCCGATGTCGGGGATGGCGACCTACACGCCGGGGATGGAGATGTCCGGTGGTTCGCTGGGGCAGGGGCTGTCCATTGCCGTAGGAATGGCGCTCGGGCTGAAGCAAAAGAGCAGCACGTCCTGGGTTTATAACTCTATGTCGGATGGGGAACTGGACGAAGGTTCAACCTGGGAAGCGGCGATGTCGGCAGCCCACTATGGCCTGACTAACTTGATTAACATCGTTGATGTCAACAAACAGCAGGCGGACGGCGATTCGCGCAAAATCCTCGGCTTTGAGCCGCTGCATGAAAAATGGGCCGCTTTCGGCTGGTACGTACAGCGCGTGGACGGTAACGATCTGGCCGCGGTGATTGCGGCCTTTGACAACGCGAAAAGTCATGCCGGCAACCAGCCGCGGGTCATTCTCTGCGACACGCTGATGGGCAAAGGGGTGCCGTTCCTCGAAACCCGCGATAAGAACCATTTTATTCGCGTCGATGCTGACGAGTGGCAAAAAGCGATTGCGGTGCTGGACGCTAACAAACCGGAAGGAGTGCTGTAATGAGCCAGAGTAAACCACGTTTAAAAACGTCCGCGATGATTGCTTCTATCGCCGATGAAGGCCAGGCGACGATCCCTGCGCCGTTTGGCGTCGCGCTGTCAAAACTGGCGGCGCAGCGCCCTGAAATCGTCGGTATGACCGCGGACCTGTCAAAATATACCGATCTACATATTTTCGCCCAGGCTTTCCCGGATCGCTTTTTCCAGATGGGAATGGCGGAACAGCTGCTGATGGGCGCGGCGGGGGGCATGGCGAAAGAGGGATTTATTCCCTTCGCTACCACCTACGCTGCGTTTGCCACCCGTCGCGCCTATGATTTTATCCATCAGGTGATCGCCGAAGAGCATCTGAACGTGAAGATCTGCGCAGCGCTGCCGGGTCTGACAACGGGCTACGGGCCAAGCCACCAGGCAACCGAAGATCTGGCGATTATGCGCGGCATTCCCGGCATGGTTATCGTCGATCCTTGCGATGCGCTGGAGATAGAGCAGGCGGTACCGGCAATTGCTGACCATAACGGCCCGGTGTATATGCGCCTGCTGCGCGGTAAGGTGCCGCTGGTGCTGGATAAGTACGACTATCAGTTTGAGCTGGGCAAGGCGAAACTGCTGGAGGACGGCAATGATGTGCTGATTATCTCTTCCGGGCTGATGACCATGCGTGCTCTGGAGGCGGTTGAAAAGCTACGCGCCGATAATATCAGCGTGGCCGTACTGCACGTGCCGACAATCAAGCCACTTGATGAAAAAGCGATTATTGAGCAGGCGTCGAAGCCCGGTCGCCTGGTGATGACCGCGGAAAACCATACCTCGGTCGGCGGGTTAGGGGAGGCGGTTGCCGCGCTGCTGATGCGCAAAGGCGTACGCTGTGAGCTGGATACCGTTGGTTTGCCTGACGAATTCCTGCTGGCCGGCGCGCTGCCGACGCTGCACGATCGCTACGGCATCTCCACCGCGATGATGGTAGAAAAAATTAAGCATCGTCTGCGTTAATGACTTTCGCCGCCGCGTTCTGCGGCGGCGCTTCTCTGTTTCCGTTCGAGGTTTCCATGTCGATTAATTCCATTGAAGAATTAAACGCGCTGGTTGCGCGCGTCAAAAAAGCCCAGCGTCAGTACGCGAGTTTCACGCAACAACAGGTAGACAAAATCTTCCGCGCCGCCGCTCTGGCCGCCGCTGATGCCCGCATTCCGCTGGCCAAAATGGCGGTCGCCGAGTCTGGTATGGGCATCGTGGAAGACAAAGTGATTAAAAACCACTTCGCTTCCGAATATATCTATAACGCCTATAAAGATGAAAAGACCTGCGGCGTGCTGTCAGAAGACGACACTTTCGGGACCATTACGATTGCTGAACCTGTCGGTATTATTTGCGGCATCGTTCCGACAACCAACCCGACCTCTACCGCGATTTTCAAGTCGCTGATTAGCCTGAAGACCCGTAACGCCATCATCTTTTCTCCGCATCCGCGCGCTAAAGAAGCAACCAACAAAGCGGCAGACATCGTTCTGCAAGCGGCTATCGCTGCCGGCGCGCCGAAAGATCTGATTGGCTGGATCGATCAACCTTCCGTAGAACTGTCTAACGCATTGATGCACCACCCGGATATTAACCTGATCCTCGCGACGGGTGGTCCAGGCATGGTTAAAGCAGCATACAGCTCCGGCAAACCGGCTATCGGCGTAGGCGCAGGTAACACTCCGGTAGTGATTGATGAAACTGCTGACATTAAACGCGCTGTGGCGTCAATCCTGATGTCGAAAACCTTCGATAACGGCGTAATCTGTGCTTCTGAACAGTCTGTTGTCGTTGTTGATTCCGTCTATGATGCCGTTCGCGAGCGTTTTGCGAAATGCGGCGCGGTGATTCTGAATAAAAAAGAGAGGAAAGCTGTAGGCGGAGTATTGCTCAAAAATGGGGCGCTGAACGCGGCAATTGTCGGCCAGTCAGCGGCTACAATCGCAGAGATTGCCGGCATTTTTGTGCCTGAAAACAGCAAGGTTCTGATAGGGGAGGTGAGTGCAACGGACGTCTCTGAGCCTTTCGCTCACGAAAAACTCTCTCCGACGCTCGCCATGTACCGAGCAAAAGATTTTGCCGATGCGGTAGATAAAGCGGAGCAACTGGTCGCAATGGGCGGTATCGGTCATACCTCCTGCCTGTACACTGACCAGGATAACCAGCCAGAACGCGTTGCTTACTTCGGTCAGATGATGAAAACCGCGCGTATCCTGATCAACACCCCGGCCTCTCAGGGTGGTATCGGTGACCTGTACAACTTCAAACTCGCACCTTCCCTGACGTTGGGTTGTGGTTCCTGGGGTGGTAACTCCATCTCTGAAAACGTTGGTCCGAAACACCTGATCAACAAGAAAACCGTTGCTAAGCGAGCTGAAAACATGTTGTGGCACAAACTTCCGAAATCTATCTACTTCCGCCGTGGCTCTCTGCCCATCGCGCTGGATGAAGTGATTACTGATGGCCACAAACGTGCGCTCATCGTGACTGACCGCTTCCTGTTCAACAACGGCTATGCAGACCAGATCACCTCTGTGCTGAAAGCGGCTGGCGTTGAAACCGAAGTCTTCTTCGAAGTTGAAGCCGACCCGACGCTTTCCGTTGTTCGCAAAGGCGCTGAGCTGGCGAACTCCTTCAAACCGGACGTGATTATCGCGCTGGGCGGCGGTTCCCCGATGGACGCCGCGAAAATCATGTGGGTCATGTACGAACATCCGGAAACTCACTTTGAAGAACTGGCGCTGCGCTTTATGGACATCCGTAAACGTATCTACAAGTTCCCGAAAATGGGCGTGAAAGCGAAAATGATCGCCGTCACCACCACTTCCGGTACCGGTTCTGAAGTCACACCGTTTGCGGTTGTGACCGACGATGCAACCGGTCAGAAATATCCGCTGGCTGACTATGCCCTGACCCCGGATATGGCGATTGTCGACGCCAACCTGGTGATGGATATGCCGAAGTCCCTGTGTGCGTTCGGTGGTCTGGATGCGGTGACTCACGCCCTGGAAGCTTATGTTTCCGTACTGGCTTCTGAGTTCTCTGACGGTCAGGCTCTGCAGGCTCTGAAACTGCTGAAAGAAAACCTGCCGGCGTCTTACCACGAAGGGTCTAAAAACCCGGTTGCGCGTGAACGTGTTCACAGTGCAGCGACTATCGCCGGTATCGCGTTTGCCAACGCCTTCCTCGGTGTATGTCACTCCATGGCGCACAAACTGGGCTCTCAGTTCCACATTCCGCACGGTCTGGCGAACGCCCTGCTGATTTGTAACGTTATCCGCTACAACGCGAATGACAACCCGACCAAGCAGACCGCTTTCAGCCAGTACGATCGTCCGCAGGCACGCCGTCGTTACGCTGAAATTGCTGACCACCTGGGCCTGAGCGCGCCGGGCGACCGTACCGCCGCTAAGATTGAAAAACTGCTGGCATGGCTGGAAAGCATTAAAGCTGAGCTGGGCATTCCTAAGTCTATCCGTGAAGC
>NZ_JBEUJO010000015.1:0-74588 GCF_043356435.1 Salmonella sp. SJTUF15591 | reverse complement strand
TGGGTATCAACCGTGACCGTCAGCGGCGCTGAGTATTTTACGTTCCCCGCATCATCCTCCACCCTCACCGTCAGCGTATAGTCGCCATCCGCCCACATACCGGTCGGTGTCACGCTCCAGATGCCGGTCGCGCCTTTGGTGGCCGTCAGCACCTCTTTCGTGCCGCCATGCTGTACCTCAACCGTGACATACCGTGCGTCCGCGTCAATATTGCCCAGTATAAACGTCGGCTTATTCACATTGGTCAGGTTATCGCCTTTTGTTCCGCTGTCGTCCGTGCTGTCCAGAGCGATAGTCGGCTCTGACAGTAGGGTGTCGATGGTGAACTCCAGTTGCTGTGTTGCCTTGTTTCCCGCCTTGTCGGTCGCCTCCACTGTCAGGGTATGCTTCCCCTCTCCCACATCAGCCAGCCAGGTGTAATCCCAGACTCCCGACGTCGAGCTCTGTGTGGCGTTAAACCACGTTTTGCCGCCGTCAATGCTCAGGCGCACCACGTTGACATCCGTCGGTACCGTCACCTGGAACTGCGGACGCACGTTATTAGTCAGATTATCGTCGGGAATACCGCTGTCATTGACCAGTTCAATATGGTCAATGGCGATTTGCGTATCGACAGTGACCTTCAGCGGCGCTGAGTGGCGAATATTACCCGCCTCATCTTTCACCGTTACCGTCAACGTATAATCGCCATCGGCCCACGCGCTGCCGGGTACAAAACGCCACTGCCCGTTAGTCTGCGTCAGCTCCACCTCCTCGCTGTGACCATCGCGCATCACCTGCACGACGACCTGAGTCACGTCAGAATCAATACCGCCGATAATAAAACCCGGCGTTTTAACGTTAGTCTTATTATCGTTGGCGGTGCCGCTATCATCTGCGCTATCCAGCGTGATGGTCGGTGTCGACAATGTGGTATCAATGATAAAATTGAGCGTTTCCGTCGCCGTGTTGCCTGCAACATCGGTTGCTTTCACTGTCAGGGTATACGTATTTTCGACCAGTTCTGTCGGCCATATATACTCCCAAACGCCGTCAGACGTCAGCGTTGCGTTAACCCAGTTGATGCCGCCATCAAGACTCAGTTGCACAGAGTTCACGTCCGTCGGTACCGTAATATGAAACTGTGGACGTGCTTCATTGGTCAGGTTATCCCCAACAATACCCGTGTCATTAAGAAGTTCAATGCGATCAATAGACGTTTGCGTATCGATAGTCACCGTCAGCGGCGCAGAATAATTTGTATTACCCGCCTTATCTTCTACCTTTACCGTCAGCGTATAGTCGCCATCCGTCCAGGCTGCGCCCGGCGTAAAGCGCCACACACCGCCGTTCTTAATCAACTCTATCTGTTGGTTCTTACCATCATGCGCCACCGTCACCACCACTTTGGTCACGTCGGCGTCGATATTACCGAGGGTAAAGCCTGGCATCTTAACGTTGGTGATGTTATCGCCAGCGGCGCTATCATCCGCACTGTCCAGGGTAATCGTCGGTTCTGACAGCAGGGTATCGATGATGAAGTCCAGTTTCTGCGTCGTTTTGTTTCCCGCCTTGTCGGACGCTTCCACCATCAGGGTGTGAGGGCCGTTAGCCACATTCGTCAGCCAGGTGTAATCCCAGACGCCCGACGTCCCGCTCTGCGTGGCGTCAAACCACGTTTTGCCGCCATCAATGCTCAGTCTTACACCGTTAACATCCGCCGGTACTGTCACCTGAAAGTGCGGGCGCGCTTCATTGGTCAGATTATCGTCGGGGATACCGCTGTCGTTAACCAGTTCAATACGGTCAATGGCGATGTGCGTGTCCACTGTCACCGTCAACGGCGCGGACTGCTTCACATTTCCGGCCCTATCTTCTACCTTCACCGTCAGGATATAGTCGCCGTCCGCCCAGTCGCTGGTCGGCGCAAAGCGCCACTGTCCGCCGGTCTGAACCAGTGGCACCTCCTGTTTAATGCCATTGTGCATTACCTCCACTGTTACCCGGCTGACATCGGTATCAATATTGTTGAGGGTAAAGCCCGGCGTTTTAACATTAGTGATATTATCGCCCGCGATGCCGCTGTCATCTGCGCTGTCCAGCGAGAGGGTCGGCACAGACAGAGTGGTATCGATGGTGAAATCGAGCGTCTGTGTTGTCTTATTTCCCGCCTCATCGGTCGCTTCTACCGTCAGGGTATAGCCTCCGTCGGCCACATCATCCGGCCAGATATAATCCCAAACCCCGGCTGCCTTCAGCGCCGCTGTTACCCACGTCTTGCCGCCGTCAATGCTCAGGCGTACCTCGTTAACATCCGTCGGTACCGTCACCTGGAAGTGCGGACGCACATTATTAGTCAGATTATCGTCGGGAATACCGCTGTCATTGACCAGTTCAATGTTATTAATGGCGATTTGCGTGTCCACCGTCACCGTCAGCGATGCAGAATGGCTGGTGTTCCCCGCTTTATCTTCGACTGACACACTCAGGGTATAATCACCATCCGCCCATAATGCCGGCGGCGTAAAGGTCCATCCGCCTGTGCCTTTCGTGGCGTCAAATGTGGTGGTGACGCCGCCATGCTCCACGCTGACCGTAACGCGAACGGCATCATCATCAATATGCTGCAGGGCAAATGTCGGCTGGGTGCTATTCGTCATGTTATCGCCCTGGACACCGGTATCGTCCGCGCTATTCAGTACGATGACCGGCACTGACAGCGTGGTATCCACCGCGAAATCGATGGTCTTCGTCACTGTATTGCCTGCTTTATCAGTCGCTTCCACCGTTAGCGTGTATTGACCATCTGCCAGGTCTGTCGGCCAGATATACTCCCAGCTTCCTGCCACGCCCGGAGTTGCCTGAACCCACGAATTACCACCGTCAATGCTCAGACGGACTTCATTGACATCCGTAGGTACCGTCACACGAAAGTGGGGACGGTCGTCGTTGGTCATATTATCGCCTTTCACGCCGCTATCGTTGACCAGTTCCACCCCATCAATGGCGATTTGGGTATCGATAACGACCGTCAGCGGTGCTGAGTAGTTGGTATTTCCTGCCTTATCTTCTACTTTCACCGTTAACGTGTAGCTGCCATCCGCCCACGTATTCCCTGGTGTAAATAACCAGCTACCGTTGTGGTGGGAAAGTTCGATCTCTTCGCTCACGCCATTGTGCATCACCTGTACGACGACCCGATGCGCATCGGCATCAACACCGGAAATAGCAAAACCTGGCTTATTGATGTTGGTCAGGTTATCGCCTGTAACCCCCGTATCATCCTTAGAAAGCAGGGAAATCACCGGCGTTGATACTGTGGTATCGATAGTAAAATCGAATACCGCGCTGTTCGCTTTATTACCCGCAATGTCCTCAACCTTGACATAAACCTGATGCAAGCCTTCCGTTAAATCTGAAGTAAAGGTATAGGCCCATGAACCATCAGGTTGTTGCGTGGCAACACCGATCTGCGTATCAGACGCGGCATCCCATACCTGAACACTGATAATGTCCGGATCAATATCTTTTAGGTGCAAGGTAGGTTTAACGATATTCGTTAAATTATCATCTGAAATTCCCGAATCTGAATCCGGGCTCAATGAAACTATCGGTATTGAAATAGCAGTATCGACGCTAATTAAGAAAGGATCCGAATGGGCAATGTTGCCAGCGATATCTTCAACTGAAGCGGTTATTCTATGATCGCCATCAACCAAACCTTGATCGGCTTTCAGGGTATACTCCCATCTGCCATCTTTATTTGTTCTGACCTCAGCGATCAGTGCGCCATCAACATAGAGTTTAACCGTTGAATAGGGTGCAGCGGTCCCTGTCAGTGCAGGATTCTTTTCATTAATAATATGGTCTGTATTATCAACCCCCGTATCGTTGACCAACTCTATTGTTGGTTTTTGCGTTTGCGTTACGATTTGGAAATTATACGCTGATGAGGAGGCAGTATTACCGGCAATATCTTCTACCTTTACCGTTACGTCATGCGAGCCATCGGATAACGCTGTGGTAAATTGAAAATTCCATACACCATCATCGCCAGCAATAGCCTCGCCACTTAACACACCGTCAACATAGATGGAAACCTTAGCATTAGCTTCAGCCATCCCGGTAAACAACGGCGTATTAATTTTAGTAATCATATCGCCTTTAACGCCAGAATCAGCGCTATCATGCAACATAACAGTAGGGATCGGCGTAAAGCTATCAATGGTAAGCTGATAATCTACAGATGACGTTCTTCCTAAAGGATCGATGGATTCAACCGTAATCTTATAAACATTGTCAGACAGATTTCGGGAAATATCAAAATTCCAGTTACCGTCTGCATCCGCAGTCGTCACGCCTATCGTTTTACCATCGATAAGGATATTTACGGTAGCAAACCTATCCGCTGTTCCCAGTAATGTCAGAGCATTATGTTTATTGGTAATCCAGTCGCCTTTTGCACCGGAATCATCACTGGCATCGAGTTCCGCTTTTGGAGGTACAACTTCAGTTTGAATAGTAAAAGAATATTTAACAGTAGAGGATTTATTGCCGGCGGCATCCTGAGAAATGATTTCAATATCATAGGCGCCCTGAAGAAATTTATTACTAAACTGATAATTCCAGGTCCCGTTTGAATCGACCTCAATGCTGTCATATAATTTACCATCTCGCATCAATAAGATGGTAGACTTTGGCTCTGCCGTACCGACTAAAGCCGGTAAATCATTCCCTGATAAAATTATACCATTCGGCAAAACAACATAATCTTCCAAAGAAACCGTCGGAGGTAGAGGGGCAATAGTATCAATAACGTAACTAAAGGAAAAATCCTTTTTGTTGCCAGCGACATCTTCAACAGTGAACGTAAGATTGTTAATCCCTTCCACTGAGTCTGAAGTGAAATTGAACGTCCATTCACCCTGGTCATTCGCTTTAAAAACAACCTCTTCGCCAGTCTCACTATTTATGACACTGATAATAGCATTTGGCTCAGTTTTACCTGTAAAGGTTGGGCGAGTATTGTTAGTAACGTTATCACCGACAATACCGCTATCATCAGTCGTTTCAATCTCAGCGCTGAAATAGCTGATACGTGTATCAATAGTAAAAGGCAGATTTGCCGTCGCTGAGGTATGCCCGGCAATATCAGTAGCTGTTGCTGTTATATTGTATTCGCCATCCTTGAGCGGCGTAGTAAGCGTATAGCTCCATGTCCCATCTTTAGCAACAATGACCTCACCAAGATGTTTAAGTCCAAGATAAATAGAGACTGTAGAACCAGGTTCCGCCACACCAATAAATGTTGGCAGGGTGCTATTAGTAATGTTGTCATTTTTAATGCCGGAATCACTACTATCATCCAGCTCAATCGTCGGCTTTTCCGGAGGAATGGTGTCGGTTATGATACTATCCGTCGTTTCGTTTTTATTACCTGCTTTATCTACGGCAACGACTTTTATACTATTTTCGCCCTCAGATAGTTCATTATCTTTAAATTCATAACTCCAGTTTCCATCTTTATCGACATCAACGCTGGCAACCAGTTTATTATCTACATAAATGTCAACCTTAGCATTCTCTTCCGCCGTACCAACAATTGAAGGCGTCAAGGTCGGCGTTAAGCCCTTATGACCGGACACACTACTTTCAGGCGAAAGTTCAAATGTTGGCTTATCGGTAACGGAATCGATAGTAATGACAAGTTTGGCGCTACCGCTTCCATCAGCAGTCTTGGCCTCTGCCTCCAGATTGTATGTTCCATCAGTCAATGTTTCAGGCGCAGTGAAGGTGAAGTTACCCAAACTATCCGCTACAGCCTGACCGACAGCAATACCATTAATTTTAATAATGACCGTGGCATTGGGAGCAGTGCTACCTACAAACTGAGGTTTGGTAAAATTAGTTATACTATCATCTTTGCTACCGCTGTTACTTTCGGCCGCAAGCGCTAATGTGACTTTAAGCGGCTCTTTAACAGACTCGGCATCGAGCTTATTTTCCTCATTTTTACTGCTATTACTTTTGCCAGTGCTGGTATTTTTATTAATAGGTTGAGGAAGAACTTTTTCAGCATCGTTCTGTTTAGAAGCCTGCGTTGCTTTAGCCTGTGTATTTTGCTGGGAAGCATCGCTTTGCTGAGCCAGATTGTCTTTTGCTACATTGTCAGCCAAAAATTCCTGCAGCATTTCTTCCATTTGCTTTGATGAGTTCTGTACTTCAAACGCTTCATTGAGCGCTTTTTCTGCAGCCTCCTTAGCTTTCTCTGCTTCTTCCTTCGCCTTATCAGCTTCTTTCTTTGCGTTTTCAGCATCGTCAAGCTGCTTTTTTAATTCCTCTTCTTCCTTCTTATTTCGTCGTTTGCCATTACCTTTCTTTTCTACCTGAGCAGAATCAACCAATGAGCTGTCAATTCTCTCCAGTTGAATATCTTTTAAATCTACGCTGCCCAGAATTTTAGCGCCGGTAATAGTCTTATCTTTAAATTTAACAGCGAGATTATTGCCTTTGATACTTGAATAAAGAGCGCCATTGACAATGATCACTGAACCACGCGGCGTGGTAATGTTCATGTCTGGCCCGGAAAGAGAAACTTTTGCGCCTTTGGCATTACCCAAAGAAGATAAATCAATTACAGAATTTTGATCGGCAAAAAACTTTTGTATGCTTTTATTTCCCATAATATTATATTCACTCTCAAGGTGTATCTAATCGTTTAGTATTAACTGGTTCTGAAAAGGCTTTGTCCACGCCTTTCATCAAGGGAGATAACAGGTATTCCATAATGCTGTGTTTTCCGGTAATTACACTAGCGTCAACAGTCATACCTGGTTTTAACCACCGTAAATCATCTTCATTAACATCGAATGCAATAATTACTTTATAATAACGCTGAATTGTTCCTCCGGTATTTTCCTCATAGGAATCAGGGCTAATATTATCGATAGTCGCATTATACGATTTTATCTTTGGTTGGATAATTGACTGCACATCCAGTTTAACGGCTTCATCTACATATATTTGGTCACGGTATTTGGGTAATATTTTCACATCGGCCAGCATAGTCCTTACTTTTGGTTTTATTTCAAAAAGTAAGTCTGCCGCCTGAATCACACCACCATGAGTAGTGGCACTTTTATTGATTTTATAAATTACACCGTCAACCGGTGAATAGATATCCTCCTCATTTATCTGCTTCTCTATTACTTTTAATGTAGAGTTAACAACCTCAAGTTCCTGAAGATTTTTAGATATTATTTTAGATAAAGATAAGCGCAATTCATTATTAAGCGCCTCAATATCATTAACAACCAGCTCAATATCATCTTTTTTTAAAGTGATGCTACTTTCAATATCATTAATTTCAGACTTAACTTTTATATACGCCTGTTTCTTGTTAAGAAAATTGGTATATGGGCTAATTCCTTTTTTTACCAGTGGAGAAAGAATATTTATTTCTTCGGCAAGCAATGCAAGTTCTTTTTCTTTCGAACTCAGCTTCTCTTGTAATCCGCTAATCTCAGAATCAAGAGAGGTTTTTTTTAACTCTTTAGCTCTTATCTGACTATGCACTAATTCAATATTCGCTTTTACCTCTTTATTGCTTAAAGAACGGGTACCATCCAGGGTAATCAACCCACTCTCATTTTCTTTATCAAGAATGAAAGATATTTCGTTAACATCTTTATCCAGATACCCTTTTTGAGTTCTATACCTTTGATATTCTTTTTGCAGATCAAGGTTAACGACCTTTGCAAGGAGTTCTCCTTTTTTTACAGTATCACCCTCGGCTACATAAATATCTTGTATCGTCCCTCCTTTAGAAAGAGATATTAACTGAGCATTATCTTTAGTGGTGATAACGCCCTGACCATGAACCACTGAATTAATTTCTATAAAGTAGGTAAGGATAATAATTAAGATCGTCAAAGAAATAATTATCATCATGAGATGATCGCTTTGTCTTCTATTCATTTCATTACATTTAACTCACTTTCAGTATTTCCTTTTAAATAATCCATTAAATGAAAAATCAATGAGAGTTGCTGTAACTTTAAAATATACAGGCTATATTTGCTGTCGATCATGCTTACATATGCCTGAAATGCTTCATTACGGCTTGAAATTAAATCAAGCAAACTTTTTTGCCCTAACTGAAACTCCTGCTCATATAATTCAGTAAGCTGTAACGCGTTTGTATGTGAACGTTCCGCCACTGAGTAAGTCTCTTTTGCAGCGGCGTATCTTGAAAGTTGTGAATCAATGTTATAACGCGTTTTAATCAAAAAATCGTCAATTTGCAGCTTAGCCTGCGAGTAACTTGCCACCATTTTTCTTTCCTGGGCTGAATTTCTGAACCCATTAAAAATGTTGAAACTGACATTGATACCCGTTTTAAATTCATCTTCATAATCACTTTTTTTGGCACTACCGCTCGGGTTATTCTGTACATAGCTGGACACGAGATCTACAGTCGGAAAATAGGATGATTTTGCGGCATTAATATCTTCGGTCGCGGCTTTTCGGGTATTGACAAGCATCTTATAGTCATCGTTGTATTTCATCACCATGTCCATAAGTTTTTCAGGGCTTTCGACAAAGATATATTTTTTGAAGAGGTTGAATTTTTCATCGCTTTGAATCTAATCTGGTGACAAATTCAGACCAGTCATATTCTGCATTTTATACATCTCATCATCCAACATCGACTGATACATAATGCTTCTGGTATTTAATGCATCGATAGATACTTGTACTTTACGCATATCAGATTGCATAGCTACACCGGAAGATACCAGCAGCGAAAAAGTTTCCAGCATCTTTTTATAAAACTCTTTCTCCAGATTTACGCCATCAATCATTTCACGATATTTACTGATGTTGTAATAGGTTGTCACAACCTCCTGAGACACTATATTCTTTGTTTTTTCATAGTCAGTTTTACTATTATCTCTTTCATATTCAGATTTCCTGATATTAGCCCCCCTCACTCCAAAATCCGTTATTCGGTATGATAAGGAAACCTTATTTTCAACGTTTCTCTCGGTACCTGACGACTCCTTTCTGTTATTATTAAGGCCAGATGTTAGATCCAGGGTAGGATAAAGTGCTGCCCGTGAAAGATCTAAGTCACTGTTTTTCTTTTCAGTCTCATAATATGAAACAGCAACAGAGGGCTGATGCGTTAATGCGGCATTAACTAAATCTCTTAGAGGAATGACCGGAAGCTCGCTGGCGTATGTGCTTTGTGTAATAAAAGCAGTCGTCAGAAAAAACATCTTAATCTTCATTTTTTTCCTCCTTGTTTAACAAACGTTGCTTTACTATTTCCTGATGCATAGATGTTATTTTTTCCATTAATGGCATATAGGTATCACGGTAGCTAACCATTTCAGCACTAATCTCTTTAGTATTAGTAATAATCTTTTTATCAGTAGCCGATAGATCGGATAGCGCTAAATGAACATTATTCATATCCTCATCCATTTCTTTTCTCAGCCCATCGAGAGTATGGGAAATATCGGCACTGCCAGCGGCAATATCGTTTATGGTCTTACCATGTGAAAGAGATTCCTGATAACATTTATCAACTGATGCCATTATTGAATCATTCTTTTTATCTATAATATTTTGTATTGTACTCATTGCCTCCAGTCGTGCATTATTATCAGCAAGCAGGATATTACCTTCAGATAAACGAGAGGTAATTGTTATTACACCGTCAGATAATTTTTTGAGATTTTCGTTACTGCTTACCAGATAACCATCAATCAGCGTAGAAAGTTGTTCCAGTTTTGCTGAGTTATCCAATAGTCGGTTTTGCAAAGTGACAAAGCTATCTGATAGCATCACTCGTTTCTTTTCTTCATCCTGCGCCCGTAAGTTTTCAACTGTCAGGTAGTTATCAAAAAACGCTTTAAACAACTCTTTAAATTCTACAAGCGTCTCTGATTCAACCCGCAGGCTTCGTTGTTTATTATTGGATCTGTTGCTTATGATTTTTAATTTTTTGATTTCCGTAGAAACAAGGGAATAGGAGCTGCGAACAAAAACACTTTGTGAGGTCAGGAGTATGGCGCAAACAACACCATAGATAGAAGATACAAATGCGGTATTCATCCCTTTCAATGGTTCAGAAAGCGACGCTACCATTGTCACGATCATATTGAGTGTATTACTTGCATTATCACCGCCAACATCTGATGGCGAGCTCAATAAGTTCCCGATTGAACCAATCGTAATAGACAGACCTGCAAACGTCCCCAACAGGCCAACAAGCGTCGACACATTGCTACAGCTCATAATAAATGACAATCGTTGGTTACGGGCGGTAGACACATTGTCATCTAATTCCATCAGTAAATTGAAATCACACTGTTTGGGTTCCCCGGCAAACAAAACCTGATTGAGGTTAGAAAGAATGCTATTTTTTCTACTGGCGTCCTGAGCTATTAATATGTCTTTTGCTGAAATATTTTTAAGAATAGTGAATAATGCACACAAAGAACCTGTAATATAAATGGCAATAATGACTCCATTGTAAATTGCAGAAACCATGAAGTTATCAAAAACATACTCTCTTATACCGGGAAAAGATAAAGCGAAAAAAGGGAGTATGGCAAGGAAAAAACAGACAAACAAATAGCGGTAATGATTTATATATTTCACTCTGACACCTTTTTATTAATAGTCGTGATAATAGCTTTACTCGTTGTACTTGATGCTGCGGAGTTAACACTCATGTCAATAACTACATCAGGATATATTTTTTTAATCTCTTTCATCAAAATAATTCCCCGTTCATATCCCAGTCGTAGAGAGTCAGAGAAAGAGATGTCTGCCTGAGGAATAACCATTTCTATAAATAAATTACTATTGATTTTGTCTTCTAACCAAGTCTTTATTTTATGAGTGTCCTCTTCTGAAAAGCTTCTCAGCCTGCCATGATACGTAATAACAAGCTCATTTTTTGTAGACGTTATATCAGTTTTCTGACCATCGGCGATATCGTATACTCCAACCTCCTTACCTGACATTGTAGTCATTCCGTCCGACATATCTTGGGTATTCACTTCCTTATTAATTATTTCATTAGCATTTGAATTGTCATTGGCTCCGCTATTTTGAGCAGTAGATTTAGTCTTACTCTCTATATTTGCTTTATAAACTTTAATTGAGTTGTCATACATAATAATCATATTATTAAGTGCAAACACCAACATAAGAAATATAAAAATGCACAATACCGTAGAGAATGTATCAACAAAACTAGGCCACGGATTACTTTCGTCTTCCATGTTGTCTCCTGATATTACATTGTGAATAAAATGTTTTTGTGGATTAGAAAGGATAATGGATGCTCAACTTATTCAGAAAGTGAACGCTACCGCCCTTGGCTTCCTGCTACCAATACGCTTTATAGATTTCAGTTTTCTTACATCTCGTAATCAGAAAAATAAAAACAACGACGCCATTTTTATGCGCCCACAACAAAGATGAGTGCTTTAATTAAAAACACTCTTCATTTTTTAATTAGGTAGACATCAATTATTGCACTAACTATATCTCCCCCAATAATAGGTATCGCATAAGCTCTCAACTCATAAATAAAAAATAGTCATCAGCAAATTAAAACCACCCGCCGATAAATAGATTTGTTAGCTAATCATTGAAACTCTAAATCATTTTAAGGACATATTTCTTTTTAATACGCGTTATAACCATACGTATTTAATAAATTTGCCTCCAGAGGATAAAATGAATTTTCACAATTAAAACATAGGGTCATAGGGACTTCAATATAACTTAAATTATTAAAAATATAATAAGTGGAGAGTAAAAAATCAGAATTGCGTAAAAAAAATACATAAATAAAACCATTTTTTATATAAAGCCAGCTATAAGTAACAACTTTATCTTCAGCAATTAAAAATAAAGCAAGATGCACATATCATATTTGAGCTCATCACAAGCTAAAGCAAACATTTAATTAACTATTGATAATACCGACCATTCTCTAACGTTATTTTATAATATCTTTTTGTTGTCAAAAAATGGCTATAAATTATATATTTTGCAGATGAGTTTTCTCTTTCATATTTAAGACAATCCGTGTTATTGCAGTACATTTATGAACTTCGGCTGGATAATGATGTGCCGAGGCGAGTCGGCCAGAGGCGATAAGCGACATTTTTCCGTAAGATATGCGCTTCTCTTTTTTGAAAGGGATACTAAGAGCCTATCCCATTAGGGCTATTTTACTTGCCATTTTGGACCTGGGCAGTGCTCGCCAAAACGCGTTAGCGTTTTGAACGCCGCTAGCGGCGGCCCGAAGGGCGAGCGTAGCGAGTCAAACCTCACGTACTACGTGTACGCTCCGGTTTTTGCGCGCTGTCCGTGTCCAAACTGGCTGCGCCAATAACGCCTGGTGGGATAGGCTCTAAGACAATAATACCAGGTAAGAAAATGCCTGGTTTACACCAGGCATTTCAGCAGACGAGAACTATAGCGAAAATGCAAATAACGCTTTGACTTTTTTACCAAAAATCAGAACGGAATGTCGTCATCAAAATCCATTGGCGGTTCGTTAGACGGCGCTGGCGCGGATTGCTGTGGACGTGACTGCGCGCCGCCGCTGAACTGGTTGCCGCCCTGCGGCTGCTGAGGTTGTTGCGGTTGACCCCAACCCCCCTGCTGCTGACCGCCTGCCGGTGCGCCGCCGCCCTGGCGACCACCCAGCATCTGCATCACGCCGCCGATCTGCGGAACGTTAATTTCAGTCGTATAGCGTTCCTGGCCACTCTGATCGGTCCACTTGCGGGTACGCAATTGACCTTCGATATACACCTGAGAACCTTTACGCAGATATTCGCCGGCCACTTCCGCCAGTTTGCCGAACATCACCACCCGGTGCCATTCAGTCTGCTCTTTCATTTCGCCGGTCTGCTTATCGCGCCAGGATTCAGAAGTAGCCAGCGTTAAGTTGGCGACAGCGCCGCCACTCGGCATATAGCGTACTTCCGGGTCCTGGCCCAGATTACCAACGAGAATCACCTTGTTTACGCCTCTGCTGGCCATAATTGAGTCTCCTGAATACGTTTCATAAATAGTGTAAACGCGTGAGTGTACCATTTCCACGTAGCATTTTAATAGCTGCGATGCAGGTTCCAGGTCACTCGCGCGAACCTCATATTGTTGCATACTTTAGCTGAAGATGCATTCCAATACTGTATATTCAAACAGGTTAAATTGTGTCATAATTAGCCGTTTCTGCCGTTTGTCCTTCAAACAAACCAGGCATCCGAGTCTCTACCGGGAAAGGTGAATGGATAAGATCGAAGTTCGGGGCGCCCGCACCCATAATCTCAAAAATATTAACCTCGTCATCCCCCGCGACAAACTGATTGTCGTGACCGGGCTTTCGGGTTCAGGCAAATCCTCACTGGCTTTCGACACTCTGTATGCCGAAGGGCAGCGTCGTTACGTTGAATCGCTCTCCGCTTACGCGCGGCAGTTTTTGTCGCTCATGGAAAAACCGGATGTCGACCATATTGAGGGGCTATCGCCCGCGATCTCAATTGAACAGAAATCGACATCGCACAACCCGCGCTCTACGGTGGGTACTATTACCGAGATCCACGACTACCTGCGCCTGCTGTTTGCCCGCGTGGGCGAGCCGCGTTGTCCGGACCATGACGTGCCGCTGGCGGCGCAAACCGTTAGCCAGATGGTCGATAACGTGCTGTCACAGCCGGAAGGCAAACGTCTGATGCTGCTGGCGCCGATTATTAAAGAGCGTAAAGGCGAACACACCAAAACGCTGGAAAATCTGGCAAGCCAGGGTTACATTCGCGCCCGTATTGACGGCGAAGTCTGCGATCTCTCCGATCCGCCGAAGCTGGAGCTGCAAAAGAAACATACCATTGAGGTGGTGATCGATCGCTTCAAAGTTCGTAACGATCTTTCCCAACGCCTGGCGGAGTCGTTCGAAACGGCGCTGGAATTATCCGGCGGCACGGCGGTTGTTGCCGATATGGACGATGAGAAAGCGGAGGAGCTTCTGTTCTCCGCCAATTTTGCCTGTCCGATTTGCGGCTACAGTATGCGCGAGCTGGAACCGCGTCTGTTCTCATTCAACAACCCGGCAGGCGCCTGCCCGACCTGTGACGGGCTCGGCGTTCAGCAATATTTCGATCCGGACCGCGTGATCCAGAATCCCGACCTGTCGCTGGCAGGCGGCGCGATTCGTGGTTGGGATCGTCGCAATTTTTACTACTTTCAAATGCTCAAGTCGCTGGCGGAACACTATAAGTTCGACGTGGATGCGCCGTGGGCAAGCCTCAGCGCCAACGTACATAAAGTTGTGCTGTACGGTTCCGGCAAAGAGAACATTGAATTTAAATATATGAACGATCGCGGCGATACCTCCGTGCGCCGCCATCCGTTCGAAGGCGTGCTGCATAATATGGAGCGCCGTTATAAAGAGACGGAATCCAGCGCGGTGCGCGAAGAGCTGGCGAAGTTCATCAGTAATCGCCCCTGCGCCAGCTGTGAAGGAACGCGACTGAATCGCGAAGCGCGCCATGTATTTGTGGAAAATACGCCGCTGCCTGCTATTTCCGATATGAGCATTGGCCATGCGATGGATTTTTTCACTAATCTCAAGCTTTCCGGGCAACGGGCGAAAATCGCCGAAAAAGTGCTAAAAGAGATCGGCGATCGTCTCAAGTTTCTGGTGAACGTCGGCCTGAACTATCTCACGCTCTCCCGCTCGGCAGAAACGCTTTCCGGCGGCGAAGCCCAGCGTATTCGTCTGGCGAGCCAGATAGGCGCCGGGTTAGTCGGCGTGATGTATGTGCTGGATGAGCCGTCCATCGGTCTGCACCAGCGCGATAACGAACGGCTGCTGGGTACGTTGATTCATCTGCGCAATCTTGGCAATACCGTGATTGTGGTGGAACACGATGAAGACGCCATCCGCGCCGCCGACCATGTGATTGATATTGGCCCCGGCGCGGGCGTTCACGGCGGCGAGGTGGTGGCGGAAGGCCCGCTGGAAGCCATTATGGCGGTACCGGAATCACTGACCGGCCAGTACATGAGCGGTAAACGCAAAATTGAAGTGCCGAAACAACGCGTGCCGGCAAATCCAGAAAAAGTGCTCAAACTCACCGGCGCACGCGGCAACAACCTGAAAGATGTGACCCTTACGCTACCGGTAGGGCTGTTTACCTGTATCACCGGCGTCTCAGGTTCCGGTAAATCGACGCTGATTAACGACACGCTGTTCCCCATCGCCCAGCGTCAGTTAAACGGGGCGACTATCGCCGAACCGGCGCCGTATCGGGATATTCAAGGGCTGGAACATTTCGATAAAGTGATCGATATCGACCAGAGCCCGATCGGGCGCACCCCGCGTTCCAACCCGGCGACCTATACGGGCGTCTTTACCCCGGTTCGCGAGCTTTTTGCTGGCGTGCCGGAGTCTCGCGCGCGCGGCTATACGCCAGGGCGATTCAGCTTCAACGTGCGCGGCGGTCGCTGCGAAGCGTGCCAGGGCGATGGCGTCATTAAAGTCGAAATGCACTTTCTGCCGGATATTTACGTGCCGTGCGACCAGTGCAAAGGCAAGCGCTATAACCGGGAAACGCTGGAGATTAAGTACAAAGGCAAGACCATCCACGAAGTGCTGGATATGACCATTGAAGAAGCGCGTGAGTTCTTTGATGCGGTTCCGGCGCTGGCACGTAAGCTGCAGACGCTGATGGACGTGGGGCTGACCTATATCCGTCTTGGCCAGTCGGCGACGACGCTTTCCGGCGGCGAGGCCCAGCGCGTGAAGCTGGCGCGCGAACTGTCGAAGCGCGGCACCGGGCAGACGCTGTATATTCTCGACGAGCCGACCACCGGCCTGCACTTTGCCGATATTCAGCAGTTGCTTGACGTTCTGCATCAGTTGCGCGATCAGGGCAACACCATCGTGGTGATCGAACACAACCTGGACGTCATTAAAACGGCGGACTGGATTGTCGACCTCGGCCCGGAAGGCGGCAGCGGCGGCGGCGAAATTCTCGTCTCCGGTACGCCGGAAACCGTGGCGGAGTGCGAGGCGTCGCATACCGCCCGCTTCCTTAAACCTATGCTCAAATAACCTTCACGCCGCTTTCCGATTCGCTGGGAAGCGGCATCATTTTTCCTCATCCCACCTCATTGTATCCGTGTTGAGCATTTGTGATTTGCGTGCCGCCTAGCTCTGACATGTGATAGCGCAAACGGTCTGTTATGGAAAACACCATGAAGTTGCCCTACGCAATCACACTACTGCTGTGCCTGTTTTTAGCCGCCTGTACGCTGCCTGACCGCTTTAGCGCCGTGGCTTTTCAACAACTGACGCTATTACAAGCGCGCTCAACCCGCTTCCTGCAAGACGCGGCGCGAATACCGTGGCAAAAAGAGACACTGCTCAAGGATGACCGCGATATCCGCCAGACATTTTTTCAGGCTGAGCGGGTCGCCCGTCAAGGTGGGGATAAACACCGACTCGATAATCTGGCGCTGCTGAAAAATCACTATTTGCGTCTTTATGCGCGGGTTATGCAACGTAAGCAACCACTTACTTACATCCAGGCTGAGAGATACCAACAGCAAAATAATCAGGTCTGGAAATTAGCCATACAGGGTGAGTGTCTGCATTGGGGCGCCCGCTGTACTCAGGGAGATGAAAATGGCGTCTATTAACGAAATACATTACCTGATGACCACCGCCCGGGCCGAACATCCTGTAGCCTCCTCGGCGATTGCCGAGTTTATCCAGGCGTATAAGCAGGCAAGAGAAGACAGCGACGACGGTATCCGCGAGTCCGCCGCGTTTATCGCCCGCGCGCTTCAGGAACATGCTCGCGGCTGGCTGGACGACGATGATATGATTATTCTGCTGGAAGGACAGCGGGACCTCGCCAGGCTACGCGCCAATAATGCGCAAATCGCCCTCGGCAGCCGTATCCGGTCTACGGTCATCCGCCTCATTGATATCGCCCTGGCGTTGTTGGTCGGCGCGCTATAATCAGGACTGCGGCAACTGCTTGCGTTTATCTTCCGGCAGCGCATTTACCGCCTGTTGATAAGAGGCATCGACCAGATAATAGAGTTGTGAATCCGGCAGCGATCCGTCCAGATAGACCGTGCTCCAGTGCGCTTTATTAAGGTGCCGACTCGGTCGTACATCGCTGTGCTGCTGGCGTAACAACTCTGCCAGTTCCGGGCTGGTTTTGAGAGAGGCTGCCGGGCGTCCTTCAACTTCTTTTACCATCGCGAAAAGTACATCTTCCACTTTAATTTGCGTCGCTTTCCAGTCGCTGTGGACGCTCTGCTCTGCGCCAGGTTTTGCCATGCAGTATTGCAGTAATTCCGAAATGGTCATTATCATTCCCCTTGTAGTGTCGCGATGATTTTACGTGGACCGCCGTGAATACGGTGCTCTCCCAACCAGATACCTTGCCATGTTCCTAACTGTAAACGCCCCTGGCGTACAGGCAGCAGCAACGAAACGCCCAATACTGACGACTTAATATGCGAAGGCATGTCATCCGCGCCTTCGTAATCATGTTCATACGCCGCATTATCGGGAACGGTTTTCAGGAAATGGCGCTCCATATCAGCGCGCACGGTGGGATCGCAGTTTTCGTTTAACGTCAGCGAGGCCGAGGTATGTAGCAACAACAGATGCAGCAAACCCGTTTCGACAGGCGGTAAGCCAGACAATTTATCGGTAATTTCATCTGTTATCAGATGAAACCCGCGCGGCTTCTCGCTCAGTGTAATGGTGCGCTGATACCACATAGGCTGCTCCTTCCTAAAAACAAACGTCTCCTGAATAGTGTGCAGCAAGTCTGGAAAAGGTAAAAGCCAGCGGGGCAAGTTTGTGCAAAAATCATGCAAAAAAGGAGAGCCTGTCGCTCTCCTGATTTTTAGTACTCCGAGTTGACAATGACTTCCTCGCCAAACGCTCCTGCCTGCGGCAGCGGTTTGTAGGTGGAATTAGCCGCGCGCAGGATGCGAATACCGCGGATACCACAATCACGGGCCGCGGTAATATCGTTATCCGAATCGCCGTAGAAGATACGCATGTTCTTCTCCTGCAGCCACTGTACTTTCGTATTTTGTTCCGGTTTATCGCCGGCGAAAATCACCGGATTCATATTCGCCGCCGGAATATGGAAGTTATCCGCCAGCGTTTTCGACACGGTTTCCGTTTTCGTCTGACTACGACCAGTGACAAAGTAAATACTGTCGCCACGACGAACATGCATATCAATGAGCTGTCGGGCCACTTCTTTTGGAATACTGAACTCATCCCAGCCGTTGTTCATTTTTTCCCAAAAGGCCGGATTTTTCAGATAATCGTCGCTGTCCGGGGAGTAGGTTTTCTTTCCGCGCCAGAATCCGGGGCTGGAAAATAACACGGTGTCGTCAATATCAAAGCCGACCGCCATCGGCGGGCGTCCGGTGAGGCTGTTTTCAATCTGGGCGACAGAGACCCAATGGACAGGCGCTTGTTCCGCGAGTTTTGCAACATTAGTGCCCGGATTGAGCGTCGAAGGGGAAGATACTAACGCATTCGCGGAATGGTTTAGCGTAAACAATAAACAGACGGCACTCAGCGCCAGGGTTATTTTTTTCATGCTTTTCCCTTAAAATTCAAAATATTATAATTATTAAGATGAGTCTTTGCTCAAAAAACTATCTGACCATAACGCCAGTAACGGTCAAAAGGAAGGATTATCTGCGGTTTTGTTACGAAAAAAGAGGATGATCACAACAGCTATTGTCAGACCGGAGGGCACTGTTATCGCCGTCCGGCCTGAATATTACATGACAGCGGCAAATGCCTTCGCCACGCGGTGTACATTTGAAGCATTAAGCCCGGCGACACACATGCGGCCACTGGCAATCAGGTAAACGCCAAACTCATCGCGCAACCGCTCGACCTGCTCCTCGCTTAACCCGGTATAGCTGAACATACCGCGCTGCTGTAACAAGTAATCAAAGTTGCGGTCAGGCATCTCCGCCTTCAGCTCCTTCACCAGCGTCTGGCGCATCGATATAATGCGGTTACGCATCGCGTCGACTTCCGCCAGCCAGCTCGCTTTTAACGCCTCATCGCCCAGGACCGTAGCGACCACCTGAGCGCCGAAACACGGCGGACTGGAGTAAATTCGGCGCACCGTCGCTTTTAGCTGTCCCAGAACCCGCGCGGCGATTTCAGCATCTTCACACACCACGGACAGGCCGCCGACGCGCTCGCCGTACAGCGAGAAAATCTTCGAAAAAGAATTACTGACTAACGCAGGTAACCCGGCGCTGGCAATGGCGCGAATAGCGTAAGCATCCTCGTCCATGCCTGCGCCAAACCCCTGATAGGCAATATCAAGGAACGGAATCAGATCGCGCGCTTTCACTATTTCAATCACCGCATCCCATTGCGAAGGCGTTAAATCCGCCCCGGTCGGGTTGTGACAACAGGGGTGCAGCAGCACGATACTGCGCGCAGGTAACGTATTCAGCGTGGCCAGCAGATCGTTAAAACGGATGCCGTTAGTCGCGTCGTCATACCAGGGGTAAGTACTCACTTCAAATCCTGCCCCGGCAAATATCGCAATATGGTTTTCCCAGGTGGGGTCGCTCACCCATACGCCTGCGTCGGGGAAATAACGCTTAAGGAAATCCGCGCCCACTTTCAGCGCGCCGGAACCGCCTAATGTCTGGATAGTAGCCACGCGCTGTTGCTGAAGAACCGGGTGATCGGCGCCAAAGAGCAAAGGCGCGATAGTATGGCGATAAGTATTGAGTCCTTCCATCGGCAGGTACAGCGAAGCGCCATGCGGCTGCGCGTTAAGCCGGGCTTCGGCTTCGGCCACCGTTTTAAGCTGTGGGATAATCCCGTCTTCGTTGTAATACAGGCCAATGCTCAGATTTACTTTGTCGTGACGGGAGTCGTCTTTAAAACGCTCCATCAGTGAAAGAATCGGATCGCCGGCATAGGCGTCAACTTTTTGAAACACGCGATGGTTCTCCAGGTTTACAGAGGGCAGGAAATAACACAATAAACCGGAAGGACGAGAAGATCGAGAGGATGTTGTGGTGGATGCGCATATTACCGGATAGCGGCATGAACGTCTTATCCGGCCTACAGCCAATGCGCGATACAAGCCGGATAAGCGCAAGCGCCACCCGGCCCGCCGCGTATTTAATCAATATACTTCATCGCCACCCTTGAGGTCAGGCGCGTGATAAGTTCGTAAGCACTTACTTTTGTCATTTCAGCGATACGTTCAACCGGCAGACCTTCACCCCATAAGACCACCGGATCGCCCGCGTTATCCTGCGCGTTTGGCCCCAAATCTACGCAAATCATATCCATCGCCACCCGCCCGACAATCGGAACTTCACGACCATTGACCAGTACTGGCGTACCGGAAGGCGCCGCTCGTGGGTAGCCATCGCCATAACCCATCGCCACCACGCCCAGGCGCGTGTCGCGCTCACTCACCCATGTCCCGCCGTAGCCCACCGGTTCGCCCGCTTTGTGGTCACGCACCGCGATCAAACTGGAGGTTAAGGACATCACCGGCTGAAAACCAAAATCCGGCCCCCAGGGTTTGTGTTCCAGCGGCGATACGCCATACAAAATGATGCCCGGACGCGCCCAGTCAAAGTGAGACTGCGGCCACAGCAGGATACCGCCAGACGCGGCAATAGAGCGCTGACCGGGTTTACCCTGACAGAAGGCATTAAAAATGTCGAGCTGATGTTCGGTAGCGCCGCATTCCGGCTCATCCGCACGGGCAAAATGGCTGACGATATTCACCGGCTGGCGTACATTTTTACAGTGCGTCAGACGCTGGTAGAACGCCTCCGCCTCTTCGGGACGCACGCCGAGACGATGCATACCGGTATCCAGTTTCATCCAGACCGTTACCGGCTCCGCCAGCTCCACCGCCTCCAGGGCGGCAAGCTGCTCTTGATTATGTACGGCGGTATGCAGACATTGCGCGGAAATGGTCGGCAGATCGGCGGCGTCGAAAAAACCCTCCAGCAGCAGGATAGGCTGCGTGATCCCGCCCGCTCGCAGACGTAGAGCCTCTTCAAGACGCGCCACGCCAAAAGCGTCAGCATCAGGGAGCGTTCGCGCGGTCTCCAGAAGACCGTGTCCATAAGCGTTCGCTTTCACCACCGCAACCAGCTTACTGGCAGGCGCCAGTTCACGCAGACGTTGCAGGTTGTGTCGCAGAGCGCGGCGGTTAATGACGACTGTTGCCGCTTGCATTTGAATTCCTTGTTAAAAGAATGACGGAGAGTTACTCATCATCGTATTGCGGTCCCGCATAGTTATCGAAGCGCGACCACTGACCATTGAACGTCAGACGAACCGTACCGATAGGACCGTTACGTTGCTTACCAATAATAATTTCAGCAATGCCTTTTAAGTCGCTGTTCTCGTGATAAACCTCATCACGGTAGATAAACATAATTAAGTCGGCATCCTGTTCAATAGAGCCGGATTCACGCAGGTCGGAGTTCACCGGACGTTTATCCGCGCGTTGTTCCAGGGAGCGGTTAAGCTGCGATAGCGCCACGACCGGCACCTGTAGTTCCTTCGCCAGCGCTTTCAACGAGCGAGAAATTTCGGCGATTTCCAGAGTACGGTTATCAGAAAGCGACGGCACACGCATCAATTGCAGGTAGTCGATCATAATCAGACTTAACCCGCCATGTTCGCGGAAAATACGCCGCGCGCGCGAACGGACTTCTGTCGGCGTAAGACCTGAGGAGTCGTCAATATACATATTGCGTTTCTCCAGCAGAATGCCCATCGTGCCGGAGATTCGCGCCCAGTCTTCATCATCGAGTTGACCGGTACGAATACGTGTCTGATCGACGCGGGACAGCGAGGCCAGCATACGCATCATGATCTGTTCGCCGGGCATCTCCAGACTAAAGATCAGTACCGGTTTATCCTGCAACATCGCCGCATTTTCGCAGAGGTTCATCGCAAAAGTGGTTTTACCCATGGAGGGGCGCGCCGCAACGATAATCAAATCCGAACGCTGTAACCCTGCCGTCTTTTTATTGAGATCCTGATAGCCGGTATCCACGCCTGTAACGCCATCGTGCGGTTGCTGGAACAACTGCTCAATACGCGCCACGGTAGCGTCGAGGATCTGGTCGATGCTTTTCGGACCTTCGTCTTTGTTGGCCCGGTTTTCCGCGATCTGGAAGACGCGCGACTCCGCCAGATCCAGCAGTTCGTCGCTATTGCGCCCCTGTGGATCGTAACCGGCATCCGCAATTTCATGCGCCACCGCGATCATATCGCGGACCACGGCGCGTTCGCGCACAATGTCCGCATAAGCACTGATGTTCGCCGCGCTTGGCGTATTTTTAGACAACTCCGCCAGATAGGCGAAGCCGCCGACGCTGTCCAGTTGGCCCTGCCGCTCCAGCGATTCCGCGAGCGTAATCAGGTCGATAGGACTGCCGCTTTCCTGCAAGCGCCCCATCTCCGTAAAGATATGGCGATGCGGGCGGGTATAGAAATCTTCCGCCACCACGCGCTCGGCCACATCGTCCCAGCGCTCGTTATCCAGCATTAAACCGCCCAACACCGACTGTTCCGCTTCAATCGAGTGCGGCGGCACTTTTATCCCGGCAACCTGCGGATCGCGGTCGCGGGCATCAGTCTGTGGTTTGTTGAAGGGTTTATTTCCTGCCATAGTGAATGGAGTTACCGAGATAGTGATTGGGTCGAAAGATTACCACATTTCTTTTGGAGGAAGCATGGCAACGCGTATTGAATTTCACAAGCATGGTGGTCCGGAAGTGCTTCAGACCGTGGAGTTTACGCCAACGGAACCGGCGGAACACGAAATCCAGGTTGAGAACAAAGCCATTGGTATCAACTTCATCGACACCTATATCCGTAGCGGACTCTATCCGCCCCCGTCGTTGCCTGCGGGCCTGGGAACCGAAGCTGCGGGTGTGGTCAGTAAAGTCGGCAACGGCGTGGAGCACATTCGCGTGGGCGATCGCGTCGTCTACGCGCAGTCAACGCTCGGCGCTTACAGTTCCGTCCATAACGTCCCCGCAGATAAAGCCGCGATTTTACCTGACGCCATTTCCTTCGAACAGGCGGCAGCCTCTTTTCTCAAGGGGTTGACCGTTTTTTACCTGTTGCGCAAAACCTATGAAGTGAAACCCGACGAACCCTTCCTGTTTCATGCCGCTGCGGGCGGCGTCGGTCTGATCGCCTGCCAGTGGGCGAAAGCGCTGGGCGCGAAGCTTATCGGTACCGTCGGTAGCGCGCAAAAAGCGCAGCGGGCGCTGGACGCTGGCGCCTGGCAGGTAATTAATTACCGTGAGGAGAGTATTGTCGAACGGGTAAAAGAGATCACCGGCGGCAAAAAAGTCCGCGTGGTCTATGACTCCGTGGGGAAAGATACCTGGGAAGCCTCACTGGACTGCCTGCAACGTCGGGGACTGATGGTCAGTTTCGGCAATGCGTCCGGCCCCGTCACTGGCGTGAATTTAGGTATTCTGAATCAGAAAGGTTCCCTGTATGCCACGCGACCTTCACTACAGGGGTATATTACGACACGTGAAGAACTGACCGAAGCCAGCAATGAATTGTTCTCACTGATCGCCAGCGGCGTGATTAAAGTTGATGTGGCTGAAAATCAACGCTATGCGTTAAAAGATGCCCGTCGCGCGCATGAGGTGCTGGAAAGCCGGGCCACACAGGGCTCAAGCCTGCTGATTCCGTAATAGCTCTGCAAAGAAATTGGGCTTCCACCCGGGAAGCCCTTTCTTTTTTTGTTCGGCTGTATGTAGGGTACAGCGCGATGAATTCGTTACCTGCGCAATCATGACAGATTTAATAATCGATTCCTATTTGCCTGTGAGGGCAAAGTTCCAGGTTGTGACGAACCGCTCAATACCTTAGTAAAACCGACGGTTATTGCGCTGATACTGTGGGATTTTTGGCGTTTTTACTGCTTTGATCACCCACACCACAGCCACCGCCAGCAGTAGCCACGGTAACAGCTTGATCATCAGGGCGAACATTCCGCCCAGGAACATGACGGCAGTCGCTACAACCAGCGCGGCCAGAATGCCCAGCAAGGAGACGCCCGTCACCATTAACATCAGAAAAAAGCCAAGCACAAAAAGTAGTTCCAGCATAGTCGCTCCCCATAAAGATGGCATTGCCCGGCGGCACGGCGCTTACCGGGTTTGGTCAGGTAAGCTATTACAAAAATCATGCCAATATTTATGTTTTTGATATATAAAGAAAACGCCCTGCAAGACTGCACAGGGCGTGGTGAGATTGACTAATTTTTGGCGAACTTTTAACGCTTGTCTGCCACCAGTTTTAGCGCCTGCTCCAGTACAGCAACATCCGCGCCAGCTTTATGGGCGTTTTCGCTCAGATAGCGACGCCACTGTCGCGCGCCGGGGATACCCTGGAACAACCCCAGCATATGGCGAGTGATATGCCCCAGATACGCTCCCTGGCTCAATTCACGCTCAATATAGGGATACATCGCGCGAACCACCGCAACCGGGTCGGTATCGGTGGTATCGGCGCCAAAGATCTCCCGATCCACCGAGGCCAGTATACCCGGATTCTGATAAGCTTCGCGGCCAACCATGACGCCATCCATATGGCGCAGGTGCTCCTTCGCCTCTTCCAGAGATTTGATGCCGCCGTTAATGGACATGGTCAGGTGCGGAAAATCCCGCTTTAGCTGATAGACGCGCGGGTAATCCAGCGGCGGGATCTCACGATTTTCTTTCGGGCTTAAGCCAGAAAGCCAGGCTTTGCGCGCATGGATAATAAACATCTCGCATTCGCCCTGACCGGAAACCGTATTAATGAAATCACACAGGAACGCATAACTGTCCTGATCGTCAATACCAATGCGGGTTTTTACCGTCACCGGAATCGAGACGACATCACGCATGGCTTTAACACAATCGGCGACCAGTTGCGCATTGCCCATCAAACAGGCGCCAAACATACCATTTTGCACGCGATCGGAAGGGCACCCCACGTTGAGGTTAATTTCATCGTAGCCACGCGCTTCCGCCAGCTTTGCACAATGCGCAAGCTGAGCCGGATCGCTTCCACCAAGCTGTAGAGCGACCGGATGCTCTTCTTCGCTATAAGCCAGATAGTCACCCTTACCGTGAATAATCGCGCCCGTGGTCACCATTTCGGTGTAGAGCAGCGTCTGGCGAGACAGCAAACGCAGGAAATAGCGGCAATGTCTGTCCGTCCAGTCGAGCATAGGCGCGATGGAGAAGCGATAAGCAGGTAAAGCGGAGGACTGGGTTTCAGGCTGCATGGCGAATAAATAAGCATCCGGTTAAAAAAGGGGCGTTACTATAGCATAACGCTAAACCGGAGGCGTAGCGCCTCCGGTGAAAGCACCTCAGAATGTCATTGTAAGCTGCGCGCCTGCCCCCCAGGTTTCATCTTCGCCGTACAGTCCCATTAAATCGAAATGCACACGGTTAAAGGGCGCAAAGCCAAGACCGCCAGTAACCACATTGCTATCGTTATTTTTCACATCCGCACGATACCCTGCGCGCACCGCCAGCCATGACAACGGTCGAACTTCAGCGCCGACACCCACGTACTGTGAATTGTCTTCGCTCTTAAAGCCTTTCGTTTCCGTCAGATCGCCATCGGCGCTTACGGTCAGCAAATCGTTATGCCATGCGATGCCCGCGGTAACCAGGGGGCGGATTTGGTATGTATCTTTGTAGTTGGTGGTTTCTCCCGTCATACCATTAGTGATGTAAATATCTTTCGTATCGATATCGCGAGATACCAGATTTTGCCCGCTCAGCCCCAACGTCCAGTTTTCACCGATATCGGCAGCAAGCCCCGCATCAATGTTAAAACCCGTATCGTCATTGCGATAACGGCTGCTATTCCAGTCGCTACTGTCGTAGTTATAAATTGAGGTGGTGTAGTTATAGAGCCAGGTTTTTTGCAGTTTTGGCGTAACGCCAATGGAAACAGGCACCTCGCCCACCACAAACTGCTTCGCCAGCGCAATACCGTAGTCAGACACAATCGCTACCCGCCCCGACGCGGTAGAGTTTAAATGCTTTGTAATTTCGTCAGACCCCAGCAAAGCAGCGCGTCCTGCTTCACGAAGCGCAACACGTTCATCATGCTGGATATCGCGCAGATACTGAATATCGTTCTGATCAATGGACGAACTCACGCGCCCATGCGCATAACCTTTGGCGATAAACGCCACGGAAAGCGTTTGCCCTGGAATACTTACCGCCAACCCGGCGCCGGCATTGGCGCGGGCGGTTTTTCCGTTGAGATATTCCAGCTCATCGGCCAGGTCGCGCGCGGCGCCCTGAAATTGATTCAGCACGCCTCGCGGATTGAGCAGAATTTGCCCCAGCGTAAGGTTATCGACGACCTCATCGTAGTAATCCACTTTATCGCTGATATCGTCAATTTCATCCTGGAGATTGTCTTTATCCGTAATCTGGACGCCGACCGCAGGAAGGACAACAGTGATATTGTCTTCCGGTTTGGCTTTTGCCAGTAACGCCGGATTTAATAGTACTCCGCTGCCATAATTCGCGGACGCGACGCCCGTCCCGCCCATTGCGTCATTACGCGCTTCCGTCCAGGTATTGGCGGCGCTCGCCTGCTTTGCCATAAAAAGCGAGACCGCGATAGCAATCAGTGAAAGTTTGACGTTTTTGTTCACAGTTAGCCCATCTTATTATCAGGTGAAGTAATCCCTCCGCCACGCTTTACCGGACAGAGGCGAACTATTGCTGTGAAATAGTGATGTTAAATCCTGTTGTTATAATATCGACCCTCATTAGGTATAGATGAGAATACTGGCGCGGAAAAGCTTAGCAGGCGATATATTGTCGCGGGGTAATTTCAGAGTTTTAAGCAGCTCGTGGTAAAGTAACGGATTAGACTTTCATGCCATTCGAGGTGCTACATGGAAAAGACCACAACGCAAGAGTTACTGGCGCAAGCTGAAAAACTCTGCGCGCAGCGCAACGTGCGCCTGACGCCTCAGCGCCTCGAAGTGCTGCGCCTGATGAGTCTGCAACAGGGTGCCATCAGCGCATACGATTTGCTCGATTTGCTGCGCGAAACGGAACCACAGGCCAAACCGCCCACCATCTACCGCGCGCTGGATTTTTTGCTCGAACAGGGTTTTGTCCATAAAGTGGAATCCACCAATAGTTATGTGGTTTGCCACCTGTTCGATCAGCCGACGCACAGCTCGGCCATGTTTATCTGCGATCGTTGCGGCGTGGTGAAGGAAGAGTGTGCCGAGGGCGTGGAAGACATCATGCATACGCTGGCGGCTAAAATGGGCTTTGCGCTACGACATAACGTTATTGAGGCGCACGGTCTGTGCCCTGCGTGCGTAGAAGTGGAAGCGTGTCGCCATCCGGGCGACTGTGGTCACGATCACTCGGTGCTGGTGAAGAAAAAACCGCGTTAGCCTGAACGGAAAAACGGGCGGCAGTAGAGAGGGGCACGCCCGCATTCATAAGCAAACAGTGGGAAGCACATCCATGTACTCCTGGTAGGGGAAAACATATTACCAGCGATAGTTGTTACGGGTTTCCCAGTCAACAACCTCTTTTTCCGCCTGATCTTTCTGGTAACCGTAACGCTCCTGGATTTTACCTACCAGTTGGTCGCGTTTACCTTCGATAACGGTCATATCGTCATCGGTCAGTTTGCCCCATTGTTCTTTCATTTTACCTTTAAACTGTTTCCAGTTACCGCCGGCTTCGTCTTTATTCATCATCTTGTCCTCATCATTCGGTTAGGAATAGCAGGTGTTATTCGCCCAAATGCACTGCAATTTCTGCTGGACGTGATAATAATTGTAGGCAGGAATTCGGCCTTCGGTTTTATATTCAGAATTTTTAACCGTCACGATCTGGCAAACCATGTACCCTCGCGCCAGTGACGACGCCAGATAAGGCTCAACGACAGACCGCGAAGCGCCAGGAACACGGTTAATGCCAGCCATAAACCATGATTTCCTAATACCGGCAGGGCGAAGAGCGTCAGCGCGAATCCTCCCGCGGCGACTGCCATGCTATTGCGCATTTCGGCGGCGCGCGTCGCGCCAATAAACATACCGTCGAGCAGATAGCACCATACGCCCACCAGCGGTAATACCACCTGCCAGATAAGATACCGATCCGCCAGTAGCTGTATTTGCGGCAATGAGGTCAGTAACGCGACAATATGTTCGCCTGCCAGGGCATAGACTGTGGAAAACAATAAGGCCACAATCCCTGACTGACGACACGCTGCTCGCCAGACGTCCAGTAGCTTGCTACCGTCACGCGCGCCGTAAGCCTGACCGGAGTGCGCCTCCACCGCATAAGCAAAACCGTCCAGCGCATAGGCCGTAAAGGTGAGTAAGGTCATCAGGACTGCATTTACCGCGATAATATCGCTGCCCAGCCGCGCGCCTGACACCGTGATTGCGCCAAAACAAAGCTGAAGGAGCAATGAGCGCAGCATGATATCGCGATTGAGCGCCAAAAGGCGGCGCACGTTGCCGCGCCAGGCCTGTTTTAGCATATCCAGCGACACACCGCGGAGATGGAGAACTTTACGTACCATCATGAGGCCGATCAGTAACGTGGCATATTCTGCGATGACCGTCGCCAGGGCGGCGCCCTGCACGTTCATATGAAGTCCCATCACCAGCCACAGGTCGAGCGCGATGTTGAGAATATTGCCCACGACCAACAAGATAACCGGCGCCCGCGCATACTGAACGCCTAACAGCCAACCGAGCAGTACCAGATTCGCCAGTGACGCGGGAGCGCTTAGCCAACGAATTTCAAGGAAGCGTCTCGCCTGCACCAGGACAGCGTCGTTCCCGCCGACAATATGTAAAGCCAGCTCGATAAGCGGCGTGCGAAATAGCACAATCATCACGCCAGCGCCCAGTGCCAGCAATAACGGTTGAATGAGCGCCCGGGCTAACGCCTGCGGATTTTTGGCGCCAAATGCCTGCGCCGTTAGTCCAGTGGTGCTCATACGTAGAAATAGCAGCAGCATGAAAAGAAAGCTGGTGGCAGTCGCGCCCACCGCCACGCCGCCCAGGAAAACAGGGCTGTCCAGATGACCAATCACCGCCGTATCGACCAGCCCCAGTAAGGGGACGGTGATGTTAGAAAAAATCATCGGCAGCGCGAGACGCCAGAGAGCTTTATCAGAGGAGGTAAAAAGCGGCATGGAGAAAAGCCTGACAAGGAGTTAAACGAAACGAGCGCATTGCCGGATGGCGACGTAACGCCTTATCCGGCCTACAAATTAATCATCTCAGGAACTGCATTCCCGTAGGCCTGATAAGCGCAGCGCCATCAGGCTGCACGATTGCCGGATGACGGCTTACAAGGAGATTAAAAAGAGATTACAACCATTCCCCGTTGCGAATGACGCCTACCGCCAGCCCTTCAATCGTAAAGCTTTGTTCGCGCAGATCCACCACTATCGGTGTAAACTCGCTGTTTTCCGGCAGCAGCTCCACTTTATTGCCCTGCTTTTTCAGGCGTTTTACTGTCACTTCATCGTCAATGCGAGCGACAACCACCTGGCCATTACGGACGTCCTGCGTTTTATGTACCGCCAGCAAATCCCCATCCATAATACCGATGTCTTTCATCGACATACCGCTCACGCGCAGCAGGAAATCGGCGCTGGGTTTGAACAGTGAAGGATCGACCTGGTAATGGCCTTCAATATGCTGCTGCGCCAGAAGCGGTTCACCCGCCGCGACACGCCCGACAAGTGGTAATCCGTCCTCTTCTTCCTGTAACAGACGGATACCTCGCGATGCGCCGGAAACGATTTCAAGCACCCCTTTGCGCGCCAGCGCTTTAAGGTGTTCTTCCGCCGCGTTTGGGGAACGGAACCCCAAACGCTGCGCGATTTCCGCACGCGTCGGTGGCATACCTGTCTGGCTGATGTGATCCCGGATGAGATCAAACACCTCTTGTTGCCTGGCCGTTAACGCTTTCATTCCGCCCCCTGGGTGTATATACAGTCATGCTGTGAGTATATACAGTTAAAGGTGATTTTGGAACCACAAACGGCGCAAAAAACAAGAGATTTATAAAATTTGGAACCTTTATCGAAAATGTGACCATAACAGGATGCCCCAGGTCATCAGGGCAACGAAAATAGACAGTAGCACCGCAGCCGATCCCATATCTTTCGCACGGCCGGAAAGCTCATGGTATTCAGAACCGATGCGGTCCACGACCGCTTCAATAGCGCTGTTGAGGATTTCAACAATCATGATAAGTAAAACGGAACCTATCAATAATACACGGGTAATCGCATCCACATCCAGCCAGCAGGCGATGATGACGCCCAGCAATACCGCGAGGCTTTCCTGGCGAAACGCCGCTTCGTGAGTCCATGCGGCGCGAAATCCTTTCCAGGAATATCCTGCCGCTTTGATAATTCTGGTGAATCCAGTGGTATTATTGGCCATCAAAAGAACCTTTTTACATTATTAACGTCAATGACATTATACGGTTGCCCTGCACGATTCGGACTGCTGTAACGCAGCGCGAAGTATGACGGGATACAACAGAAATTCGCTAAACTTTCTGATATCCTTGCACCGCATTTGCATTATTAACCAGAGGCTTTACATCGTTTATGTCCGGCTGGCCACGAATTTACTACAAATTACTGAATTTACCATTAAGCATACTGGTAAAAAGCAAGTCTATTCCGGCGGAACCCGCCCAGGAATTGGGGCTCGATACTTCTCGCCCCATTATGTATGTCTTGCCATACAACTCAAAAGCGGACTTACTGACGCTGCGGGCTCAATGTCTGGCGCACGATCTCCCGGATCCGCTGGAGCCGCTGGAGATCGACGGCGCGCTGCTGCCACGCTATGTATTTATTCACGGCGGACCGCGTGTCTTTACCTATTACACGCCAAAAGAAGAGTCGGTGAAACTTTTTCACGATTATCTCGATCTGCATCGGAGTAATCCGGCTTTGGACGTGCAGATGGTGCCCGTTTCCGTGATGTTTGGCCGCGCGCCGGGTCGTGAAAAGGGAGAAGATAACCCGCCTTTACGTATGCTGAACGGTGTACAGAAATTCTTTGCCATCTCCTGGCTGGGTCGCGATAGCTTTGTCCGATTCTCGCCGTCCGTCTCATTGCGTCGCATGGCTGATGAACACGGCACCGATAAAATCATCGCGCAGAAGCTGGCTCGCGTGGCGCGTATGCACTTTGCTCGCCAGCGCCTGGCGGCGGTTGGCCCACGCCTGCCCGCCCGTCAGGATCTGTTTAACAAACTGCTGGCCTCGAAAGCGATCGCCCGCGCGGTAGAAGACGAAGCGCGCAGTAAAAAAATCTCTCATGAAAAAGCGCAGCAAAACGCCATTGCGCTGATGGAAGAGATCGCGGCGAACTTCTCTTACGAGATGATTCGTTTGACCGACAGGATTTTGGGGTTTACCTGGAACCGACTGTACCAGGGGATTAACGTGCATAACGCCGAGCGCGTACGCCAACTGGCGCACGACGGGCATGAAATCGTCTATGTGCCCTGTCACCGCAGCCATATGGACTATTTGCTCCTTTCTTATGTGCTGTACCATCAGGGGCTGGTTCCGCCGCACATTGCCGCCGGTATTAACCTTAATTTCTGGCCCGCTGGCCCGATTTTCCGTCGTCTGGGCGCGTTCTTTATTCGTCGCACCTTTAAGGGGAATAAACTCTATTCCACCGTCTTTCGCGAATACCTGGGCGAGCTGTTCAGCCGCGGTTACTCGGTTGAGTATTTTGTCGAAGGAGGACGTTCGCGTACCGGACGTTTGTTAGACCCGAAAACCGGCACCCTGTCGATGACTATCCAGGCGATGCTGCGCGGCGGTACCCGTCCAATTACGTTAGTGCCTATTTACATCGGCTATGAGCACGTCATGGAAGTGGGCACCTATGCGAAAGAACTGCGCGGCGCGACAAAAGAGAAAGAGAGCCTGCCGCAGATGCTGAAAGGCTTGAGCAAGCTGCGCAATCTGGGTCAGGGCTACGTTAACTTTGGCGAACCGATGCCGCTCATGACGTACCTGAACCAGCATGTGCCGGAGTGGCGCGAATCTATCGACCCTATAGAGGCCATACGCCCAGCCTGGCTGACGCCGACGGTAAATAGTATCGCCGCCGATCTGATGGTGCGTATTAACAACGCTGGCGCGGCAAACGCGATGAACCTGTGTTGTACCGCGCTGTTAGCGTCGCGTCAGCGCTCGCTCACCCGCGAGCAGCTCACCGAGCAGCTTGATTGCTATCTCGATCTGATGCGCAATGTCCCTTATTCCACAGACTCAACCGTTCCTGCCGCCAGCGCTGGCGAGCTCATCGCTCACGCGCTGCAGATGAATAAGTTTGAGGTCGAGAAAGACACCATTGGCGATATCATCATTCTGCCGCGCGAGCAGGCGGTGTTGATGACCTACTATCGTAACAATATCGCGCATATGTTGATTATGCCTTCGCTGATGGCGGCGATTATCACCCAGCATCGTCGCATTTCGCGTGATGCGTTGCAGCAGCATGTTGAAGCGCTCTATCCGATGTTAAAAGCGGAGCTGTTCCTGCGCTGGGAGCGCGAGGAGTTAGCCTCGGTCATTGACGCGCTGGCCAGTGAAATGCAGCGTCAGGGGCTAATTACCCTGCAGGATGATGAACTGCATATCAACCCGACGCATTCCCGTACGCTGCAGCTGCTGGCGGCAGGCGCGCGCGAAACGCTACAGCGTTATGCCATTACGTTCTGGCTGTTGAGCGCCAATCCGTCCATCAACCGCAGTACGCTGGAGAAAGAAAGCCGTACCGTGGCGCAACGTCTGTCTGTCCTGCACGGTATTAACGCGCCGGAGTTTTTCGACAAAGCGGTGTTCAGTTCACTCGTGTTGACGCTACGGGATGAGGGTTATATCAGCGATACGGGCGATGCCGAACCGGCAGAAACGATGAAGATATATCAGATGCTTGCCGATCTGATTACCTCTGATGTCCGTCTGACGATTGAAAGCGCGACGCAGGGCGAGTAAGCCAGTGCCTGAAATGCCCGATGGCGTAAGCTTATCGGGCAACTGATATGACGTATTGAAAATTTTGGCTTTGCAGGCCGGGTTCGCCCGGCATGACATCAGAAGTGCCAGTAACTCATCGCCAGCCCTAAAAATAGCACCAGGCCAACGTAGTTATTGTTCATAAAGGCTTTAAAGCAGGCTTCACGTTCACGGTTCGCAATCAGTTTTTGCTGGTAGACAAACAGCGCGCCCGCCACCAGCACAGCCCAGTAATATCCCCATCCCAGACCATTCAACCAGCCGATCAGCGCCATTAACGCCATGACGCCAAGCTGCAGAATCCCGATAATCAATGTGTCATAACGACCAAACAGGATCGCCGTCGATTTAATGCCTATCTTGATATCATCATCTCTGTCGACCATCGCATATTGCGTATCGTAAGCCACTGCCCAGAGAATATTGGCGAGGAACATCAGCCAGCAGCTCAACGGCAGGGATTCGCTCACCGCGGCGAACGCCATGGGGATTGACCAGCCGAAAGCGGCCCCCAGCACGACCTGCGGCAGGTGGGTGTAGCGTTTCATAAAGGGATAAACCCAGGCCAACGCCAGCGCCGCCACGGAAAGCAGAATCGTCATGGCGTTCAGCGTCAGCACCAACAGAAACGCCAGCAGCACCAGCACCACAAACAGGTTGCGCGCTTCTTTCTCTGTCACGGCGCCGCTGGGTAAAGGCCGGTTGACCGTACGTTTTACATGTCCGTCAAATTTACGATCGGCGTAATCATTCACCACGCAGCCCGCCGCGCGCATTAACCACACGCCAGCGACAAAAACCGCCAAAATCCACAGCTGAGGCATACCCGGCGTCGCCACCCATAGCGCCCAAAGCGTCGGCCAGAGCAGCAGCAACGCGCCAATAGGCTTATCTGTACGCATCAAACGGTGAAACGCCAGCAGCTTACTCTGCGTCAGACTCCACTCCATCTTTATCTTCCTCTCAGTACAGCGGCGATGCAGGTAAAAAAAGCTCGGTAAGCAACAGCGGTTTTCCGCTCAACCGCAGTCGAGAGCGGCGCCCCCACAGCGTTGCATCGCGTCCAATTTCAATAAAATCGCGGGTCAGTGTCGATGATGTAAATAGATAACGTCCAAGCGGGGTTTTACCCAGATGTTGTAAGACCTGTTCAGGTCCGCACAGCGTGGATTCCGGTACCACGGTACGTCCGGCAAGCCAGGGCTCGCCGTCAGCGCAAAGCAGTATCTCACGTAACCAGTAGCGGGATTCGGATGGCAGTAAACCTGATGCTTCCTCGACCTCACTTTGGCCGACAAACGCTTCCCGAATCAGCGTCACGCTTACCCGCTTTCCCTGCTGCTCAAAACGTTTAGTCATAGAATCTTCCAGCAACAGCCAGTCCAGCAAATGGGGTTCAAGCGCAGGAATCGCATCAAAATAGCGCAGCGCACGCAGTTGCGTTAACGCAGGGTGTGACATGCCTTACTCTCCGATTCATAACCTAAAGTCATTGTATCTCAGAAAAGACATTACGGGGGGCGCAATCACAATTAAGTGATCTGTTGCGCAACAAAAAAATAACAATTCGCATGAAATGACAAAAAAAGGTGCGCCAGGAGACGCACCAGTTGCTGCAAAATCAGCACTGTGGGGAAACAATTACCCCTTGCCTTTTACACTGCTGATAAAGGTGGAACGGGCAGATGTCGATCCCAGACGTTCGGCCTCATCAAGCAGTTTCAGCGCTTTATCGACGTCGCCTTTCGCTACGGCATCCTTAATCGCTTTATTAAAGTAGCTTTCCGTATCGTTCAACATCGGTTCGCTTTTCTTCGGCGCGACTGGCGCTGGCGCCGCGACCGGCGCTGCGGTATTGCCTACCGTTACCGGCCCGGTACCGGACGAGCCAAACAACGGCCCGACCAATACGCTGGAGCTGCTGTTGGTTTTTACCTTCAGTTTCACCACGCCGTCAGTGGTATGGCGAGCAACTGGATCGGGAATATCCGGGATAGAGTTACCGACGCCTTTGGCATAGGCTTTTGCCGGATCGAGCAGCGTAGTGGTTTGCTGAAGATCTTTTTCGGTCGTAAACACCAGAACATAGAGTTTCTGCTGCCCCAACGCAGGCGTCAGGCGCATCACGCCTTCCAGCCGGTCTGCGCTCATGACGCCCGGCTGCTGATAAGTAAAGTAACTGCTGGGGAAGAACGCCGAAGGCGTCATATTTTGGTCAAGAATCAACACGTTTGGCGCAAAAACGCTGGCTTGCTTATTGACCTCGCTGGTCAGAGTTAATGTCAGCTCGCCGATATTCGCCGGAACGCTATAAGCGGCGACCGGGCCGGTAATGCCGGCGACGTCAAGGCGCTGGCCGCCCGTCGCCAGTTGGGTAGACTGCGTTTTTGACTGATCTACAGGCGTCCAGGTTAATTGCTGTAGCGCAGCAGCAGGAATAGCGGGCGCGGCGCTGGTATTTTGCGGTACATAGTTCACTTCCGCCAGGCTGATACCCGGCACGCTGGCGAACAGCCCTGCGGTTAAACAGAGGGCGACGAGACTTTTCTTCATTTTCATTATTCTCACCTCAATAAGGCGGGTTCAGCGGTAGCCAGGCAATAGCGCGCCAACCCAAACATATCGCCGAATGGCGGCTGGCGCCTTATTCGGCTTACAAGCATCATCAGACCTGATGTTTCAGAGGGGCTTGCGCCCCTCGTTACGTCAGATGACCATCGTATTACCACCAGATTTCCATCTGGGCGCCGAAGGTCCACTCATCGCTATCGCCACGGCTGTTGGTGGAAATGCCGGAGTTAGTCGCTGCGGCATAACGGGAAATGTTATCGCCGTCTTTGATATAGCCCCATTTCTCATCCCATTTCGCGTAGGTAGCGAAAATACGGATAGCCGGACGCGACCAGATGCTGTCGCCCGCCTGCCACTGTTGCGCCAGGGTGATTTTATATTGATTGTTACGATCGCCGGTCTGCTGAGATTTCACGTTGTCGTAGCCGACTTCCAGCAGGGTACTCATGATTGGCGTCCACTTGTACATTGGACGTACGCCCACGGTCCACCACTCAGTACCCAGGTTATTATCCCAATCGATATTCTGGTACATACCGACGTACATCAAATCCCATTTATCACCAAGCGAGATGGCGCCATGATCCAAAATACGCCACATATTGCCATTATTATTGATGACCTTATTGGCATAATTAATTTTGGTTCCATCAGGCAATTCTTCAGTGAAAGATGAAGAACCGTCGGAACCGCGCGCCTGGCCTTTACCCTGCGTGGTCATGGCATCGGTGGCATATTGCACGACAAACTTGTTATAGCCTTTCAACATGCTTTGCGTGTGTTCGGCGGTGAACATCCAGCCGTCTTTCGATGCCCCATCAGCCAGCTTATAACCATCGGTCGTATTGGCGCGGCCGTAATCAACGCCCAGCTCCAGTACGCCGTCCGGGTTCGTTTGCAGACCAGCCAGACGTACGTCAAAGACGTCGTTAGCGGTATCTTTTACTTCATCATAAATATTCTGGCTGCTGAAGGTGTAAGAGCCGCCCGCTTCAGTAGACCGGGTCGCCGCCAGCGAAAGCTTACCGAAGCCCAGATCGATATTTTCGATACCTGCGCCAGGACCTGAAATATCCCAGTAGTAGAAGTCGATCATGTGTACGTCATGACGCTGATAGAAGCGCTTACCGGCCCAGATGGTAGAGCCCGGCAGCCATTCAATCAGGTTTTTACCCTGCACGTTCGCTTCGCGGAAGGCGGGATCGGTCGATTCCCAGTCGTTCTGCTGGTTAACCGAATAGGCGACGTTGGTGTCGAAATAGAAGCTCTTATCGCCCTCTTTCCACACTTCCTGGCCCAGTTTCAGTTCCGCATAGGTTTCACATTCGTTACCAAGACGGTATTTACTTTGGGCCCCCGTTGCCTGGAAACACTGTTGTTCGCCGCCGCTTCCCGTCCAGCCAATACCGGAACGGGCGTAACCGTGGAAATCGACAGCCATTGCCTGAGCGGACATTACGCCCGCTGCGACAGCAACCGCCAGTGGGAGTTTGCGCAGAGTAATCATCATTCTATCTCCTGAGATCATTGCTTTTCTTTAAACGCTGCCACCTTCTAAAACTGCGAATGGTTTTGCGTTTCGTTTTTTTATGGAGGCCTTAAACACCCGGCTCTTGATGCAGACGACGACATGCGCTGCCATCCTCGCGGAACAGATGACAGCGCTCTGGCGGCAGGCCGATAGCGAATGTGGCGCCCTCTTCTACCAACACCACGTCATTCTGGCGATAAACCAGGTTTTGACGGATGGCGGGGATCTGGATATGAATTTGTGTTTCGTGCCCTAACTGCTCGACCACCTGGACTTCGCCTTCCAGGGTGACATCGGCGATATCGCTCGGCAGCAGGTGTTCCGGCCGAATGCCTAAAGACATATTGGCGCCGACCTGCACGCCGCGACTTTCGACCGGCAGCCAGATTTGCTGGCGATTCGGCAGTTCGACCTGGACTTGTTCAATCGCGGTGGCGGTCACTTTCACCGGCAGGAAGTTCATCTTCGGCGAGCCGATGAAGCCCGCGACAAAGCGGTCCGCCGGATAGTGGTACAGCTCCAGCGGCTTACCGACCTGAGCGACGCGACCGGCGTCCAGCACCACGATTTTGTCGGCCAGGGTCATCGCTTCGACCTGATCGTGGGTGACGTAAATCATCGTGCGGCCCAGACGTTTATGCAGGCGAGAAATTTCAATACGCATCTGCACGCGCAGCGCGGCGTCCAGGTTAGAGAGCGGTTCATCCAGCAAAAACACACGCGGCTCCGCCACCAGCGTGCGGCCAATCGCTACGCGCTGACGCTGCCCGCCGGAAAGCGCTTTTGGCTTACGTTCCAGCAGATGCGCCAGTTGCAGCACTTCCGCCACCTGGTTGACGCGTTGATTCATTACCTCTTTTTTGGCGCCCGCCAGCTTGAGGCCGAAAGACATGTTTTCTGCAACGGAGAGATGGGGATAGAGCGCATAAGACTGGAATACCATGCCCACGCCGCGCTCGGCAGGCGGGATATCATTCATACGGGTTTCCCCGATAAACAGGTCGCCACTGGTGATGGTTTCAAGCCCGGCGATCATACGCAGCAAGGTCGATTTACCACAGCCTGACGGTCCGACAAACACCACGAACTCCCCGTCATGGATATCGAGGTTAATATCTTTCGATACCACCACGTCACCCCAGGCTTTCGTTACATTTCGTAGCTGTACGCTCGCCATGCCTTTCTCCCTTCGTTACAACCTGTCATTGACAGCAACATTCATGATGGCCTGACTATGCGCGATCCCTGACTGGGGTAAATCCTCCACCCCCCGGCTTTTTTATGGGGGAGGAGGCGGGAGGATGAGGACACAGCGCCTGAGACCACGGGCGCGGACAGAAAAGGAATTTCGTGATGCCGCCCGCAAAAATCGGCGTGTTTTTGTGTGCGCCAGCACGCATTACTCACATTTATGCAACACAGATCACATAAAGCCGGGGTGGGGCGTAGGGGTAGGGAGGATGGAAAGAGGTTGTCGTATAAAGAAACTAGAGACCGTTAAACCACCTCTGTGTACATCACCAAAAAGGATGGGAGATATGAAGATTAAAACTGGCGTAGGCATCCTCGCATTATCCGCACTTACGACGATGATGATTTCCGCCCCGGCTCTCGCCAAAATTGAAGAAGGTAAACTGGTTATCTGGATCAACGGCGACAAGGGCTATAACGGTCTGGCCGAGGTCGGTAAAAAATTTGAGCAAGACACCGGCATTAAAGTGACCGTTGAGCACCCGGATAAGCTGGAAGAGAAATTCCCGCAGGTGGCAGCCACCGGCGACGGCCCTGACATTATCTTCTGGGCGCACGACCGTTTTGGCGGCTACGCGCAGTCTGGTCTGCTGGCGGAGGTTACTCCGGATAAAGCGTTTCAGGACAAACTCTATCCGTTCACCTGGGATGCGGTACGCTATAACGGCAAGCTGATCGCCTACCCCATCGCCGTTGAAGCCCTCTCCCTGATTTATAACAAAGACCTCGTCCCGAACCCGCCGAAAACCTGGGAAGAGATCCCGGCGCTGGATAAAGAACTAAAAGCGAAAGGGAAGTCGGCGATAATGTTCAACCTGCAAGAGCCGTATTTCACCTGGCCTTTGATCGCTGCTGACGGCGGTTACGCGTTCAAATTTGAAAACGGCAAGTATGACGTGAAAGACGTTGGCGTCGACAACGCCGGCGCGAAAGCGGGCCTGACTTTCCTGATCGATATGATCAAGAACAAAAATATGAGCGCCGATACCGATTACTCCATCGCCGAAGCGGCCTTCAATAAAGGCGAAACGGCAATGACCATCAACGGTCCGTGGGCATGGTCGAACATCGACAAGAGCAAAGTCAACTACGGTGTCACCCTGCTGCCGACCTTCAAAGGTAAACCCTCGAAACCGTTCGTCGGCGTGCTGAGCGCGGGGATTAACGCTGCCAGCCCGAACAAGGAGCTGGCGAAAGAGTTCCTCGAAAACTACCTGCTGACCGATCAGGGTCTGGCAGCGGTGAACAAAGATAAACCGCTGGGCGCCGTGGCGCTGAAATCTTTCCAGGAGCAGTTAGCGAAAGACCCCCGTATCGCCGCCACCATGGATAACGCCCAGAAAGGCGAGATCATGCCGAATATTCCGCAGATGTCCGCCTTCTGGTATGCGGTACGTACGGCTGTGATCAACGCCGCCAGCGGCCGTCAAACCGTGGATGCCGCGCTGAAAGATGCACAAAGCCGTATCACTAAGTAATGCCGTGAGCCTGTGCCGGATGGCGGCATAAATGCCTTATCCGGCCTACAACACACCGTAGGCCTGATAAGCGCAGCGCCATCAGGCACATCTCCGGCCAGGAAGTTTCAACGCTGTAGAGGAAAACCCCCATGGATGTCATTAAAAAGAAACACTGGTGGCAAAGCGACCAGCTTAAATGGTCAGTAATTGGTCTGCTGGGCCTGCTGGTGGGTTACCTTGTAGTTTTAATGTACGTACAAGGGGAGTATCTGTTCGCCATCATGACGCTGATTTTAAGCTCTGCTGGCCTGTATATTTTTGCAAATCGTAAAACCTACGCCTGGCGCTACGTTTACCCTGGCCTCGCCGGCATGGGGCTGTTTGTGCTATTCCCGCTGGTGTGCACCATCGCTATCGCCTTTACTAACTACAGCAGCACCAACCAGCTCACCTTTGAACGCGCCCAGCAAGTGCTGATGGACCGTTCTTATCAGGCAGGAAAAACCTATAACTTCGGTCTTTACCCGAGCGGCGACGAGTGGCAACTGGCCCTCACCGACGGAGAAACGGGCAAACATTACCTGTCTGACGCATTTTCCTTCGGCGGCGAACAAAAATTACAGCTGAAAGAGACCGATGCCCTACCGGGCGGCGAACGCGCCAATCTGCGGATAATCACCCAGAACCGTCTGGCGTTGAACCAGATAACCGCCGTCCTGCCGGATGAAAGTAAAGTGATTATGAGCTCGCTGCGTCAGTTTTCCGGTACCCGTCCGCTGTACACACTGGCTGATGACGGCCTGCTTACCAATAACCAGAGCGGCGTAAAATACCGGCCAAATAACGATAGCGGTTATTATCAGTCGATCAACGCCGACGGAAGCTGGGGTGATGAAAAACTCAGTCCTGGTTATACCGTTACTATCGGCGCGAAAAACTTTACGCGCGTCTTTACCGACGAAGGGATCCAGAAGCCTTTTTTCGCTATCTTCGTCTGGACCGTGGTCTTTTCGGTCCTCACTGTGGTGTTAACTGTGGCGGTTGGGATGGTATTGGCCTGCCTCGTACAGTGGGAAGCGCTGAAAGGTAAAGCTATCTACCGCGTCCTGCTGATTCTGCCCTACGCCGTACCGTCGTTTATTTCAATTTTGATTTTCAAAGGGTTATTCAACCAAAGCTTTGGCGAAATCAATATGATGCTGAGCGCGCTGTTTGGCATTAAACCTGCCTGGTTCAGCGACCCCAACACCGCGCGGGCAATGGTGATTATCGTGAATACCTGGCTGGGCTATCCCTACATGATGATCCTGTGCATGGGACTGCTGAAAGCGATTCCGGATGACCTGTACGAAGCCTCCGCAATGGACGGCGCCGGTCCATTTCAGAATTTCTTTAAGATCACCTTACCGCTGCTGATTAAGCCGCTAACGCCGCTGATGATCGCCAGCTTCGCCTTTAACTTTAATAACTTTGTCCTGATTCAGTTATTGACCAACGGCGGGCCAGACCGTCTCGGCACCACCACGCCTGCCGGTTATACCGATTTGCTCGTCAGCTACACCTACCGTATCGCCTTTGAAGGCGGCGGCGGTCAGGACTTCGGTCTGGCGGCGGCCATTGCCACGCTGATCTTCCTGCTGGTAGGCGCGCTGGCAATAGTGAACCTGAAAGCCACGCGTATGAAGTTTGATTAAGGGAGATAATAACAATGGCTATGGTCCAACCCAAATCTCAGAAACTGCGTCTCTTCATCACGCACCTGGGGCTGCTGATTTTCATCGCAGCGATTATGTTCCCGCTGCTGATGGTCATCGCTATCTCGCTACGTGAAGGGAACTTCGCCACCGGAAGCCTGATCCCGGACAAAATCTCCTGGGAACACTGGCGGCTGGCGCTGGGTTTCAGCGTGGAACATGCGGATGGTCGGGTAACACCGCCTCCCTTCCCGGTCCTGCTGTGGCTGTGGAACTCGGTGAAAATCGCCGGTATTACCGCCATCGGCATCGTGGCGCTCTCCACCACCTGCGCCTACGCTTTTGCACGAATGCGTTTTCCAGGTAAAGCAACACTGCTTAAAGGGATGCTGATTTTCCAGATGTTTCCGGCGGTTTTGTCTCTGGTGGCGCTGTATGCGTTATTTGACCGCCTGGGACAATACATTCCATTTATCGGTCTGAATACGCATGGCGGCGTGATCTTCGCCTATCTTGGCGGCATCGCGCTGCATGTCTGGACGATTAAAGGCTACTTCGAAACTATCGACAGCTCGCTGGAAGAGGCCGCCGCGCTGGATGGCGCAACCCCGTGGCAGGCGTTTCGCCTGGTGCTGCTGCCGCTTTCCGTACCGATTCTGGCGGTGGTGTTTATTCTGTCGTTCATCGCGGCGATTACCGAAGTTCCGGTCGCCTCGTTGTTACTGCGCGATGTGGACAGCTATACGCTGGCCGTGGGTATGCAGCAATATCTCAACCCGCAAAACTATTTGTGGGGCGACTTTGCCGCCGCCGCCGTTCTTTCCGCTATTCCTATCACCCTGGTGTTCCTGTTGGCGCAACGTTGGCTGGTCAATGGCCTGACGGCAGGGGGTGTGAAAGGTTAAGTTTTATCGAAGTACCTGCCCGGCAACGGGCAATGCCACTGCCCTCAACTTATGTTATCCCCACTTATGGTCGTATTTTGGCGCTCTTCGGAGCGCTTTTTTTATGCGTTATAGACAGCGGCTAATTTATTGCCACGCCATACGTCCGTTACGGTGTGGCGACGCCTATTCTCGCCGTAGTCGGTTCGAATTACATAACCACAACGTGATAACCAACAGGAGGATCGCCGCCGAATAGAGTAATACATCCATTGGCGTTTTATGATCGACAATGATCAGACGCACAATCGCCGTGATCCCAATGTACACGAAATAGCGCAGCGGAAAGTGAAGGCCAGACTTAAAGTACTTCACAATCAGCGCAATAAATTCGAAATAAAGAAAGTAGATCACCAGCCCTTCCACCAGTTCATATTTGCTGGCTTGCTCAGGCACGAATAATGCATCCGCCAGATGAACCGTCTCTTTACCGAGAAAAACGACCAGGATCAGACCGAGGGTAAGCAGCCCCAAATTTAGTACGTTTTGTAAAATCGTGGCGATAAACTCAAGACGTGAGCGCGATAATGGCATCATAACAGCCCCCTCTTTCTCTGCGGCGAGGTTTCTGTATAACGCACAAATGTGACGGGCATCTATATTTTTTATTTATGTTTATATTTTGTTCAATAAGATAATTTGCCGGATAGCGCCGTAAACGCCTTATCCGGCCTGAGTATTAACGGAAATTTACGCTCCTGTCACTGGTCATATCATACAGGCCAAACTTACGGCCAAGCTGTTGACCACCGTCACGCGTCAGCGGCGTCCAGCCAATTGCCGCACGACTTCGGGTTGGGCCGGACGAGAAGAGATCCAGCGGCACGGAAACATATACGCCTTTGGTAAAATCCCCTTCCCCATATTCATCCGGCGACGCATCGGTAATCGTCGCGTAACCGCCGACAACGACGCCGCTATCGAAGCGTTTGGCGATCTCCAGCGTACCGCCTTTATCGCCCGCCAGATACTGACCTACGCTGGCTTTCACCAGCACATCCTGGGCGAACGACGGCGTCCAGTATGCGGTCAAATGTCCGGTCTTCACGCTGTAATCGGTAAACTTCATCATATCCTGCGCGCTACGCCAGTCACGCTGTTTCACGTAGTTGGCATCCAGGCCAAACGCCCAATTGCTGTCTACCGGGCGATACAGGACTTCCGCCCCGGCACCGCCAAACATGGTCTCCAGATAACCGCCATAGACCTGCCCATAGAAACCATTGCCAAAATACTGGAAGTAGTTGGCCTGTAGGTTATTCACATAAACATCATTCTGCACATACTCACGGACATGCGTACGCACCCGCGGCAGATGCGAATCCTTCGGCGGATTGGTGTAGTTAAATTTGTCGTAGTTGTTGGCGATATTGGCAAACACGCTGCCCGTGGTGAGCAGATGATCCGTGACCCACAGATCCGCAGTTCCCATTACGCCCAACTGATACATATAGAAGTTTTCCGGGCCGCCTACCGACTGATTCAGCACGGGATCAAGATGAAAATCAACGCGCGACTTGTCGATATACCAACCCTGTTCAGTACTCTCTGGCACGATCGGCTCCACGCGTTTTTGCGCCAGCGGAGTTTCATGTCCCAGCGGTTCGCCTTCCAGATGGCGTTTCAGGCTGGCGACATCGGTTTCAGTGGTGACCTGCGGCAGATTAAGGCGGTTTTCCGTCACGCGGATCGTGCGGATCCCCTCCGGCAGATCGTTCATGACGATCCGGTTAGCGCGCACGATCCCTTCACGGGAGTCGCGGTACTTCACCTGTTCACCGGTAACGTACAGCGTATCGCCTTTGACCTGGATTTTCGGGTCCGCCAGACCGGCATTATATTTCAATAACGTTAATTGATTAGCCACTACCGAATGTTGCAGGATGGCATCCTGCGGCTGTGGTCGGTATTGCGGGCGTGAATTGTCATGATACGCGGGACGTAAATCGTTGAAATTGGTGCGCAGCGTGACGCCAAACATAAAGGTGTTGCCGCGCTCGTAGCTGAGGTTAACGTCGGCCCAATCGGTGACGCGGTAAATGGCGCCGACGTTAAACTTGCTCTTCTGTTCCAGTTTACCCGCAAAATCCTGCTGATAGTTATTGCCTTCATACTCCAGCTTCAGGCGTAGCGGTTGCCACGGGGTCTGGTATTCCACGCCGCCAAACAGCGAGGCCGGGCCGTGAAACATATCGCTACCGTCGACGGAACCTGCCTCTTTATAGCTGTTATCACGCGAACAGAATTTACCACTATACGAACAGAAAGGATTAGACACATTGCCGCTGGTGCCAAGATAGCCCCAGCCGAGACCTAATGAAAAATCAAATGGCCCCCAGGCCTTACTCGCTACAATATATTCCGCATCAAACAGCCCCGTCCCGCCGATATCGCGCGCGCCAACCGCCACCTGCGGCATCCAGTAACTCTCTTCCCACAACCGCAGTTTCACATCAAACGCTTTATCTTTGTAAGTCTGGTCGCCGGAGAATGATTCCACGCTGCTGTACTTTTTCGTACGGACATCGGTATAGCGCAACGTGGTTTCCAGCCACGGGAAAAGCTGAACCGAAGCCGAGTAGTAGCGGTACTGATCGTTATCGCGATAGTTCAGGCTCATCTCCCCTTCACGCGCCATACGCGCTGTCGGCGTTTGCAGCAGGCCCACGCCGCCAAAGTCAGATTGTGAAGGCCCGACAGGGGCTGGATATGTTTCGGCATGGCAGGCCGCGCTAATACCCAGCGCCAGCACGCTGAGCAGATGTGTTTTTTTCATTATTCCGGTATCCGCTGCGTCAGGGTATGAAGAATGTCGGCATTTATCGCCTCCGGCGTGCCGCGCCAAAGGGAATCGGCAAAACCGACAAAAATAATGCTGCCGGGCATCGGCTCGATATGACGTTTATTCCAGTAAGCCACCGGCGCTTTTTGGCTGCGTCCATCAGGGTAAACCACCCAGGCATAGCTACGATCCGCGCCGCTGAGTAAGCGCTGACCCTCGAGATAACTGGCGACGTCCCGCCCAGGGACGAACGGCTGGCTGCCCGGCTGGCTAATCAAGCCAAAGAGCGTCACCTGCGTGGGTTGCGGCCCGACCCAGAGCGTGTAGTGACCTTGCAGCGGCGGGTTACCTCGTTCGCTCACCCGCACCACGTCAGGATCAAGATTCACGAATTGTCTGCCCGTCACCTTCACCGCCTGAATCTGTCGGCGTAGTGTGTTTATTGCCGCCGCCGCATCGCCATCTTCCTCAGCGCTGAGCGCCGCCAGTCGCCCGAGAAGTTCCTGCTGCTGTTGACGCGCCGTCACGGTCGCCTGTTCTTCGCCTATCACCGCCGCAGGCCACCAACTCGTTGCCAGGCGCGGCTGTCCGACTAAATCGAGCAGACGCTCAGCGTCTGTCAGCGTTTTAGGCTCGCTATTACCTTGGGTAAAAACGGTAACAGTGCCGCTGGCAAAGGCGGATGACGCGATAAAGGCCAGCGCCAGCGTGCTTATCGTCCTTTTCATCATGATTTTGCCGCCTTAATCAGCGTGGTTTTCACCGGAAAGTAATTCGCGCCCAGATACTGTTCCGTCTGGCGAATTTGGCCTTCGCTATCAATCCAGTAGCGATTACGCCAGCGCGTTTGATCGGTCGTCACTTCTTCATCCAGCACCCGCACGGCGGTCTCTTCACTGCCGACGCTAACGCTATCGGTCCCTCGCCATGTAAAAACGGAACGGGCGGTGGCGTAACGCACCTGGCGATGTTCGGTCCAGCCCAGGGTGCGAGTCCAGGTCGCACCATCGATAATCTGTCCTGGTTTCGCCAGCGGGTCGGCCGCCAGATTATTCACATCGATCAGGTTGTCGCCGCTGAGCAGAGTTTTGACCAGACGGCCATGCTGCGTCACGATCGTCGCGCCATCCTGCGTCACCCATTTCTGCTGCCCGTTTTCCGAGAAAGCGAGCACCACAAACAGTTGAGGACCGCCGTTAAGCTGCATGTACTGGCTGGCATAAGGCATGTTTTGAATATTGTCATCCGTTAGCTGTACGCCTGGCGTACCGAACAAACTGTCCCACAGTGAATCGCCCAGGCCTTTAGTGGTGGCCGAACACGCCTGTAATAGCAGGCAAATCAGGATAAGTGCGAGTCGCTTCACGACGCTTCTCCAGAGGGGCAAAATAACCACACCGGAGTGTGGTTATGGTTAAACGTACCGATACTACTGGGTACTGGTGGTCGTGGTGGTCGTGGTTCCGGTATTGGAACCATCGCCGCCGCCGGTTGCCGCTAACGCGACGCCCACCGCCGAACTTACGGTGCTAACGCTGGTGGCGGAGGAACTTCCCGCCGATACCGACGTCGCTGCCGACCCTGCCGCTTCACCCACCTGAACGGGGGCTGCCGAGACAGATGTCGCCGCAAGCGCGGTTATGGCAAAAATGCCATACAGTACTTTTTTCATCATAATTTCCCTTCATTGAATGAATGGAGATTTACCCAAAAGAATTTCGGGCGCTACCGAGTATACACAACCAAAGCAGGCGGATTATGTCCGGGAGAAATAACAGCGAGGTTTTAGGATAATTAAACTTTAAAGAAGTAACGCCTACATTATTTAATTAACAAGCAAATAAAATCAATAAGTTAAAATTAAACTAAAAGACATCGGCATCCGTATAATCTGAAAATAACGCAGAGTGATTTTCTGGTTATTGCTTATTTTAGGATTAAGCTCAATATAAAATTGTGGGGATAAAGACGGACAAGCGGAATTATCTTATAAAAAAAGCCGATGTGAATATCGGCCTTTTTATTATCTTATTCTCTTTTTGCCGGATGGCGGCGAAACGCCTTATCCGGCCCACAGACGCTATGCATTACGTAGACCGGATAAGCGCAGCGCCATCAGGCGCGCCAGGCTTTATAACGGTTAATCAGACCGTTGGTAGAGCTATCATGGGACGAAATAGCTTTATCATCGCCCAGCTCCGGCAGAATACGGTTAGCCAACTGTTTACCCAACTCAACGCCCCACTGGTCGAAAGTAAAGATGTTCAGGATGGCGCCCTGCGTAAAGATTTTATGCTCATACAACGCAATCAGCGCGCCCAGGCTGAACGGCGTAATTTCGCGCAGCAGTATAGAGTTGGTCGGGCGGTTGCCTTCAAACACTTTGAATGGCACAACGTGTTCAAGCTGCGCCGGATCTTTACCCTGATCGCGATATTCCTGCTCAACCACCTCGCGGGATTTACCAAACGCCAGCGCTTCGGTCTGCGCGAAGAAGTTAGACAGCAGCTTCTGATGATGATCGGATAGCGGGTTATGGGTGATAGCCGGGGCGATAAAATCACACGGCACCATTTTAGTACCCTGGTGAATCAATTGATAAAACGCGTGCTGACCGTTGGTGCCTGGTTCGCCCCAGATAATTGGGCCTGTCTGGTAATCCACGGCGTTGCCGTTACGGTCAACGTATTTACCGTTGGATTCCATGTTACCCTGCTGGAAGTAGGCGGCGAAACGGTGCATATACTGGTCGTACGGCAGAATGGCTTCGGTTTCCGCGCCGAAGAAATTGTTGTACCAGATGCCAATCAACGCCAGCAGAATGGGTAGGTTTTTCTCCGCCGGAGTGGTGGAGAAATGCTTGTCCATCGCGTGCGCGCCGGAAAGCAGCTCGACAAAGTTGTCGAAACCGACGGACAGAATAATGGACAGCCCGATGGCAGACCACAGCGAGTAACGACCGCCGACCCAGTCCCAGAACTCGAACATATTGGCCGTGTCGATACCAAATTCGCCGACCGCTTTGGCGTTAGTGGAGAGCGCAGCAAAGTGTTTCGCCACGTGTTTTTCATCGCCTGCAGTTTTCAGGAACCAGTCGCGCGCGCTGTGGGCGTTGGTCATGGTTTCCTGGGTGGTGAAAGTTTTCGACGCGACCAGGAACAGCGTGGTTTCAGGGTTCACTTTCTTCAGCACTTCAGCGATGTGCGTGCCATCGACGTTAGAGACGAAGTGCATGTTCAGATGGTTTTTATACGGACGCAGCGCTTCGGTCACCATGAACGGGCCGAGGTCGGAACCGCCGATACCGATGTTCACCACGTCGGTGATGGCCTTACCGGTGTAGCCTTTCCACTGACCGGAGATAATCGCTTGCGAGAAAGTTTTCATCTTCTCAAGTACGGCGTTCACTTCCGGCATCACATCTTTGCCGTCCACGATGATCGGCGTATTGCTACGGTTACGCAGCGCCACGTGCAGCACGGCGCGGTCTTCGGTGCGGTTGATCTTCTCGCCGGAGAACATGGATTTAATCGCGCCGGCCAGATCGGTCTCTTTCGCCAGATCCTGTAATTTTGCCAGCGTCTCTTCGGTGATGCGGTTTTTGGAGAAATCCACCAGCATCAGATCGTCAAACGTCGCGGAAAATTTAGCGAAACGGTCGCTATCGTTCGCGAAAAGCTCAGCGATCGTAACGTCTTTCATTTCATCGTAGTGTTTCTGGAGCGCCTGCCAGGCAGAAGTCTGCGTTGGATTGATGTTTTTCATTAGCAATACTCTTCTGATTTGAGAATTGTGACTGGGATCGATTGTAACGCCAGTCACAGAAAAGTGTGATTGTTTTAGTGCCGTTGCCCCAGGCACTGTCGAATGAGGATAAAAAGTATATACCCTAAATAATTCGAGGTGCAGAAAGGCGGCAAGTGGGTGAGTCGCCGGGCGCATAGATAAGCCAACATTCCTACAAACGGGTATCGGGGTTATAAGCGCTGTTACTGAGCCTAAACTCAGCATAAAAAATCCGCATAATCCCAACGTTGACAGTCCAGGCCACAACTTTTATTTATAAATACGTTACTTGCATTTGCGCCTGCACCGGTTTCTGTTCTGCCCTTGTGCCATGGTCGCGTTTTTCATTTCCTGACACGAGGTTGATATGACAGAGATCGTTGTTTCCAAATTTGGCGGTACCAGCGTCGCTGATTTTGACGCCATGAACCGTAGCGCGGATATCGTACTTTCCGACGCCAATGTTCGTTTAGTCGTGCTTTCCGCGTCTGCCGGCATCACTAATCTGCTGGTGGCGCTGGCCGAAGGGATGGAGCCTGGCGAACGTTTCGCTACGCTCGACGCCATCCGTAAAATCCAGTTCGATATCCTTGATCGTCTGCGTCATCCGAATGTCATTCGCGAAGAGATTGAACGCCTGCTGGAAAACATCACTATTCTGGCGGAGGCGGCATCGCTGGCGACATCGGCAGCCCTGACCGATGAACTGGTCAGCCACGGCGAGCTGATGTCTACCCTGCTATTTGTTGAGATCCTGCGTGAACGCGACGTACAGGCCCACTGGTTCGACGTGCGCAAAGTGATGCGTACCAGCGATCGCTTTGGTCGTGCGGAACCGGACGTCGCAGCGCTTGCGGAACTGGCCGCGCAGCAGTTGCTCCCGCGCCTGAACGAAACTTTGGTCATTACTCAGGGCTTTATCGGCAGTGAAAGCAAAGGCCGCACCACGACGTTAGGCCGCGGCGGCAGCGACTATACGGCAGCGTTGCTGGCTGAAGCGCTCCACGCCGCGCGGGTTGATATCTGGACAGATGTGCCCGGTATTTACACCACCGACCCGCGCGTGGTGCCCGTCGCGCAGCGAATTGATGAAATCGACTTTGAAGAAGCGGCGGAGATGGCAACCTTCGGCGCAAAAGTACTGCATCCAGCCACCTTACTCCCGGCCGTGCGCAGCGATATCCCGGTCTTCGTTGGATCCAGTAAAGATCCGCAAGCGGGCGGTACGCTGGTGTGCAATAAAACCCAAAACCCGCCGCTGTTCCGCGCGCTGGCGCTGCGCCGCAATCAAACGCTATTGACGCTGCACAGCCTGAATATGCTGCACTCACGAGGTTTCCTGGCTGAGGTGTTCGGCATTCTGGCGCGGCATAATATTTCGGTAGATCTGATTACCACTTCGGAGGTGAGCGTCGCGCTGACGCTGGATACTACCGGCTCCACCTCCACGGGCGATACGTTACTGACCCAATCCTTATTGATGGAGCTTTCCGCGCTGTGTCGGGTAGAAGTCGAAGAAGGACTGGCGCTGGTCGCGCTGATTGGCAACAACCTGTCAAAAGCCTGCGGTGTTGGTAAAGAAGTGTTTGGCGTCCTGGAACCGTTCAACATTCGCATGATTTGTTACGGCGCCTCCAGCCACAATCTGTGCTTCCTCGTGCCGGGAGACGATGCCGAGAAAGTGGTGCAAAAGCTACATCAGAACTTATTTGAATAATCGCCCTGACACGGCAGCGGGTGAGCGCTATCAGGCAATACGCTGCCGGATGGCGACGCAGGCGCCTTATCCGGCCTGTCGCAGCTCCCGGCGTATAGCGCTTGTCGCTATACGCCATACCCGATATTGCTTACAGCATACGCCGCTGGTGCTGTTTTTCCGTGTGGACCCGCTTAACGATTTTATAGATCCACTGCAGTGTCAAATTGTACTTTTTGGCCAGCTCCGCATAATTACGCCCATCGCACTCGCTGTAAATCTGATAATCCCGTTCCGAAGCCCGACCAGAGATACCTTTGGGGAAATAAATGCTTTGTCCGCCCCAGTTGCGCATCATTCTGTCAGCAATTTCCTGACCGGCATTTTCGGCTGACGCGCTATCAATATTCATGCTTTCAATAAGTACCTGCGACGCATGAAACGCCAGATCGTTAATAATCTCCGGAAGCCGAACCATTTCTTTTGATTTCTGAATCATATTTTATCTCCATATCCAGCACCATGCTCCCCGTGACGGCACCAAAAAGGGAAGCGTAAAAAACGGTGCAATAACTACCTATCAATATATTCAAAATATATATAAATATTTACTATCAACGGCATTTAATTATAAATTAAAAGAATGTTCAGTTTGCATAGCAAATGAAGTATTATAAAAAACCATCTTATAGTATTTTTACCAATTGATACGTGAATCTCCTACGATAATAACATTTATTTAACAAGCTAGCTTTCTTCATTGGAGGAAGAAAAAATCAAACTCTTACATTGCTTATTATTTTCCATATCTAAAAAAGGAAGTGGATTACGGGAATACTGGCGGCATGAGATTATTCGCAGGAATGAATTTTCATTATGTCGATTACTTATGCAGGCCAATAACAATCGCCGACGTAATTTTTTATTTTGGTGGCGTCTGGTAAATGAGATGTATATCTATGGTTCAAAAAAACAGAAAAAAACTGGATTATGGATTAATCGCAAGCTAAATTCCAAATTTGGAATTGATATAGAGCTGGGAGCAGTAATCGGCTATGGTTTGGATATTCCGCATCACATGGGGATCGTCATCACGAAAAAGGCTCGTATCGGTTGTAATTTATCGCTTAAGCAAAATACAACAGTAGGGAACAAGCAAGGTTTAAAAGAAGATGATTTCATTATTATTGGCAATAATGTAGATATAGGAGCCAACACCTGCATTATAGGCTCTATTACTATCGGTGATAATGTTACTATTGGAGCAATGTCATTTGTAAATAAGAGCATTCCAGCAAATAGCATATATATTACAAAAAAAACATCAGAAGTAATCCCAGTAATAAATCACAAAAAATGGGATTAATCTAAATCTTAAGATTGCAATATTTTATAGGCTTTTCTCGTCTGGTTAATAGACTAAAAATAAAACATTTCTTTTGTGAATGATTGTTAAGTTCATTCTCTGACCTGATGTCCACATCACTATTCTGATAGAGCGTTTAGTAAGGCCCGGTAGCGTAAGCGTCATCGGGCGATACGTTGCCGGATGGCGACGCAGGCGCGTCATCCAGCGGTTCCGCGCCAGGCACTGCCGGTGGAATACTGCTCAGGAATCCGTAACACCCTGCTCGTCCCATCAACATGGGCAGTTTTCCCCTATTTATGCACTCCTCATTTTGAACCCCGTCACAAAACCACACAAAACAACACAAAGCAAAAACATAAATTAATCATTATATTTTAATGAATTACCTTTAAAAATTGAGATCGCTTGTTATAAAACAACTTTTTCATTGTTGATTTATTTTGTTTTAGTTGGAATTATGATTGCACTACAACACAGATAACCCCCTTACCCTATTTGAGGCCGCTATGAAAAAAATTGCGATTATTGGAAGCAGTGGAGGCAACCTCTACAACCTGGGTGGCGCCGAGCCAGAGAAGTTACTCCAGGAGATTTATCAGCAGTGTGAGGCTGCGGGCGTGAATGTGGCCGCCGTACAGTTTATCGCGGCAGAAGCCTCGATGGACGTCGCCAAACCGGATACCCCGGCATCGGTTTATGCATTAACCACAGAAAACCAACAAAAACCACAGCGCATATTTCAGGGCAAACTTTCGGAGGTAAACACCTCGGTAGTAGAAAGCGATCGCCAAATCGCTGAGATGATCCGCCGCGGTGAGATCGATGGGATCGTGGTAATGAGCGCCGATCCGGTAAAAGCGAACCAAGCCGTTTTTGCCGCCGCCGTTGAGATGAAAACACCGATTGTCGGCACCGGGGGAACCTCCATGGCGCTGGTGGCGGCAAAGGGGGCGAATGTGGTCGCGACCTCCGGAACAACTGGCACCACCAGCCGTACCCGCGCCGTCTCCTTCGTGGCGTCGCTGTGTAAACATTGGGGTATCAAGTACAAACCACAGTTGGGTAGCGCTTCGCCCTCGCAGAGCGGTTCCGGAAAAAGCCTGCTCAAACGTTTTAACATTCGTAGCATCATGATCCCTGCGCTACCAGGCTTTATCGCCATGGCGATTGTACTCGCCCTGAGCCACATACCAGGACTGGAAAAACTTAACGATATCTTTGAAATATTACTAAAAGGTCTGCCGGTGTTAGTCGCGGTACTGGCGGCAAAACAGATTTCCGAACTGGATGAAGTTTCAATTGTGGCCGGGGTCGTCGCTGGCGTGCTTTCCGTAGAGGGCGGACTGATCGGCGGCATTATCGGCGGTGTAATGGCGGGGATTTTCGTCCGTTGGCTGTTCGAGCTGTGCCTGAACTGGCGCTTCCCAATGACTACCGTCAACATCGTCGCCGGTGGGATATCGGGCCTTGCCGCTGGGTTAATCATGCACTATCTGCTGAGTCCGCTGGCGCTATCTGCGGGTAATTACATCAAACTTGCTATCGAAAGCACGCTGGCATTCAGCCCAATTCTTGCCGGGCTGCTGGCTGGTCTGGTTATCTGGCCTGCCATTCTCGGCGGCGTCTATCACGCGGTGATCCTGCCGTTGGTGCTGCTGGAGATGGAAAAATCCGGCGTCAGCTTCCTCGGTGCGGTCGATATGGTCGGTCTGGTGATGGTGGCCGCAGGTATTAACCTTGCCAATGTGATCGCCCCGCGTGAAAAAAGCGAAGCTGCCGTTGCTACGCCGGGCCTGCTCATTAACCTGGGTTTTGGCACCTTTGTTGAATCCGCCTATCCCTTCATGTTCGCCAACAAAATTGTTTTTGGCTCCGCCATTTTTTGGGCCGGAATGGGCGGCATGATGCTGGGCTTTTTTAACGTCAAAGGCGTGGCCTATGTTCCGGCTTTCGCCTCACCGTTCTTATCCAGCAATGCGCTCCAGATGGCCATCGTAATGATTGCCACAATGGCGATGACCTGCCTTACCACCATTATTGCTAACCGTTTCAAACCTGTCGTACAGAGCGAATCAACAACGACAGCCGTTAATTAATGCACCAACACCAGAGGTACACCATGTTTAAAGGCGATATGAATAAAAAACGCGCCAAAGCGTTACAGAAAGTGAAAGAAGCCATCACGCTTCACGGTGGGCAAACTATCCTCAGCACAGGAATAACTGGCGACGATGCGCGCCTGGCGAAAGCCGTGTGTGAGGCTGGCGTTAAGCTTCTGGAGCCGAACCACCCCGCGTTGGCGCTGGCGCGTGGACACAAAGGCGTGAGCAACATGCACGCGGCGGAGCAGATTCGTCACGAAATCACCAATAGCCAGATGGCTGAGGCCGTACACGGTGTTCGTAATGTGGTCCCGGACGATATTTTTATCACCGTTGGTATCGCCGGCGGTTTTACCGAAACCTTACCGGTGCCGCTCAGCGAAACGGAAATTCTGGAGATTGCCCGCGCTGGAGCCGACGGTTTACATACGCATAAATCCGACTGGGACGATCTGCAGGACATCGTTAATCTCGCCCATCAATATGGTCTGACCGTCGATGCCTATATTGGCCATCCTGACGATCTGCATACTTTCGGTATTCCTGCACGCACGCCGGAAGAGGTCGCCAGCGTGGCGAAGCGGATGCAGGATATCGGCGTGGATATGATTGGTCTGATGACCGGCATGAGCTATGAAGGCGTAGCGGCAGGCGATATCCCGCAGATGATTAAAGATCGCCTGCGGGCGTTGGTCGGCGCGGTGGATGTTCCGACGCTGGCGGAAGGCGGGATTAACCTCGCCAACGCGAAAGCGTTTAAAGATACCGGAGTCAACATTCTGGTGGTCGGTACGGCTATCGACAACATGGTGTGCAACGCCGCCAAAGAAGCCGTTACGCCGTTTATTGTTCATTGATATCAGGGAACGAGAGATGTTGTTAATCACCGATCTGGATGGAACATTACTCACCTCGCAGAAAACAATCAGCCCGCGCACGTGTCAGGCGCTGATTGCGTTCCGCCAGGACGGTGGTCTACTGGCGGCATGTTCCGCCAGACCGGTCTCCTCAATGGTACGCCTGCTACGCCAACAACAGGTTGATACGTTGTTTAGCTGGTGCGCCGGTTTTAACTGCGGACACCTTCTGGAGATGGCGGAGCAGCGCATTATTCATGCTGCCCCGCTGACCGCCACAGACCTGTGGAATATTGACCAGCATATTTCTCTTTCCCGCTATCACCACCATTTTTTTAGTGCCGAAGCAATTTACCATCGTGACGATAGACTAATTGCGCCCTGGACAACATATGAAGCCCGCTTATTTGGGTTACAGCTTATAACTGAAACTGCAGAAAATATCTTTAATCGTCGCAATATATATAAAATTACACTTGTTGCCGCATCTTCGGAGATAGATACTCTGTGTACAGAAGTGAATAATCACCTGCCTTGTGGATATTATGCGGTTGTCACGGGAGAAAATTATATTGATATTCAAAGATCCGATGTAAATAAAGGGTGCATAATAGAACAATTAATTCATTATTTAAATATATCTTCTGACAAGGTGGTCGCGATTGGCGATCAGCAGAATGATGTCAGCATGTTTGCCGCCGCCGGAATCAGCATCGCAATGGGCAACGCGCCGGATGCAGTAAAGCGGCAGGCCGGCTATGTGACTGCCACGAATGATGAGGAGGGTATCGTCCATGCGTTGGAGTGGTTGCGTTGCCTTACGCATCCAGTTACCATGCGCCAAAGGTTGACGGCGGCGAAAGATAATGAATCCAATTAAAAGACGAAAACATATTCTTGATGAATTAAACAAATTCGGTGAAGTCACCGTTATTAAATTATCGGAAATGCTCAACGTCACCTCAGAAACCATTCGTCGCGATCTCTCCTTACTGGAATCTGAAGGCAAAATCACTAAGATTCATGGGGGCGCGGTCAAAAAGCAAGTTGTCCAGGAAGATGCGTTTAGCGCAAGAATAGAGGCGCATCGCGAAGAGAAAATAGCGATTGGCAAACTTGCCGCCGAAATGGTCAGTGAACGGGATACATTGTTTATTGACTCCTGTACAACTAACCTTATCCTGGCCGAGCAATTACCGCCTCTCGCTTTTTCCGTGATTACCAATTCAGCCCTGATTGCCGATAAAATTAAAGAGCATAACCTGCAGGCCCGCGTGTATGTATTAGGCGGCGAATATGATTACCATTTTCGCGCCAACCTCGGCGTCTCGGTGTGTCAGCAGATTAACGCAATTCACGCGGATATCTGTTTTATTGGCGCTGGCGGCATTTCTCCCCAGCATGGCGTGTTGGTGAAGAGCTTTGAAGAAGCCTACGTTGCCAAAGCCATGATTGCGATGAGCAAAAAATCAGTGATTCTCGCCGACCATACCAAATTTGGTCAGGACGGTGTGATGTGCATCGCAAGCGTAAAAGAAATCGATAACATCATCACGGATAAAGGATTTACGTCAACGGGTTATACGCCACAGGATTTCGCCGGAAAGCTGCGGATTGCTGACTGAGCGCTATCCGCCCGTTGCGTATTGCCGTAGACTAAATGCATCGGCTAACTGAGGGCACCCGTATGGCACTCCCCCGCATTACCCAAAAAGAGATGACCGAGCGCGAACAGCGCGAACTGAAAACGTTGCTGGACCGCGCCCGTATTGCACACGGTCGTCCGCTGACCAATTCTGAGACCAACAGCGTAAAAAAGGAGTACATCGATAAGCTGATGGCGCTGCGTGAGGCTGAAGCAAAAAAAGCCCGCCAGTTGAAGAAAAAGCAGGCGTATAAACCCGATACGGAAGCGTCATTCTCCTGGTCGGCGAATACGCCGACGCGCGGCAGACGTTAACGTCCTTTCTTCTTTCGTCCCGGCGAGGTAAAGCGCTTACCGCTTGATGCCGGGCGCGCTTTCTCATTGCTTTTTTCGATCGCAACGACCGGTCGCTTAATACCCGTGGTCTTCGGCTTCGCTTTGGCCTTTGGTTTGGCTTCGGAAGAGGAACGCTCAATCAACTTAAACAGATCGATCAGCTCATCGTCCGTCAGATCGCGCCACTCGCCCAGCGGAATCCCGCTCAGGCTGACGTTCATAATGCGCGTACGCTCCAGTTTCGTCACTTCATAACCAAAGTATTCACACATACGACGGATCTGACGGTTTAATCCCTGCACCAGGGTAATGCGAAAGACAAACGGCGCCTCTTTTTTCACCTTACATTTTTTGGTGACGGTACCCAGAATCGGCACGCCAGCGCCCATACCACGAATAAACTCGTCGGTAATCGGTTTATCTACCGTCACCAGATACTCTTTTTCGTGATCGTTACCGGCACGCAGAATCTTATTGACCAGATCGCCGTGGTTAGTCAGAAATATCAGCCCCTGCGAGTCTTTATCCAGACGACCAATCGGGAAGATACGTTTGCTGTGGTTCACAAAATCGACAATATTGTCGCGTTCGCCGTCTTCAGTGGTACTGACAATGCCAACCGGTTTATTCAGCGCAATCAGCACTAAATCATCCGCTTCTCGCGGCTCAATCAACCGACCATTTACTTTAACAACATCCCCGGCGACCACCTGATCGCCAATGGCGGCGCGTTTGCCGTTGATAAAAACATTGCCCTGTTCGATAAAACGGTCCGCCTCGCGACGCGAACAGATGCCGCTTTCACTAATATATTTATTAAGCCGGGTAGATGTGTCGGTCAGCATATTTACTCTCTGAGAAATTTTTCTACATAAACGTCGGGAATGTGACTTACCACATCAAATCGTCAGGAACTTTAAAATCGGCATACGGATCATCTTCGTCCTGCTCTTCCTGACTCAGCGCACTGTTTACGACAATACTGTCCGCATCTCGTTGTGCGATTTTATCGGCGACGCTCGCGGGAATAATCGCATATTCACATTCACCGCTGTTATTGATAACCAGACGCGCAATCGCGAGACGCCCATTAATCAGTTGCGTCTGAGTGAGTTTATCCACGTCTATTTTTTTGATGACGTTATTATCGGTGAAGTTAAAACCAATATCGCCTTTAGATACATTGATTCTATTCATTTCAATAAGTTGCTTAACCTGAGCTTTAAACTCTTTCGCTAAAACCGCTTGTTTTTGCTGTTCACTGAGTTGTTTATCACGCTCAAGTTGCGCCTTTTTATTTTCTTCCACCGCCTCTCTGGCCTCACGAGCCTGAACGCGTGATTTTTTAGCCGTGCGCTGGACTTTGGCCATTTTTTTGCTGGTCACTAATCCCGCTTGTAGCAGTTGCTCTTGTAAGGTCAGTTTTGCCATTTTCGTCTCTAAACGTGTTAAATAATTTTGCGGATTATACCTGTAATTTTTCAGGCTATACCAGATGGCAGATCTGGCCTGTCGTCACTTTTAGCGACCGCGCTTTGCCTGTGACACGCATAACATCATGAGCCATATCAGTAAGACATTAAATGGATAATGGTAGCATTATTACGTTTTGACATTTCCTGATGAGGTGGAGAAGTAATGGAACTGCTTTTATTAAGTAACTCGACGCTGCCGGGTAAAGCCTGGCTGGAACACGCTCTGCCGCTGATAGCGAATCAATTGAACGGTCGACGCTCAGCCGTGTTTATTCCGTTTGCCGGCGTCACGCAAACATGGGACGAGTACACGGATAAAACCGCAGAGGTACTTGCGCCATTAGGGATAAACGTCACAGGGATTCATCGTGTCGCCGATCCGCTTGCGGCGATTGAGAAAGCGGAAATCATTATTGTCGGCGGCGGAAATACCTTTCAGCTACTGAAAGAATCGCGTGAACGCGGGCTGCTGGCGCCGATGGCGGACAGGGTAAAACGCGGCGCGCTGTATATCGGCTGGAGCGCAGGCGCCAACCTTGCCTGCCCGACTATCCGCACGACCAACGATATGCCGATCGTCGATCCAAACGGTTTCGACGCGCTGGATCTGTTCCCGCTGCAAATTAATCCTCACTTCACTAACGCCTTGCCGGAAGGTCATAAGGGCGAGACCCGCGAGCAGCGTATTCGCGAACTGCTGGTGGTCGCGCCGGAACTGACAGTGATTGGTTTGCCGGAAGGTAACTGGATTCAGGTGAGCAACGGCCAGGCGGTTCTCGGCGGCCCGAATACCACCTGGGTGTTTAAAGCGGGCGAAGAGGCCGTGGCGCTGGAAGCGGGTCATCGCTTTTAATCCCAGGCCACATTGAATGCCGAATGGCGGGCCTACACGCATGTTCTCCGTAGGCCCCGCCATCCGGCATTTCACTTAATACTCGCCGCGTTCCTCGTCCTGATCCGGCTGTTCCAGTACGCTATAGGCGACCGAACAGAACAGTGAGTTAAGACGCTTCATATCGCCCAGCAGCCCTAAATGGAGCGAGCTGGTTTCAATACTTTGCACGTTCTGCTGGTGCAGGCGGTCGACATGCGCATGTGAGTATCGGCGATTAAGTATACGGAAGCGATGTTTACTGCGGCGCAACCGACGGGCGCTGGTGACATCGCCGGAGAAAAAGACCGACATCGCCAGTTGCAGATTACTGAGCAGTTGATCGTAAAGCGCATCCAGCTCTTTCAATCCTTCTTCTGAAAATGCCCGACGCGCCGCCAGCGACTTGTCGGCAATCTCACTGCCCATTCGCTCGATAATATCCGACGCCTGTTCGAGGTTCAGGGCCATCTCAATAATCTCCGCCCACCGGCGGGACTCCTCCGCCGCCAGCTCGTCTTTTGGCATTCGCGCCAGATAAAGCTTAATCGCGGTGTAGAGCACGTTAACGTCATCCGCCAGCTTGCGCAGCGCTTTCTCTTCACGCGGCTCGCCGTGCATGACCTTTTTTAGCCCTTCCATCATCTGTTCCATCGCATCGCCAATGCGCAACACCTCGCGGGCAGCATTAGCCAGCGCCAGCGTTGGCGTATCCAGCGCGCTGACATCCAGATGTTTCGGCTTCAGATGGGTATCCAGTTCAGGCTCATCACGAATAATTCGTTTACAAAAACGCGCCATCAGCTCGGCAAATGGCACCATCGCCAGGCAACGCACCAGGTTATAGAAAACGTGGAAATAGATCACCAGCTCTGACTTCGGTAGCGATAGCTCATCCATCAGATTCGCCAGCGGATGGACAAACGGCAGGATGACCAGGCTGCCGATCAATTTGAACAATAGGCTGCCGAGCGCTACGCGACGCGCGGCAGCATTGGCGGCGCTGTTATTGAGCATCGCCAGCAGCCCCGATCCCAGATTGGCGCCGATGACCAGGCACAACGCCACCGGGAACGATATAATCCCCGCCGCCGTCAGGGTCGCCGTCAGCAACACCGCCGCCAGGCTGGAATAACTGATAATAGCGAACATCGCGCCAATCAGCGCATCCAGCATAATGTCGCCCGTCAGCGACGCGAAAATGACCTGCACGCCATTAGCTTGAGTGATCGGCGTCACCGCCTGCACAATCAGCTCCAGCGCCAGTAGAATCAGGCCAAGCCCGATACCGACGCGACCCAGCTGCCCGGCGCGGGACTGCTTACGTCCCAAAAAGAAAATCACGCCGATAAAAATCAGCAGCGGCGACAGCCACGAGAGATCGAAGGTCAGGATACGCGCCATTAGCGCGGTCCCCACGTCGGCGCCCAGCACAATCACCAGAGCTGGCGTCAGGGCGACAAGATCCTGGGCGACAAACGACGTTACCAATAAAGTGGTGGCGTTACTGCTTTGTACCAGCGCGGTAACACCGATACCCGCACAAAAGGCGAGCGGTTTCTTTTCCACGCTGCGGCTGAGGACAGTGCGTAGACGCGCGCCAAACACGCGCATTACGCCAGTACGAACGATATGTGTTCCCCATACCAACAGCGCAACGGCAGAAAGTAGATGGAGCAAAGTTAACACGGCGTCAGGTTCTCCTTATCGTTATACGTTTTCCTGAAGCTCACTTGCGATAAATTGCCTGATGGCGCACAGCGTTAAGGCCTGCTGGCGTTGCACGCCACCGGGCTTACCATACGTAATACGGTATGCTGGATAAGGCGTTTACGCCGCCATCCGGCAAATTCAGCGTAGAGCCTTCCTTCAGTATAAGGGTTTAATTGTAAGAAAGAGACAAGGCACCCAATGAGTGCCTTGTATGTTGTAAGGAAAAGTGACGATTTTATGAATCAGTCCGCATCGTAACCCAGGTTCGGCGCCAGCCACCGCTCAACATCCTCAATGCTCATTCCTTTACGGAAAGCATAATCTGCCACCTGATCGCGTTGGATCTGCGCTACCGCGAAGTATTTGCTCTCAGGATGGCTGAAGTACCAGCCGGAGACCGACGCGCCAGGCCACATGGCGAAAGATTCGGTGAGCTTCATCCCGGTGTGTTTTTCGACATCCAGTAGCTGCCAGATAGTGCCTTTTTCGGTATGTTCCGGGCAGGCAGGATAACCCGGCGCCGGGCGAATCCCCTGGTAGTTTTCGCGGATTAATTCGTCGTTACTCAGGCTCTCGTTCGGCGCATATCCCCAGTAAACCTTACGTACACGCTCATGCAGATACTCGGCAAACGCTTCCGCCAGACGGTCGGCAATCGCTTTCACCATGATCTTGTTATAGTCGTCGTGTTGCGCTTCGAAGGCGTCCGCCAGCGCATCCTCCTCCAGACCGCCGGTCACCGCGAAAGCACCGATGTAATCCGCTTTGCCGCTCAGTTTCGGCGCGACAAAATCCGCCAGACAGTAGTTGGCAAAACCGACTTTCTCGGTCTGCTGGCGCAGGTGGTGGCTGACCGTCAGAACATGAGTACGGGTTTCATCGCGATAGATTTCGATGTCATCGCCGATGCGGTTCGCCGGGAACAGGCCCACCACGCCACGCGGATTCAACAGTTTCTCGGCGCTTAGTTTATCCAGCATATCATTGGCGTCTTTAAACAGACGCTGCGCCTCAACGCCCACCACCTCATCTTCCAGAATGCGCGGGTATTTGCCGGCCAGCGACCAGGTCATAAAGAACGGCGTCCAGTCGATGTAGTTGCGCAGAGTTTCGATACTGGCTTCCACCTCCTGCACGCCCAGACGGTGGGCTACCGGCGGGGTGTAGCGTTCCCAATCGAACGCCAGATCGTTATCGCGCGCCGCTTCCAGCGTGACCGGCGGCGTGCGCGGTTTTTTGCGGGCGTGCTGAATACGCACGGTTTCGTACTCTTTGCGGGTACGGGCGACAAAGTCATCGCGCTGGTTGTCGGAGAGTAGCGCCGCCACCACGCCCACGGTACGCGAAGCATTCTGCACGTAGACCGTCGGACCGCTGTAGTTCTGCTCGATTTTCACCGCGGTGTGCGCTTTCGAAGTGGTTGCGCCGCCGATCAGTAGCGGGATAGTAAAGCCCTGACGCTCCATCTCTTTCGCCACGTTGACCATTTCGTCCAGCGACGGGGTGATAAGCCCGGAAAGGCCAATCAGATCGGCATTCACTTCACGCGCCGTTCTGAGGATTTTCTCCGCAGGCACCATCACGCCAAGATCGACGATTTCGTAGTTGTTACATTGCAGCACCACGCCAACAATGTTCTTGCCAATGTCGTGCACATCGCCCTTCACGGTGGCAATCACCATCTTGCCGTTGCTGGAGCCTTTTTCTTTGCTGGCTTCAATAAACGGCTCCAGGTAGGCCACCGCTTGTTTCATCACGCGGGCGGATTTCACCACCTGCGGCAGGAACATTTTCCCTTCGCCGAACAGGTCGCCGACCACATTCATACCGTCCATCAGCGGCCCTTCAATCACCTCAATCGGGCGGGCGGCCTGCTGACGGGCTTCTTCGGTATCCTGCTCGATAAACTCGGTAATGCCTTTCACCAGCGAGTATTCAAGGCGTTTTTTCACGTCCCAGCTACGCCATTCCGCCTGCTGGGCGTTGGCAGCTTCGTCGGTTTTGCTGCCGCGGTATTTCTCCGCCAAATCCAGCAAACGCTCGGTGCCGTCATCGCGACGGTTAAGAATGACATCTTCAACCGCATCGCGCAGTTCGGCGGGCAGGTCGTCGTAAATAGCCAGCTGTCCGGCGTTGACGATGCCCATGTCCATGCCGTTGCGGATGGCGTAGTAGAGGAATACCGCGTGGATAGCCTCACGTACCGGGTCGTTGCCGCGGAACGAGAAGGACACGTTAGACACGCCGCCGGAGATCAGCGCGTGCGGCAGCTCGCGTTTGATGTCTTCACAAGCGCCGATAAAGTCCTGCGCGTAGTTGTTGTGCTCTTCAATACCGGTCGCCACGGCGAAGATATTCGGGTCGAAGATGATGTCTTCCGGCGGGAAGCCCACCTCTTCAGTCAGAATCCTGTACGCCCGACGGCAAATCTCGATTTTACGCGCGCGGGTATCGGCCTGCCCCTGCTCATCAAAGGCCATCACCACCACTGCCGCGCCGTAGCGACGCAGAAGCTTCGCATGATGAATAAAGGCTTCCACGCCCTCTTTCATCGAAATAGAGTTGACGATGCCTTTACCCTGAATGCACTTCAGCCCTTTTTCGATAACCTCCCATTTGGAGGAGTCGATCATGATTGGTACACGGGCAATATCCGGCTCACCGGCAATCAGGCTGAGGAAACGCACCATCGCCGCTTCGGCGTCGAGCATCCCCTCATCCATATTGATATCAATAATCTGCGCGCCGCTTTCTACCTGCTGACGGGCGACATCCAGCGCTTCGCTGTATTTCTCTTCTTTGATCAGGCGCTTAAATTTGGCCGAGCCGGTGACGTTAGTACGTTCGCCGACGTTCACAAACAGGCTATCGTCACCAATGTTCAGCGGCTCCAGGCCGGAAAGGCGGCAGGCCACCGGGATATCCGGCAGCTGGCGCGGCGGCAAACCGGCAACGGCGCGGCTCATCGCCGCAATATGCTCCGGCGTGGTGCCGCAGCAGCCGCCAACGATATTCAGGAAGCCCGCTTCTGCCCATTCGCGAATCTGTTTCGCCATGGTGTCGGCGTCGAGGTCGTACTCGCCGAAAGCGTTCGGCAGGCCGGCGTTCGGGTGCGCGGTGACGTAGCATTCGGCAATCCGCGACAGTTCCTGGACGTACTGGCGCAGTTCATCTGGCCCCAGCGCGCAGTTAAGGCCAAAAGTGAGCGCCTCGGCGTGGCGCAGCGAGTTATAAAAGGCTTCGGTCGTCTGGCCGGAGAGGGTACGGCCAGAGGCGTCGGTGATGGTGCCGGAAATCATGATCGGCAGATCAACGCCCAGCGCTTCAAACTCTTCTTTCACCGCAAACACCGCCGCTTTCGCATTCAGGGTGTCAAAGACGGTCTCAATCAGAATCAGATCTACGCCACCTTCCACCAGCGCTTTGGTGGATTCACGGTAGGCCGCCACCAGCTGATCGAAGGTGATATTACGAAACGCCGGGTCGTTGACGTCCGGCGAAATGGAGGCCGTGCGGTTAGTTGGACCAAGCACGCCCGCAACAAAGCGTGGTTTTTCTGGTGTTCGCGCCGTCCATTCATCGGCGCAGGCGCGCGCCAGTTTGGCCGCCGCATAGTTAATTTCCGCCGACAGGGATTCCATCCGGTAATCCGCCATCGCAATGGTTGTCGAGTTAAAGGTGTTGGTTTCGATGATATCCGCGCCAGCCTCAAAGTAGGCGTTGTGGATAGCGGCGATCACCTCCGGCTTGCTGAGTACCAGCAGGTCATTGTTGCCTTTCAGGTCGCAGGGCCAGTCGGCAAAGCGCTCCCCGCGGAAATCTTCTTCATGTAGACGATAGCTCTGGATCATGGTGCCCATACCGCCGTCCAGCACCAGAATACGTTCATTTAACTGCGCACGCAGTTGTTCAACTTTGCTGCTCACACTCGCTCCCGACAACGCTCCACGTAACGAGCCATACTGGCACAAAGCGTGCTGGCGGAAAAGAGAACAACGGGCAACATGAGACATGTTCAGCTTGCCACCCACTTCTGTCGCTTTGCCGGATGGCGGCGCAAGCGCCTTATCCAGCCTACAAATTACTTTGGCGGCTCCCAAAGCGTAGGCCTGATAAGCGAAGCGCCATCGAGCATCCTGTGATGTCACTCATCCGATCAGTTCAGGAACTCTTGCATTATAATTGAATAAAACGAAAATGATTTCCACGATACAGAAAAAGGAGTCTGCCATGGTTGCCCCTGTTCCCGCGAAACGCGGGAGAAAACCTGCCGCTACCACTGCACCCGTAACCGGGCAGGTTCAGTCATTAACTCGCGGTCTGAAGCTGCTGGAGTGGATTGCCGAGTCCAACGGCAGCGTGGCGCTGACCGAACTGGCGCAACAGGCGGGTTTGCCTAATTCCACGACTCACCGTCTACTCACCACCATGCAGCAGCAGGGTTTTGTCCGCCAGGTTGGTGAGCTGGGCCACTGGGCCGTAGGCGCACACGCGTTTATCGTCGGCAGCAGCTTCTTACAGAGCCGTAATCTGCTGGCGATTGTCCATCCGATTCTGCGCAAGCTGATGGAGGATTCCGGCGAAACGGTAAACCTTGCCGTACTCGACCAGAGCGACCATCAGGCTATTATTATCGACCAGGTGCAGTGTACGCAGCTGATGCGCATGTCCGCCCCTATTGGCGGCAAGCTGCCCATGCACGCCTCTGGCGCGGGCAAGGCGTTTTTATCACAGCTCAGTGAGGAACAGGTTACCAGTCTGCTGCACCGCAAGGGGTTGCACGCTTATACCCATGCGACGCTGGTGTCGCCGCTGCATCTGAAAGATGACCTCGCCCAAACACGCAAGCGCGGCTATTCCTTTGACGACGAAGAACATGCGCTCGGTCTGCGCTGCGTGGCCTCGTGTATTTATGACGAGCACCGCGAGCCGTTTGCGGCCCTCTCTATTTCCGGCCCCTGCTCACGCATTACCGACGATCGCGTCACCGAACTTGGCGCCATGGTGATTAAAGCGGCGAAAGAGGTGACGCTGGCCTATGGTGGAACTCGCTGAAATGAGCAGCCTGAAATTATACTGGCAGGAGAAGTACCCACAGGCCTTCTGTTGGTCTTTCGGTGATTCGCCGGCGCTGGCCGACGAGCTGGCGGCGCTAGTGGTCGCCGGTAAAAAGCGTGGCACCTGTAGCTCGCTGGTTAGCTATCAGAAAGAGCAGCCCCCTGTCACGCCCGGGTCATATCACATTGTGCTCAACGGCACAGGCGACGCCGTGTGCGTCATACGCACGCTGGCGCTCAGGCTGATCCGTTTTAACGAGATGAGCGCCGATCTCGCCGCACTGGAAGGCGAAGGCGATCTTAGCCTGGCGTACTGGCAAGCGGCACACCGGGCCTTTTTTGAGCGCGAGGGTAATTGGTCGCCGGAGATGGAACTGGTTTACGAAGAGTTCGCCGTACTTGAGATCGCGCCGTAACGCACGCTAAAGCGCTGGCGACGTCGATAGGCATACACATCTTCTACATGCCCTTCTTTAATACGCGTCTGTAGCGCGCGCCAGTAATCGGCGCGAAACAGGTCGGCATGCATCTCTTCAAACAATGGTCCGATACGCGGATCGGCACACAGCCAGTGGCGAAACTCCTCCGGGAAAACATCACCCGGCGAGACGCTATACCAGGGTTCGCTGGCCAGTTCGTCTTCCGGATAACGCGCTGGCGGAATATCGCGGAAATTCACTTCCGTCATGTAACAAATTTCATCGTAGTCATAGAACACCACGCGACCATGACGGGTAACGCCAAAGTTTTTAAACAACATATCGCCGGGGAAAATATTAGCGGCGGCAAGCTGGCGAATCGCATTACCATATTCTTCTATCGCATCGCGCAACTGCTGACCTTCTACCTGTTCCAGCCAGATATTGAGCGGCACCATGCGACGTTCAATATAGAGATGGCGAATGACGATATGTTCCCCAAAATCGGTAATCTTCTCTGGCGCTTCTTGCCGTAACAGCGCCATCAGCGCCGGATCAATTTGCCGTTTATCCAGTACGAAATTCTCAAACTCCTGGGTATCCGCCATACGACCGACGCGATCATGCTCTTTTACCAGTTGATAACAGGCACGCACATGGGCGGCGGACATCTCTTTCTGCGGGGCGAATTTGTCTTTAATGATTTTAAATACCCGGTCGAAACCTGGCAGGGTAAACACCAGCATCACCATGCCGCGGATGCCAGGCGCCTCAATGAATTTCTCATCGCTTTCAGCCAGATAACATAAATATTCGCGGTAGCTTTCGGTTTTCGCATGTTTCTGGCAGCCAATCGCCATATACAGTTCGGCAGTGGTTTTACCCGGCAGGATTTCACGCAACCACTCAACCAGCGCGGCAGGCAGCGGCGCATACACCATAAAATAAGAGCGGGCAAAACCAAACACAATGCTCGCTTCTGCCGTGGTGGTCAGGCAGGTATCGACAAACAGTTCCCCCTCATCAGTGCGATGAATCGGCAATAAAAACGGCAGCGTACCGTCAGGTGTGGTTAATTTACCTACCAGCCAGGCCGCTTTATTACGGTAAAACAACTCGTTCGCCACCTGGACATGGCAGCGAGGTAGCGCGTCCTCGCCCAGTGTTTCAGTCAGGTGAGCGATAATATAGCGGATATCCCGGCTTTTATTCTGCCAGGGCAGACGCAGCGGTAAATCACTGAGTATGCGCATCAACAGCGTCTCCCAACCGTGATCGGGAAAGAAGTCTTTGGCCAGCGGGCGCGGGATAGTACGGAAGCGACGCTCCGGTTGCGAACTGAAAATAAACAACCGCTCGGGTGTTAACGAGCGGTGGTCAAATAACCGGCAATAAACGGAGTTGAAAAAGCTCTCCGCAATCTCGAAGCGCGGGTAATCCGGCAACAGCCGGGTGTAATGCTCTTTAACGCGTAAAAGGAAATCCGCGTCGGTACTTTTGCCATCGGTAATACAGCGCAGTTGCTCCACCACCAGACCCACATGATGATCATAGAGGTGGATACGGCTTTTCATCGCCTGCTGGACGGAGTGCCAGTCGGCCTGTTCAAAACGCTGCTGCGCGCCGGAAGTCACTTCCAGAAATCGACCATACTGCGCGTCAAAGCCTTGCAGGATGGTTTGAGCAATCAGTAATTCCAGGCCACGCGGCATTTTTTTCCCTCATCCGGCACCACGTCATGCCGGATGGCGCGTTCGCTTATCCGGCCTACATTGCGTTGTAGGCCCGGTTAGCGCAGCGCCACCGGGCATAAATCAAAACTGCGATTCTTCGGTCGAACCGGTCAGCGCGGTTACCGAGGAGGTTCCACCCTGGATAATGGTGGTGACATTATCGAAGTAGCCGGTGCCCACCTCTTGCTGGTGAGAAACGAAGGTGTAGCCATCTTTCGCCGCCGCGAACTCGGCCTGCTGAACCTTCTCAACGTAGTGCTTCATCCCCTCGCCCTGTGCGTAAGAGTGCGCCAGGTCGAACATGTTGAACCACATGCTGTGGATGCCCGCCAGGGTAATAAACTGGTATTTGTAACCCATGTCCGACAACTGCTGCTGGAAGCTGGCAATGGTCTTGTCGTCCAGATTCTTCTGCCAGTTGAAGGATGGTGAACAGTTATAGGCCAGCAGTTTGCCCGGATACTTCGCGTGGATAGCATCGGCAAAACGACGCGCCAGTTCGAGATCCGGCGTAGAAGTTTCGCACCATACCAGATCGGCATACGGGGCATACGCCAGACCGCGGCTGATCGCCTGCTCAATGCCCGCATGGGTGCGGTAAAAACCTTCGCTGGTGCGTTCGCCGGTAATAAAACCGCTGTCATAGGGATCGCAGTCGGAGGTGATCAGATCTGCCGCATCCGCATCGGTACGCGCAATCACCAGCGTCGGGACGCCCATCACATCAGCGGCCAGACGCGCAGCAACCAGTTTCTGAATCGCCTCCTGCGTGGGGACCAGCACCTTGCCGCCCATATGGCCGCATTTCTTCACCGACGCCAGCTGATCTTCGAAGTGAACGGCCGCTGCACCGGCTTCAATCATCGATTTCATCAGTTCGAAGGCATTCAGAACGCCGCCAAAACCGGCTTCCGCATCAGCAACGATCGGCAGGAAGTAATCCACATAGCGCGGATCGTTGGGTTCAATACCGGATGCCCACTGGATCTGATCTGCACGACGGAAAGTGTTGTTGATCCGATCCACTACCGCCGGAACAGAGTTTGCCGGGTACAACGATTGATCCGGATACATGCTGGATGCCAGGTTGGCATCTGCCGCCACCTGCCAGCCTGAAAGATAAATCGCCTCAATACCAGCTTTCGCCTGCTGCAACGCCTGACCGCCGGTCAGCGCGCCAAGGCTGTTGATATAGCCTTTTTTCGCTTCACCGTGCAACAGCCGCCACATTTTCGCGGCGCCGAGCTGCGCCAGCGTGCACTCCGGGTTAACCGAGCCGCGTAATTTCACCACCTCCTCCGCGCTGTACGGGCGGGTGATGCCTTCCCAGCGCGGTTGTGTCCACTCTTTCTGTAATTCTTCGATTTGTTGAGTACGGGTTTTCATGTGCAGATGCTCCATATTGTTATGTGGTGAATTAAGCCAGTAAGCGATAGCCCGGCAGGGTGAGGAAGTCGATTAAGTCATCTGAGGTGGTGATTTGCTCCATCAGACGTGCGGCATCGTCGAAGCGCCCGCTGCTGTAGCGGTGCTCGCCCAGTTCGTCCTGGATTACCCGCATCTCTTCCGCCAACATTTCGCGGAAAAGCGCTTTCGTTACGGGTTTTCCATTGCTCAGCGTTTTCTCATGGTGAATCCACTGCCAGATAGAGGTTCGTGAGATTTCCGCCGTCGCGGCATCCTCCATCAGACCGTAAATCGGTACACAGCCATTGCCGGAGATCCACGCTTCAATGTACTGCACTGCCACGCGAATATTGGCGCGCATTCCCGCTTCTGTGCGTTCGCCTTCACATGGCTCCAGTAACTGCTCAGCGGTAATCGGCGCATCTTCATCACGGGTAATGAACAGCTGATTTTTGTGCTCGCCCAGTACCTCGTTAAAGACGGCCATTGCGGTATCCGCCAACCCGGGATGCGCAATCCACGTGCCGTCGTGGCCGTTGTTCGCTTCCAGCGCTTTATCCGCTTTCACTTTGGCAAGGACCTGATTGTTGCGTTCAACGTCTTTGCTCGGGATAAACGCCGCCATACCGCCCATCGCGAACGCGCCGCGCTTGTGACAGGTTTTGATTAGCAGGCGCGAGTAGGCGCTCAGAAACGGTTTGTCCATCGTTACCACCTGCCTGTCCGGCAAGACGCGATCCGGGTGATTTTTCAACGTTTTGATATAGCTGAAAATATAATCCCAGCGACCACAGTTGAGACCGACGATATGATCACGCAGCGCATGAAGAATCTCATCCATCTGGAAAACAGCCGGCAGCGTTTCAATCAACAGGGTCGCTTTGATCGTACCGCGCGGCAGGTTAAAGCGGTCTTCGGCGTAGCTGAAGACTTCGCTCCACCAGGCTGCCTCCTGCCAGGCTTGCGTTTTCGGCAGGTAAAAATACGGGCCGCTACCTTTAGCGAGCAGCGCTTTATAGTTGTGGAAAAAGTACAGAGCAAAATCAAACAGGCTGCCGGGAATGGCTTCCCCCCGCCAGGTAACATGTTTTTCTGGCAGATGTAGACCGCGTACACGACAAATCAATACGGCCGGATCGGGCTTGAGCTGATAGATTTTTCCGGCTTCGTTGGTATAGCTAATGGTGCCGTTCACCGCATCACGCAGGTTGATTTGACCATCAATAACTTTATTCCAGTCCGGCGCCAGCGAGTCTTCAAAATCTGCCATAAACACTTTCACATTTGCGTTCAGGGCATTAATCACCATTTTACGTTCAACCGGCCCGGTAATTTCTACTCGGCGATCCTGTAAATCCGCCGGAATACCACGAATCTGCCAATTACTTTCTCTAATGGAAGTGGTTTCCGAAATAAAATCAGGCAACTTACCGTTATCAATATCCTGCTGTTGCTGAATACGTGCAGCCAGGAGTTTATTGCGTTTTGGCGTAAAACGGGTGACTAACTCCGTCAAAAACTCGACTGCCTCAGCGGTCAGGACTTGCTTTTCCAGCTCGCCTTGCGGCCTGGTAAAGGTTAATTCATCAGTTGTGGTTGCCTGTGGATTCATCATGCAGCTCCTCTTTGTTGATCCAGATACATCCCCAATGCGAACGAAGGATCACTGTGCGCTTTTCGTTCAACACAACTAAGACTACTCAATTAAATTTCAAAATCAAAAAACAATTTCCATTTTTAATTTAATTATACATTAACCTATTGATAACAATATAAATTAAATTTAATTACATGATGAGGTGCGTTTCGGAAATAAAAAAGGCACCCAAAGGTGCCTGATTCAACATGCTGAAACGCTTTAGGATCGTCAGGAGCAGAAGATTAATCCAGGGTTGGATTCATGTGACGCAGATCATATGGCGTAATCTGGTAGACATAATAGTTGAGCCAGTTAGTAAACAGTAAATTACCGTGGCTGCGCCAGGTTGCGCGCGGTATGTTTTGCGGATCGTTTTTTGGGAAATAGTTGTACGGAACCTCCGGATTTAACCCGGCCTCAACGTCACGAAAATATTCACCCGCTAACGTATGGGCGTCATATTCAGGATGACCGGTGACAAACGCAATACGTTTATCTTTGCTGGCAAACAGGTACGCATCCCCCTCTTCTGTTTCGGCCAGAATTTCAAGATCCGTATAATCCCGTATTAGCGCCGCCGGGAAATCGGCATAGCGTGAGTGTGGCGCAAGAAACGAATCATCAAAACCACGCGTCAACAGAGCATGAGGATGAAGGATGTGATGTTCATAGACGCCGGAAAGTTTATCTGTACGGGTCTGCTTAGGGATACCATAAAGAATATTGAGTGCGGCCTGAACGGCCCAACAGACAAATAGCGTCGAAGTAACGTGATCTTTCGCCCATTCCAGCACCTGTCTAATCTGCGGCCAGTAAGCCACGTCATTAAACTCCACCAGACCCAGTGGCGCTCCGGTCACGATAAGCCCATCAAAGTTCTGATCGCAGATATCGTCGAAGTTACAGTAAAAGTTGTTCAGATGCTCGGCTGGCGTGTTCCTCGACTCGCGGGCATCTATCCGCAGCAGTTGAATATCGACCTGCAATGGCGAGTTCGATAGCAAACGCAGAAACTGATTTTCCGTTTCAATCTTCTTCGGCATCAGGTTAAGGATAAGTACCTTTAGCGGGCGAATTTCCTGACCTGATGCGCGAGAAGTCGTCATGACGAAGACATTCTCCTCACGTAAAAAATTGACGGCGGGTAGCTCGTCCAGCACGCGAATCGGCATAACCTGATAACCTCACGACATACGTTTAAACGTTTAGACATCCAGATAGCTGAAGATACTCAGAAATCAGGCGAATGTCGAGTCTGCAAGTTCAAGGTGAGAAAGTTTCACGACAGCATTTGCATTAGAATAGAAGTAAGCAAAAAAGGAGTGAAGATGATGATTAACATTCGCCGTTCAAGGCATGAGGAAGGGGAAAAACTGATTGCGATCTGGCGTCGCTCTGTCGATGCCACGCACGATTTTCTGTCAAACGCTTATCGGGCCGAACTGGAAGAACTGGTGAGCGATTTTCTGCCAGAAGCGCCACTATGGGTTGCCGTGACCGATCAGGATGAGCCGGTAGGATTTATGCTGCTTACCGGCGAACATATGGATGCGCTGTTTGTCGATCCGGACGTGCGTGGTCAGGGTATCGGTAAGATGCTGGTTGAACATGCGTTAACACTGGCGCCGGGGTTGACAACCAATGTTAACGAGCAAAATACACAAGCTGTTGGATTTTATAAGAAAATGGGATTTAAGGTGACGGGACGTTCGGAGGTTGACGATCTTGGGAAACCGTATCCATTGTTGAATTTAATTTATCCGTGAGTAGTGGCGCTGCCTGATAAGTGCATGCAGGCCGGATAAGGCGAAGCTGCCATCCGGCGGTGCCGGTTGCCTGATGGCGCTGCGCTTATCAGGCCTACATTTTTACAGTTACCACACACGCAAAAAAGCCCGTCCGTCAGGATGGGCTTCTTCACTTGTCTGATGCCTGGCAGTTTATGGCGGGCGTCCTGCCCGCCACCCTACGGGCCGTTGCTGCGCAACGAGTGCTCACCGACAGACTACAGATAAAACAAAAGGCCCAGTCTTTCGACTGAGCCTTTTGCTTAATTTGATGCCTGGCAGTTCCCTACTCTCGCATGGGGAGACCCCACACTACCATCGGCGCTACGGCGTTTCACTTCTGAGTTCGGCATGGGGTCAGGTGGGACCACCGCGCTAGTGCCGCCAGGCAAATTCTTTGTGCTCTGTACGCAATTCTTTATCGCATCAGCGGCGTTGCCTGCGCTCGTAAACTCAGTCACATACTTCTGTATGCGCCTTCCTTTCCTTCGCTTGCCGCCTTGCTGCTGCGCAAATTGTTGCGTACTCAACTCTGAATCAGTGCTGAAAATCGTCTCTCATCCGCCAAAACATCTTCGGCGTTGTAAGGTTAAGCCTCACGGTTCATTAGTACCGGTTAGCTCAACGCATCGCTGCGCTTACACACCCGGCCTATCAACGTCGTCGTCTTCAACGTTCCTTCAGGAGACTCTAAGTCTCAGGGAGAACTCATCTCGGGGCAAGTTTCGTGCTTAGATGCTTTCAGCACTTATCTCTTCCGCATTTAGCTACCGGGCAGTGCCATTGGCATGACAACCCGAACACCAGTGATGCGTCCACTCCGGTCCTCTCGTACTAGGAGCAGCCCCCCTCAGTTCTCCAGCGCCCACGGCAGATAGGGACCGAACTGTCTCACGACGTTCTAAACCCAGCTCGCGTACCACTTTAAATGGCGAACAGCCATACCCTTGGGACCTACTTCAGCCCCAGGATGTGATGAGCCGACATCGAGGTGCCAAACACCGCCGTCGATATGAACTCTTGGGCGGTATCAGCCTGTTATCCCCGGAGTACCTTTTATCCGTTGAGCGATGGCCCTTCCATTCAGAACCACCGGATCACTATGACCTGCTTTCGCACCTGCTCGCGCCGTCACGCTCGCAGTCAAGCTGGCTTATGCCATTGCACTAACCTCCTGATGTCCGACCAGGATTAGCCAACCTTCGTGCTCCTCCGTTACTCTTTAGGAGGAGACCGCCCCAGTCAAACTACCCACCAGACACTGTCCGCAACCCGG
>NZ_JBEUJO010000014.1:0-79846 GCF_043356435.1 Salmonella sp. SJTUF15591 | reverse complement strand
CCGTCCGCCACTCGTCAGCAAAGCAGCAAGCTGCTTCCTGTTACCGTTCGACTTGCATGTGTTAGGCCTGCCGCCAGCGTTCAATCTGAGCCATGATCAAACTCTTCAATTTAAAAGTTTGATGCTCAAAGAATTAAACTTCGTAATGAATTACGTGTTCACTCTTGAGACTTGGTATTCATTTTTCGTCTTGCGACGTCAAGAATCCGTATCTTCGAGTGCCCACACAGATTGTCTGATAAATTGTTAAAGAGCAGTGCCGCTTCGCTTTTTCTCAGCGGCGCGGGGTGTGCATATTACGCTTTCCCGCTTCAGAGTCAAGCGTTTATTTTCGCTTTTCTCCGTGAGGTTCTGGTCTGAACCCTGCTGACCCGGCGGCCTGTGTGCCGTTGTTCCGTGTCAGTGGTGGCGCATTATAGGGAGTTATTTCTGCCTGACAAGAGGAAATTTAAAATAATTTTCTGAGTGTCTCTTTTTTCATCAATGGCGTGCTTAACGTGCCATAAAATAAGCAAATTGCCGTTATTGCAACTGCAATCACACTTCCAGGTGGCATACTAATAACCAAACGAAAGAGAAAGGAAGAACATTCATGCCTTTAAGCGCACAACAATTAGCCGCACAGAAAAATCTATCCTATGTTCTGGCTGAAAAGCTGGCGCAGCGGATATTAAAGGGTGACTACGCCCCCGGTACGATTCTTCCCGGCGAAATAGAACTGGGCGAGCAGTACGGCGTAAGTCGAACGGCAGTTCGCGAAGCGGTGAAAACGTTGACGGCTAAAGGTATGGTGCTACCCCGTCCGCGCATTGGTACGCGGGTGATGCCGCAGGGAAACTGGAACTTTCTGGATCAAGAGCTGCTGACCTGGTGGATGACGGAAGAAAATTTTCATCAGGTGGTAGATCATTTTCTGGTGATGCGTATTAGCCTGGAGCCGCAAGCCTGCCTGCTGGCGGCGACTCTTGGCACACCGGAGCAGAAAGCGCGGCTTAATGCCTTAATGGAAGAGATGGTCGCGCTGAAAAAGCATTTTAAGCGTGAACGCTGGATTGAAGTGGATATGGCGTGGCACGAGCATATCTACGAAATGAGCGCCAATCCCTTTCTAATCTCTTTTGCTACGCTATTTCATTCGGTTTATCACACTTACTTTACCTCAATCACCTATAACGAGGTGGTAAAGCTGGATTTGCACCAGGCCATTGTTGATGCCATCGCTGATGGCGACGGCGAACGCGCTTTCCAGGCCTGCCAGGCGTTGTTAATAGCGCCCAATGAGAGACCAGATAATTAACAGGATATTGAATGACCAGCAAAAAAGCGCGCAGTATGGCTGGCCTGCCGTGGATCGCGGCGATGGCCTTCTTTATGCAGGCGCTAGACGCCACCATTTTGAATACCGCTTTACCGGCTATTGCGCATAGTCTTAACCGTTCACCACTCGCCATGCAGTCCGCTATTATCAGTTATACCCTGACAGTAGCTATGTTAATTCCGGTAAGCGGCTGGCTGGCTGACCGCTTTGGTACGCGTCGCGTCTTTATGGTTGCCGTAAGTCTGTTTACGTTAGGCTCGCTGGCCTGCGCGCTCTCCAGTTCACTATCTGAATTGGTTATTTTTCGCGTCGTACAAGGCGTCGGCGGAGCGATGATGATGCCAGTGGCGCGGCTGGCGTTATTGCGAGCCTATCCGCGTAGTGAGCTGCTGCCCGTTCTTAACTTTGTCACTATGCCGGGGCTGGTAGGTCCGATTCTGGGGCCGGTATTAGGCGGCGTACTGGTGACCTGGGCAAGCTGGCACTGGATCTTCCTGATTAATATTCCCATTGGTGTTGCAGGCATTCTGTATGCCCGCAAATATATGCCCAACTTCACCACGCCGCGTCGCAAGTTTGACATGACCGGCTTCTTTCTTTTTGGGTTAAGTCTGGTTTTATTTTCCAGCGGAATGGAACTGTTTGGCGAAAAGATTGTGGCGACATGGATCGCATCCGCCATTATTTTTTGCAGTATCGTTCTACTATTGGCCTATATCCGCCACGCCCGCCGTCATCCGACACCGTTAATATCACTATCGCTGTTTAAGACACGCACATTTTCCGTCGGTATTGCCGGCAACCTCGCCACGCGTCTGGGGACAGGCTGCGTACCTTTTTTGATGCCGTTAATGCTACAGGTTGGTTTTGGCTACCCGGCTCTGATCGCCGGCTGCATGATGGCGCCGACAGCTTTGGGTTCTATTATCGCGAAATCGACCGTAACGCAGGTTTTACGACGTTTGGGATACCGGAAGACTCTGGTCGGCATTACGGTATTTATCGGTCTGATGATTGCCCAGTTTTCGTTTCAATCTCCCGCCATGCCGATCTGGATGCTCGTACTGCCGCTATTCATTCTTGGAATGGCGATGTCCACTCAATTTACGGCAATGAATACGATTACTCTTGCGGATCTGACGGACGATAATGCCAGCAGCGGCAACAGCGTTCTGGCGGTTACGCAGCAATTGTCTATCAGTTTAGGCGTGGCGATCAGCGCGGCGGTGTTACGTATTTATGAAGGTTTTGCGGGCACCAGTACCGTGGAACAGTTCCACTATACCTTTATCACGATGGGGGCGATCACTATCGTGTCCGCGCTGATGTTTATGCTGCTAAGAGCCAAAGACGGCAACAATCTGATTAAAGAACGGTATAAATCTAAACCGACCCACGCACCGTCAAAACCGGAGTAAGCTGAAGTCGCTGTTGTTGCAAGGCGGGCTGCGCCATCCGATGAATCAACACATCAATAGCCAGCTCGCCCAATTCATCTTTCGGCTGATGGATAGTCGTCAGCGGCGGCGTCATATAGCGCGCCAGCTCAATATCATCATAGCCAATGACTGCCATATCCTGCGGAATACGAAGCCCCGCCTGATATAGCGCCTGATAGGCGCCGACAGCCATCGCATCGTTTCCGGTAAAAACCGCTTGCGGTCGCTGTTGATGGGCCAGTAACGCCTGCATGGCGTCAAAGCCGCCGCCAAATTCAAAATCGCCGGTGATCTCATAGCCTTGCGGAATAGCCAGCCCTGCGCGTTTCATCGCCGCCCGATACCCTTCCAGCCGTAAACGCGCTGGCGTTTTGTCCAGCGGGCCGGTAATACAGGCTATTCGGGTAAATCCTTTATCGATAAGGTGTTGGGTGGCAAGATCGCCGCCTAACAACGAATTATCCTGAATGAGATCGCTACCGCCCTCGCCATCAAACGGCGACCAGTCCATCATGACGGTAGGAATAGACGGATAACGCTCCATGATTTCACGAGAAGGCTGATGCGTTTCGGTACACAGCAGCAGTAAACCGTCTACCCGTTTTTGCATCAGCGTCTCCAGGTTGCGGTTCATCCGTTGCTCGTCGCCTTCGGTATTGCACAACACCAGACTATAACCGCGCTCAAAACAGCTTCGCTCAACGCCGCGCACCAGTTCGGAATAAAAAGGGTTGGTACTGGCGGTAATTAGCATACCAATCGTGCGGGTCTGGTTTAACTTGAGGCTTCGCGCCAGCGCAGAAGGCGCATAGTTAAGTGATTTAATCGCCGCTTCAACTTTTTCGGTTATCGTCTCACTCACAAAGCGATCTTTGTTAATAACGTGAGAGACCGTCGATGTAGAGACTCCCGCCAGGCGGGCAACATCTTTCATAGTAGCCAAGCGTTACCCCTGCTGATGTAAAAACGCTTCTATCTCTTCGCGCCACGGAACGGACGGCTGCGCGCCTTTACGCGTTACGGCAATCGCGGCGGCGGCATGGGCAAAGCGAATCGCTTCCGGCAACGGCGTCTCCTCCAGTATCGCGGTGATAAAGGCGCCGTTAAACGTATCTCCGGCGGCAATGGTATCGACAGCCTCAACGCTAAATCCAGGAACGCGGCGGCCCTCGCCGTCTACGCTGGCCCAGACGCCACGGCTTCCTAAGGTAATTAATACGGTTCGAATGCCTTTATCATGCAAAACCTGCGCAGCTTTCGCGGCATCGTCGTCATTTTCCACACGCACGCCCGTCAGCTTTTCAGCTTCCGTTTCATTTGGCGTGATGATGTCCACCAGCGCCAGCAGTTCATCCGGTAGCTCACGGGCAGGCGCCGGGTTAAGCGCAACAGTAGTATGATGTTGATGGGCGATTTTCGCCGCCGCCAGTACGCTTTCCAGCGGCGATTCCAGCTGCATCAGTAACGCATCCGCCTGCGCGATACGTTCACGTTGCGCATCAACCAACGCCGGCGATAACGCGGCATTCGCTCCGGCATGAATACCGATGACGTTCTCGCCTTCGCCGTTAACGAAAATCAGCGCCACCCCGGTAGACTCGCCTTTAATAACGCTAACTGGCGCGATATCAATACGATCGCTGACTAATTGTTTACGAATACTGTCGCCAATATCGTCATCGCCCGTGCAGGCGATAAACGCAATATTTGCCCCGCTACGTCCCGCAGCAACCGCCTGATTCGCGCCTTTCCCGCCAAACGCGACCTGATAATGGCTACCGGTTACCGTTTCACCCGGGGTAGGGAAGGACTCAAGATTAAGGATATGATCGGCATTAATGCTGCCAAGGACGATGAGATTACCTGCGGTTTTCATATTCGGGGTTCCACGTCAAAGTGCGCCACCGGTTAGGGTGGCGCGTGCCCTGCTTTTCTTTTTTTACGTTCACCTCAGCGGAGGCTCGCGTATTTCTGTCGCCATCAGGCCATAGTTGACCCGTGTCGTTTATTACTGCTTGATGACCAGTTTCAGGTCAACCGGATATTTGGCCTGAACTTTTTCGCCTTTCAGCACCTTATCCGCCACTTCAACGCCTTTGGCGCCGATTTGATCCGGTAACTGAGCGATAGTCGCTGCCAGTTTGCCATCTTTTACGGCCTTTTCGCCATCCGGCGTACCGTCAAATCCAACCACCATCACATCTGCTTTACCGGCAGTTTGCAGCGCGCGCAGTGCGCCCAGCGCCATTTCATCGTTCTGGGCGAAGACAGCCTGAACATCCGGATGCGCGGTCAGCAGGTTCTGCATGACGTTCAGACCCTTAGTACGGTCGAAATCGGCTGGCTGGCTGGCCAGGACATTAAATTTGTGGGCGGCTACCGCCTGCTGGAAACCTTCGCCACGCTCACGCGCCGCAGATGTTCCGGCAATGCCTTGCAACTCAATCACTTTGGCGCCTTCGCCAGCTTTTTTCGCGATATAGTCGCCAGCGATCTTACCGCCCAGCACGTTATCAGACGCGATATGGCTGACGACATCGCCTTTGGTTGCCTGGCGGTCAAGCGTGATAACCGGAATCTTCGCCTGGTTCGCCATCTTCACCGCGTTACCCACCGCATCGGAGTCAGTCGGGTTGATCAGCAAAATTTTGGTCCCGCGAACGGTTAAATCCTGCACGTTCGCCAGCTCTTTGGCAGGGTTGTTCTGGGAGTCCAGCACCACCAGGTTATAACCCAGTTTATCCGCCTCTTTTTGCGCCCCGTCTTTTAACGACACGAAGAAGGGGTTATTGAGGGTAGAGATCACCAGCGCAATGGTGTCTTTCGCCATTGCATTCGCGCTCACGGTGGCGCTCAGCGCAACAGCAGATACCAGGGTAGCCAGTTTTTTCATGTTCATATTTCAGATGTCCTGTAGTCGTTGTTACTGCTTTTTGTTGTCTACCAGTACCGCCAGCAAAATCACCACCGCTTTGACGATCATCTGGTAATAGGAGGAAACACCTAACAAATTCAAACCATTATTAAGGAAGCCGAGAATCAATGCGCCGATCAATGTCCCAACAATGCGTCCTTTACCGCCTGCAAGGCTGGTGCCGCCCAGCACCACGGCGGCAATAGCATCCAGCTCATAGCCGGTACCCGCCGTCGGCTGCGCGGAAGAGAGGCGCGCCACTTCAATGATGCCCGCCAGCGACGCTGTCAGGCCGCAAAGTGAATAGACGATAATTTTCACTTTGCTCACGCTAATGCCAGACAGGCGCGTCGCCGCTTCGTTACCGCCCAGCGCGTAGATATAGCGTCCCAGACGGGTGTGATGCAGCATATACCAGGCGGCGATAAAGACGATAGCCATGATCCAGACCGGCGTAGGAACGCCCAGCGGACGGCCGATACCGAACCAGCCAAACAGATCGGCGTTATCGGTAAAGCCGGTGTTGACCGGGCTACCGTCGGTGTAAACCATCGTCACGCCGCGCAGTAGCAGCATCATCACCAGCGTAGCGATAAACGCCTGTACGCGGCCTTTCGCGACGATAACGCCAGTAACGGCGCCAATCGCAGCGCCCAGCGCCAGCGCGGCGGCAACCGCGACCAGCGCATTCACTTCAACGCCGACGATTGAAGCGGCAACCGCGCCGGTGAGCGCCAGCAGGGAACCGACGGACAGATCGATCCCCGATGTCAGAATCACCAACGTCATCCCCACCGCCATAATGGCGTTGACGGAGGTCTGTTGAAGAATATTGAACAGATTATTAACGGTAAAAAAGTTGGGGCTCAACGTCGAAACAATCGCGATCAACACCAGCAGGGCAATGAGCGACTTCTGCTCAAGAAGCCACGCTTTAGTGAAATAACGGCGACCAGAAACAGCCTGGGTTGTCATCTTTTTTACTCCTGATTCACGCGATTAAGCTTGCCCACTGCGGCAGCCATTAACACTTCCTGGGTGGCCTGCTCGCGAGTAAATTCACCGCTGAGATGCCCTTCATACATGACGATGATGCGATCGCTCATGCCTAATACTTCTGGCATCTCAGATGAGACCAGAATGATGCTCAGGCCGTCGGCCTTAAACTGGTTGATAAGCTGGTAAATCTCTTTCTTGGCGCCGACGTCCACGCCGCGGGTCGGCTCGTCGAGAATGAGCACTTTCGGGCGCGTCATCAACCCGCGGGCAATCGCCACTTTTTGCTGATTACCGCCAGAAAGCAGGCCTATCGCCTGTTCCATTGACGGCGTCTTGACGTTGAACAGACGGATAAAATCCCCCACCGCCTGCTGCTCATCTTTGTGTTTCAGGCTTCCGCCAGCGCGGCTGAAATAGTCCAGCGCCGTCAGCGACATATTCTCTTTAACTGACATGCCGAGCACCAGTCCATCGCGCTTACGGTCTTCAGAGATATAAACGATGCCATTGGCCAGCCCGTCCTGCGGAGAACGCGTCACCACTTCGTGTCCATCAAGCGTCACGTAACCGCTGGTTCGCGGCATCGCGCCGTACAATACTTTCATCAGCTCGGTGCGACCGGCGCCCATCAGGCCGGAGATGCCAAGAATCTCACCTTTTCGCAGCACAAAAGAGACATCATTCACGCCCGGTCCGCACAGATTATCAACCTTGAGGCGAATCTCACCCGGCGCGTTATCCAGATGCGGGTACTGATCTTCCAGCTTACGTCCCACCATCATTTCGATAAGAGAATCTTCGGTCAACGTGGCCACTTCACGCTCGGCGATAAATTGCCCATCGCGGAAGACCGTCACGTCATCGCAAATTTCGAAGATCTCTTTCATACGGTGGGAGATATAGACAATGCCGCGCCCCTGCGATTTTAATTCGCGGATAACGCGGAACAGAGATTCGGTTTCAGTGTCGGTCAGCGCATCGGTCGGTTCATCCATAATGATGACTTTGGATTCGAAGCTCAGCACTTTGGCGATTTCCACCATTTGCTGATCGCCGATAGAGAGTTCGCCCACCAGCTTATCGCTCTTAAAGCGCAGATTGAGTTTGGCTAAGAGGTGGTCGGCTTCGGCATACATCTTTTTCCAGTCGATTTTGCCAAAGCGATTCACAAACTCACGGCCCAGGAAGATATTTTCCGCAATGGTCAACTGCGGGATCAGGTTCAGTTCCTGATGAATAATGCCGATCCCGGCTTCCTGAGACGATTTAGGCCCGTTAAAGGTGGTCTCTTTACCCAGCCATAACAACGATCCCGCATCTCGCGTATAGATGCCGGTTAATACTTTCATCATGGTGGATTTTCCGGCGCCGTTTTCCCCCACCAGCGCCATAACGCGGCCAGGATAAACGTTTAACGCGGCGCCGGAGAGAGCCTTCACGCCGGGGAACGCTTTATCGATCCCTTTGAGTTGCAGTAATGCGTCCATAGCGGCCTCAGAAAGTGACGCCAGCGCAAAGAATGACGTTCGCATACGGGGAACACTCCCCGCTGCGAATCACTGCCTGACTGTCTGCAGTCAATTTTTTGAATTGTTCGTGTGTCGTATAACTAATTTTTATGGTGTTTCCCTGGTGTTGCTGCAGTTGCTCAAGGTGAGTGAGCAACGTTTCGTGGAGCTGCGGATTCTGTTGTTTGATTTCCGTTGCAAGAATCGCCGCCTCAACCTGCATTTCCCGAGTCACGACATCCACCACCTGCATAAAAGAAGGTACGCCCTGGGTTAGTGCCATATCGATACGCGCGGTGCTATTCGGGATGGGTAAACCCGCATCACAGACTACCAGAGTATCAGTATGCCCCAGACGGGAAATGACCGACGAGATTTCAGAGTTGAGTACGGTGCCTTTCTTCATTTTTCTGCTCCACTAGCGAAACGTTTCGCTAGCCGCAGTGTAACCCCGGATGTGTTCATAAAACCATCATGACGTAACAGAATTGTGATCGCCGTCGAAACGTTTCGCTAGCGGAAATCAGGCGATTATCTTGTGGGAATCTACGGATTGGCCAGGCCGGGTAAGCCAACGCGGCCCCCGGCATGTTGATGGGAGGTTAAATCTCGACCTGCGTACCTAACTCAATCACGCGGTTAGGCGGGATCTCGAACTGATCCGGCGCGCGCAGGGCGTTGCGTTGCAACAACAAATACAGCTTGCCACGCAGACGCAAATACCACGGGCGTTTGCCGACAATCAACGACTCGTGCGACATAAAGAACGACGTTTCCATCATCCGACAGCTAAGGCCTTCCAGACCGCAGCGGTGGAACACCTCTTCAACGTTTGGCGTTTCGCGCCAGCCGTAGCTGGCCACCACGCGCCAGAATGTCGGAGACAACTGCTCAATCTGCACCCGGCGAACGTTATGCACATAAGGCGCATCTTCCGTACGCAACGTCAGTAAGATTACGCGCTCATGCAACACTTTGTTGTGCTTCAGGTTATGCAATAAAGCAAAAGGGATCACACTGAGCGCGCGCGACATGTATACGGCAGTACCCGGCACCCGAACCGGCGGTGACTTCTCCAGTGAAGCAATCATCGCTTCCAACGAATTACCGTGTTCATGCATACGACGCAACAGACGGAAACGCTCGCTCTTCCAGGTGGTCATGATCGTGAACATGATCAGGCCCAGGCTCAGCGGCAGCCAACCACCGGACAACAATTTGTCGAGGTTAGCCGAGAACAGCGGGATATCCACGCACAGGAACGCGATGAGGATCAGCGCGACAAAATATTTGTTCCAGTGCCAGTTCTTACGCGCCACGGTCGTAGAAAGAATAGACGTCAGCACCATCGTGCCGGTCACGGCAATACCATAGGCCGCCGCCAGGTTGCTGGAGTGCTCAAAGCTAACAATAACAACCACAACCGCGAAATAAAGCAGCCAGTTAACGAAAGGGATGTAGATCTGACCGGACTCCATCTCGGAGGTATGGATAATGCGCATTGGCGACAAATAGCCAAGACGCACGGCCTGACGCGTCAGCGAAAAGACGCCGGAAATGACCGCCTGGGAGGCGATCACCGTCGCCAGCGCGGCCAGAATCAGCAGCGGAATTAACGCCCAGTCCGGCGCCAACAGGAAGAAGGGGTTTTTAATCGCTTCCGGATGCTTTAGTAGCAATGCGCCCTGACCAAAGTAGTTCAGTACTAACGACGGCAATACCACGGTAAACCACGCCAGGCGAATCGGGAACTTACCGAAGTGTCCCATATCGGCGTACAACGCCTCTACGCCGGTAATCGACAGCACCACCGCGCCCAACGCAATAAACGATACGGTTTTATATTCAAGGAAAAAACGTACCGCCCAGACAGGATTCAGCGCATGTAACACTTCGGGATTGGCGATAATACTGCGTAGGCCAAGTACCGCCAGGATTAAAAACCAGGTCAGCATGATCGGCGCAAAGAGTTTTCCTACCATTCCCGTACCGTGCTTCTGAATCATAAACAACAGAGTCAGCACAATAATGGAGAGCGGGACAATCCAGGTATCCAGCTGCGGCGCGACAATCTCCAGGCCTTCAATCGCCGACATCACCGAAATCGCCGGCGTAATGACCACTTCGCCATAGAAAAAGCTGCCGCCTATCAGTCCCATGATAACTAACATGGATGTGGTGCGCGCCGAGGTATTACGCCCGGCAAGCGACATCAGCGTCAAAATTCCACCTTCACCCGCGTTATCGGCGCGCATCACGAAGGTGAGATATTTGATGGAAACCACAAAGATGAGTAGCCAGAAGATCAGCGACAGAAAACCAAACACGGCATCTCGTTCAACGCCAAAACCAAACTGACCGGACAAACATTCACGAAGCGTATAAAGCGGGCTGGTACCAATATCACCGTAGACAACCCCAATAGCTGCGAGGGTAATCGCAGGCAACGATTGCTTATTATCAGTGCTCATAGACTCATCTTTCGTTTATACACGTCACCCTTCACACTACCTCCTTGTCGGCTGCATTCGCTTACCCCAGTCACACGTTTAAGTCAGTGCCAGGGGATTCACTCCTTTGCCGCCTTGATGTAGTTTGAATGAATGAGTGTATAGATATGAAATGTGTGCTTAGTCCCTTGGCCCACAAAAAAGCGCACAGTATGCACGATTAATCATAAAATCGTACCCCTAAATGAAGCCAGATTAACCTGGCTCAAAGAAAAATAAACAGCGCGTCAGACGATTACAGCCCCGGTGGTGAAACGTCTATACTCGCAATTAGCATGATCCATTTGTCGAAAGGACGCCTCTTTATTATGGCTCACCCACATTTATTAGCGGAAAGAATTTCCCGTCTGAGCAGCGCCCTTGAGAAGGGGCTGTATGAACGTAGTCACGCCATACGCCTTTGCCTACTGGCGGCGTTAAGCGGTGAGAGCGTCTTTTTGTTGGGCCCGCCCGGTATCGCCAAGAGTCTGATTGCCCGCCGCCTGAAGTTTGCTTTCCAGCGCGCCCGTGCTTTTGAATATCTGATGACACGCTTTTCCACGCCGGAAGAGGTGTTTGGCCCGCTCTCTATTCAGGCGCTGAAAGATGAAGGTCGCTATGAACGCTTAACGACCGGCTATCTTCCCGAAGCCGAAATCGTTTTTCTGGATGAAATCTGGAAAGCCGGGCCCGCTATCCTGAACACATTGCTGACCGCCATTAACGAACGCCATTTCCGCAACGGCGCATTTGAGGAAAAAATTCCGATGCGGCTGCTGGTGGCGGCCTCCAACGAACTGCCCGAAGCGGACAGCAGCCTGGAAGCCTTGTACGACCGAATGTTGATTCGCCTGTGGCTGGATAAAGTTCAGGATAAAGCCAATTTCCGCTCCATGCTGATTAGTCAGCAGGATGAGAGTGATAACCCGGTCCCCGCCTCGTTACAGGTTAGCGACGAAGAATATCAACAGTGGCAAAAAGATATCGGCGCGATTTCACTGCCTGATCCGGTCTTTGAGCTGATATTTACTCTGCGCCAACAGCTGGATAATTTGCCGAATGCGCCTTATGTCTCCGACCGTCGCTGGAAGAAAGCCATCCGCCTGTTACAGGCCAGCGCCTTCTTTAGCGGACGCGACGCGGTTGCGCCGATTGACCTTATCCTGCTAAAAGATTGCTTGTGGTATGACGCGCAGAGTCTGAATCTCATGCAACAGCAACTGGAAATATTGATGACCGGACACGCCTGGCAGCAGCAGGCCATGCTGACTCGCCTCGGCGGTATTGTCCAGCGCCGCCTCCAGTTGCAGCAACAGCAAAGCGATAAAACCGCCTTCACCGTCATTAAAGAAGGCGGTATGTTCAGCCGCCGCCCGCATTACACTTTACCGCCGGAAGCCAGTGCGTCAACGTTGACGTTATTGCTACAAAAACCGCTAAAACTGCATGATATGGAAGTGATCCATATTACCTTTGACCGCAGCGCGCTGGAACTTTGGCTGACCAAAGGCGGCGAGATCCGCGGCAAACTGAACGGGATCGGCTTTGCCCAAACGCTGAATATGGAAGTCGATAACGCTCAACATCTGGTGGTGCGCGACATCAGTCTACAAGGTACCCGTCTGGCGTTACCGGGAGCGGCTGAAGACAGTATGCCTGCGGAGATCAAACAGCAGCTGGAAACGTTAGAAAACGACTGGCGCCAGCAGCATACCCGCTTCAGCGAGCAGCAACATTGCCTGTTTATTCACAGCGACTGGTTAGGGCGCATTGAGGCCAGCCTGCAGGATGTAGGAGAACAGATCCGCCAGGCGCAACAATGCTGACGCTGGATACGCTAAATACCATGCTGGCCGTCAGCGAAGAGGGAATGGTCGAAGAGATGATCCTCGCGCTACTGGCTTCCCCACAACTGGTCATTTTCTTTGAAAAGTTTCCGCGTTTAAAAAACGCCGTGACCGCCGATCTCCCGCGCTGGCGGGAAGCGCTACGCAGCCGTCTTAAAGACGCACGCGTTCCGCCGGAACTCACGGAAGAGGTCATGTGTTATCAGCAAAGCCAACTTCTCTCTACACCACAGTTCATCGTGCAACTGCCGCAAATACTGGCGTTGCTTCATCGCCTGCATTCACCGTATGCCGCGCAGGCGAAGCAGTTGACGGAGAGCAACAGTACCTTTACCCCTGCGCTACACACGCTTTTTTTGCAACGCTGGCGGTTAAGTCTGGTCGTGCAGGCCACCACGTTAAACCAGCAACTACTGGAAGAAGAGCGCGAGCAGTTGCTGAGTGACGTTCAGGAACGGATGACGCTGAGCGGGCAACTGGAACCGACGCTGGCGGAAAATGATAATGCCGCAGGCCGCCTGTGGGATATGAGCGCGGGCCAGCTTAAACGTGGTGATTATCAACTGATCGTAAAATACGGCGAATTTCTCGCCGCCCAGCCGGAGCTAATGCAACTGGCGGAACAACTGGGACGTTCGCGGGAAGCCAAATCGGTACCGAAAAAAGACGCGCCGATGGAAACCTTTCGTACACTGGTACGCGAACCCGCTACGGTGCCGGAGCAGGTTGACGGTATTCAGCAAGGCGATGATATTCTGCGCCTGTTGCCGCCAGAGCTGGCGACGCTCGGCATCACCGAGCTGGAATATGAATTTTACCGCCGGTTAGTGGAAAAACAGCTCCTCACCTATCGCCTGCATGGCGAAGCGTGGCGTGAGAAAGTGACCGAACGGCCGGTAGTACACCAGGATGTCGACGAGCAGCCGCGCGGACCGTTTATTGTCTGCGTCGATACTTCAGGCTCGATGGGAGGATTTAACGAGCAGTGCGCAAAAGCGTTCTGCCTGGCGTTGATGCGCGTTGCGCTGGCGGATAACCGCCGCTGCTTTATTATGCTGTTTTCCACTGACGTTGTGCGTTATGAACTCTCCGGCCCGGAAGGTATTGAGCAGGCCATCCGCTTTTTAAGTCAACGTTTTCGCGGCGGCACGGATATCGCCAGCTGTTTTCGCGCCATTATTGAAAGAATGCAGGGACGGGAATGGTTTGATGCCGATGCGGTGGTCATTTCGGATTTTATCGCCCAGCGCTTGCCGGATGACGTGGTGAGCAAAGTGGGAGAGTTGCAGCGTCTTCACCAGCATCGATTCCACGCGGTGGCGATGTCGGCGCACGGCAAACCCGGCATCATGCGCATTTTCGATCATATCTGGCGCTTTGATACCGGGATGCGAAGCCGCCTGCTGAGACGCTGGCGGCGCTAACGGCTTATAAAATAGCAGGAATGCTTTCGCGAACCTGCGCGGGCCATACGCCGCACTGCACCTGACCAATATGCGGCAATTGCAGCAGCAACATCGTCAGACGCGACTGCCCAATCCCGCCGCCGATGGTCTGCGGCATTTCGCCGCGCAGCAGCGCCTGATGCCACTCCAGTTGCAGGCGATCTTCATCACCGGTCAACGCCAGCTGGCGCATCAGCGTATCGGCATCTACACGGATACCCATAGAGGAAAGCTCAAACGCATCTTCCAGCACCGGGTTCCACACCAGGATATCGCCGTTCAGACCGGCGTAGCCCAGCTCAGATGCGGAGCTCCAGTCATCATAATCCGGCGCGCGTACATCATGGCGGTGGCCATCGCTCAGTTTACCGCCGATCCCCACCAGGAAAACGGCGCCAAGTTCTTTGGCGATCGCGCGTTCGCGCCCTTTCGCATCCAGATCCGGGAAACGCGCCAGCAGTTCCTGACTGTGAACAAAATGGATCTGATCCGGCAGGAACGGCGCCAGACCAAACTGTTTATGCACTTCCGCTTCCGTCGCCTTAATACCTGCCCATATAGCCTCTACTGTGCTTTTCAGGGTGGAAAATTGGCGCTCGCCATCGCCCATGACACGCTCCCAGTCCCACTGATCCACATAGACCGAGTGGAGCGGAGAGAGTCGGTCTTCATCGGGGCGAAGGGCTTTCATGTGCGTGTACAGCCCTTCGCCCGCGCTGAAGTCATGTTGCCCCAGGGTTTGACGTTTCCACTTCGCCAGTGAATGCACCACTTCGAACTGGGCGTCAGGCAATGCTTTCACTTTTACCTGCACCGCTTTTTCACAGCCGGACAAATTATCCTGCGTACCATCCCCTACGCGACTCAGGATCGGCGCCTGGACCTCAATCAGACCCAGACGCTCCTCAAGCTGGCGAGAGAAATGTGATTTCACGAAGCTAATTTGACGTTGTTTGGCAATGTAAGCGGTTTTCATTTTTTTACTCCTGCGTCCTGTTGCCTATGATTAAGCAACAAAACGAGAGCACTATTCAATAATCAACAGATAAAAAGCTAACTTCGATTTTGATTCGTTAAAAATAATGGCTAAAATAGAGATAATCATTAATCTGCATAAGAAAAAGCGATGGAAAATTATCAGATCGACAATCTGGACCGCGGCATACTTGACGCCTTAATGGAAAATGCCCGCACCGCCTACGCCGAACTGGCCAAACAATTTGGCGTTAGCCCTGGAACCATTCACGTTCGCGTCGAGAAAATGAAGCAGGCCGGGATTATTACTGGCGCACGGATTGACGTCAGCCCCAAACAGCTGGGCTACGATGTGGGCTGCTTTATTGGCATCATTCTCAAAAGCGCCAAAGACTATCCCTCCGCACTGGCCCGGCTGGAAAGCCTGGATGAAGTGACGGAAGCGTATTACACCACCGGTCACTACAGCATCTTTATAAAAGTGATGTGCAAATCAATCGACGCGCTTCAGCACGTACTTATCAACAAGATCCAAACAATTGATGAAATTCAGTCCACTGAGACACTGATCGTCTTGCAGAACCCGATCATGCGCACCATCAAGCCATGATCGGCTTTTTTAATCCCACATTTTTCCACAGGTAGATCCCAGCTCGTTCACAGAGTACAATGCAGCCTCTTTACCTGAGCGAGCGATCAATGGCAGACATTACTCTTATCAGCGGCAGCACCCTGGGCGGCGCCGAATACGTCGCGGAACATCTGGCGGAAAAGCTGGAAGCTGCCGGTTTTTCAACCGAAACGGTGCACGGTCCGTTATTAGAGGATCTGTCAACTTCCGGGATCTGGCTGATAATCAGCTCAACGCACGGTGCCGGAGACATTCCGGACAACCTGACCCCTTTCTATGAAGACCTTCAGACGCAGAAACCCGATCTTTCCGCGGTACGTTTCGGCGCAATTGGCATTGGTAGTCGAGAATACGACACGTTTTGCGGCGCGATTGAGAAAATAGAAGCGGAACTGAAAGACGCTGGCGCAAAACAGGTTGGGGAAACACTGAAGATCAACATCCTTGAACATGAGATTCCGGAAGATCCAGCGGAGATTTGGCTCGGATCCTGGATTAATTTACTCAAATAAGTGTAAAGATCGTGCGATCCATTGTGGATAAATCTGGTGGAAAGCTTGGATCAACCGGTAGTTATCCAAAGAATAACCGTTGTTCACTTTTTGAGTTGTGTATAAGCACCCGTTTTGATCCCAGCTTATACGGACCACGATCACCGATCATTCACAGCTAGTGATCCTTTCCAACGCATTGATCTTTATTACAGGATCCGGGTTATCCACAGCCTGGCGCGATCCTAATAAGAGATCACAATAGAACAGATCTCTAAATAAAAAGATCTTCTTTTTAATAGCCCGGATCCCGGGGCTTTCTCCATCGGCTAAAGTTGAGTAGAATCCACCGCCCGGGCTTCAATCCATTTTCACACCGCGTTATGCGAGGCAATTACCATGTTTTATCAGGATCCTTTTGACGTCATTATTATTGGCGGGGGTCATGCAGGCACTGAGGCCGCGATGGCCGCAGCGCGTATGGGTCAACAGACTCTGCTTTTGACACACAATATTGACACGTTGGGACAGATGAGCTGCAACCCGGCGATCGGCGGTATTGGAAAGGGACATCTGGTAAAAGAGGTGGATGCGCTCGGCGGTCTGATGGCGAAAGCGATCGATCAGGCAGGTATTCAGTTTAGGATACTAAACGCCAGCAAAGGTCCGGCCGTTCGCGCTACCCGGGCTCAGGCGGATCGAGTCTTATACCGCCAGGCGGTGCGTACCGCGCTGGAGAATCAGCCGAATCTGATGATCTTCCAGCAAGCGGTTGAAGATCTGATTGTCGAAAACGATCGCGTTGTCGGCGCCGTGACCCAAATGGGGCTCAAATTCCGCGCGAAAGCGGTGGTGCTGACCGTCGGAACCTTCCTCGACGGCAAAATTCATATTGGTCTGGATAACTACAGCGGCGGTCGTGCTGGCGATCCGCCATCCATCCCGCTGTCTCGCCGTCTGCGTGAGCTTCCGCTACGCGTCAGTCGCCTGAAAACCGGCACACCGCCGCGTATTGATGCGCGTACTATCGATTTCAGCGTGTTGGCTCAACAGCATGGCGATAACCCGATGCCGGTTTTCTCGTTTATGGGGAATGCTTCTCAGCATCCGCAACAGGTGCCGTGTTACATCACGCATACCAATGAGAAAACCCATGACGTGATTCGTAATAACCTCGATCGTAGCCCAATGTACGCTGGCGTGATCGAAGGGATCGGCCCACGCTACTGTCCTTCGATCGAAGACAAGGTGATGCGTTTTGCCGATCGTAACCAGCATCAGATCTTCCTTGAGCCGGAAGGACTGACCTCTAACGAGATTTACCCTAACGGTATCTCCACCAGCCTGCCGTTTGACGTGCAGATGCAGATTGTCCGTTCCATGCAGGGCATGGAGAACGCGAAGATCGTTCGCCCTGGTTACGCGATTGAGTATGATTTCTTCGACCCGCGCGATCTGAAACCGACTCTGGAAAGTAAATTTATTCACGGCCTGTTCTTTGCTGGTCAAATCAACGGTACTACCGGCTATGAAGAGGCTGCGGCGCAGGGCTTGCTCGCTGGTCTGAATGCCGCGCGTCTTTCCGCCGACAAAGAGGGCTGGGCGCCTGCGCGTTCTCAGGCTTATCTCGGCGTGCTGGTGGACGATCTCTGTACGCTGGGCACCAAAGAGCCGTATCGCATGTTTACCTCCCGCGCCGAATATCGCCTGATGCTGCGTGAGGACAACGCCGATCTGCGTCTGACCGAAATGGGCCGCGAGCTGGGTCTGGTGGATGATGAACGCTGGGCGCGCTTCAACGAGAAGCTGGAAAATATCGAACGAGAACGTCAGCGGCTGAAATCGACATGGGTAACGCCGTCTGCGGAATCCGCCGATGAAGTGAATGCGCATTTGACCACGCCTCTCTCCCGTGAGGCCAGCGGCGAAGATCTGTTGCGTCGTCCGGAAATGACCTACGCGCAGCTCACTTCGCTTGCCGCATTCGCGCCTGCGCTTGAAGATGAGCAAGCCGCTGAGCAGGTGGAAATCCAGGTCAAATACGAAGGCTATATCGCTCGCCAGCAGGATGAGATTGAAAAACAACTACGTAACGAGAATACGTTGCTACCTGCCACGCTGGATTATCGTCAGGTTTCCGGTCTGTCGAACGAAGTTATCGCCAAGCTGAACGATCATAAACCGGCGTCTATCGGCCAGGCATCGCGTATCTCCGGCGTTACGCCAGCGGCAATCTCCATTCTGCTGGTATGGCTGAAAAAACAAGGTATGCTGCGTCGTAGCGCTTGATAACACTAATTTGGCGGGGGCGCTTCGCTTGCCCGCCCTACAAATTTGTAGGCCCGATAAGCGAAAGCGCATCGGGCATTTGATTATTAACAGGTAATGACCGTGCTCAACAAACTCTCTCGTCTGCTGGCTGATGCCGGTATTTCTCTTACCGATCACCAGAAAACGCTGCTGGTCGCCTACGTTGATATGCTGCACAAATGGAACAAAGCATACAACCTGACGTCAGTGCGGGATCCCAACGAAATGTTGGTACGCCATATTCTCGACAGCATAGTCGTTGCGCCGTATCTTCAGGGACAGCGTTTTATCGACGTAGGAACAGGACCGGGGCTGCCGGGCATCCCACTGGCTATTGTTCTCCCTGACGCGCATTTCACCTTACTCGACAGCCTGGGCAAGCGGGTACGTTTTCTGCGTCAGGTCCAGCACGAACTGAAACTGGAAAACATCACGCCGGTTCAAAGCCGCGTTGAAGCCTATCCCTCCGAACCACCGTTTGATGGCGTTATCAGCCGCGCTTTCGCATCGTTGAATGATATGGTGAGCTGGTGTCACCATCTGCCGGGAGAGAAAGGGCGTTTTTATGCCTTAAAAGGGCAATTGCCAGGGGATGAAATTGCCTCACTACCTGACAATTTTAGCGTCGAATCTGTTGAAAAATTACGCGTTCCGCAACTGGAAGGCGAGCGGCATCTGGTGATTATTAAGTCAAACAAAGTTTAATTTTTATCAAAAAAAATAGAAAAAAAACGACGCGGCTTGTGTTAAAAATCGACAGGTATAACGCATTTCAGCGTTGTTACATTTAACTCTGGATTTACGGTTTCGTTTCAACATGACAACGTCGCTTCTTTTGTTAAAACAGAGAGTAATCAACTTTGTAAATATCAGTCTGCTAAAAATCGAATCGAAAAATCACTTTTGCTTGTTAAATTTTTATTATAAATGTCAATGGGGCGTTTTTAAGGTGTAAGCTGGTATTTTTAAAACAGTACCTGGTTTTACGCTTAAATATCAAAAAGATGAAAAGGCATGAATTGACACGTAAATGAATTGCGTAAGCATGAATATGTTTAATGTGTGATCTGGTGCACGCTTTATCGCCAGTGTTTTCGCGCTATTTGCAGTTTTGTACGATCGTTCACACTTTGGCTAAAAGTTAAAAATGCGGGCCAGAGAAAAATATTTAAACATTTATTCACCTTTTGGCTACTTATTGTTTGAAATCACGGGGGCGCACCGTATAATTTGACCGCTTTTTGATGCTTGACTCTAAGTCTTAAAGAACGTTTTATACGACACGCGGCATACCTCGAAGTGAGCAGGAGTAAAAACGTGATGTCTGTGTCGCTCGTGAGTCGAAACGTTGCTCGTAAGCTTCTGTTCATTCAGTTTCTGGCGGTAATAGCAAGTGGATTGCTGTTTTGCCTCAAAGACCCCTTCTGGGGCATCTCCGCAGTATGTGGGGGATTGGCAGTGGCACTGCCTAATATGTTGTTTATGATATTTGCCTGGCGTCACCAGGCGCATACACCTGCTAAGGGCCGCGTGTCCTGGACTTTCGCCTTCGGTGAAGCCTTCAAGGTGTTAGCGATGCTGGTTTTACTGGTGGTGGCGTTGGCGGTTTTAAAGGCGGTGTTTTTGCCGCTGATCGTTACGTGGGTTTTGGTGCTGGTGGTTCAGATACTGGCGCCGGCTGTAATTAACAACAAAGGGTAAAAGGCATCATGGCTTCAGAAAATATGACGCCGCAGGAATACATAGGACACCATCTGAATAACCTTCAGCTGGACCTGCGTACTTTCTCGCTGGTGGATCCGCAGAACCCCCCAGCCACCTTCTGGACGCTCAATATTGACTCCATGTTCTTCTCGGTGGTGCTGGGTCTGTTGTTTCTGGTGATGTTCCGTAGCGTTGCTAAAAAAGCGACCAGCGGCGTGCCAGGCAAGTTTCAGACCGCGATTGAGCTGATAGTCGGCTTTGTGCATGGCAGCGTCAAAGACATGTACCATGGCAAAAGCAAGCTGATTGCGCCGCTGGCCCTGACGATTTTCGTCTGGGTATTCCTTATGAACCTGATGGACTTACTGCCTATCGACCTGCTGCCGTATATCGCTGAGCATTGGCTGGGTCTGCCGGCAACGCGCGTGGTGCCGTCTGCTGACGTCAACATCACCCTGTCGATGGCGCTGGGCGTATTCATCCTTATTCTGTTCTACAGCATCAAAATGAAAGGCATCGGCGGCTTCGCTAAAGAGTTGACGCTGCAGCCGTTCAATCACTGGGCGTTCATTCCTGTCAACTTAATCCTTGAAGGGGTAAGTCTGCTGTCCAAACCGGTTTCTCTCGGTCTGCGACTGTTCGGCAACATGTATGCCGGTGAGCTGATTTTCATTCTGATTGCTGGTCTGTTGCCGTGGTGGTCACAGTGGATTCTGAATGTGCCGTGGGCCATTTTCCACATCCTGATTATTACGCTGCAAGCCTTCATTTTCATGGTTCTGACGATTGTCTATCTGTCGATGGCGTCCGAAGAGCATTAATTTACCAACACTACTACGTTTTAACTGAAACAAACTGGAGACTGTCATGGAAAACCTGAATATGGATCTGCTGTACATGGCTGCCGCTGTGATGATGGGTCTGGCGGCAATCGGTGCTGCGATCGGTATCGGCATCCTCGGGGGTAAATTCCTGGAAGGCGCGGCGCGTCAACCTGATCTGATTCCTCTGCTGCGTACTCAGTTCTTTATCGTTATGGGTCTGGTGGATGCTATCCCGATGATCGCTGTAGGTCTGGGTCTGTACGTGATGTTCGCTGTCGCGTAGTAAGCGTTGCTTGAATTAAGAGCAATATCAGAAGGTTAACTAGATAGAGGCATTGTGCTGTGAATCTTAACGCAACAATCCTCGGCCAGGCCATCGCGTTTATTCTCTTTGTCTGGTTTTGCATGAAGTACGTATGGCCGCCGTTAATGGCAGCCATCGAGAAACGTCAGAAAGAAATTGCTGACGGTCTCGCTTCTGCTGAACGAGCACATAAGGATCTTGACCTTGCAAAGGCCAGCGCGACCGACCAGCTGAAAAAAGCGAAAGCGGAAGCTCAGGTAATCATTGAGCAGGCAAACAAACGCCGCGCTCAGATCCTGGACGAAGCCAAAACTGAAGCAGAGCAGGAACGTACTAAAATCGTGGCGCAGGCGCAGGCGGAAATTGAAGCCGAGCGTAAACGCGCCCGTGAAGAGCTGCGTAAGCAAGTTGCTATCCTGGCTGTTGCTGGCGCCGAGAAGATCATCGAACGTTCCGTGGATGAAGCTGCTAACAGCGACATCGTGGATAAACTTGTCGCTGAACTGTAAGGAGGGAGGGGCTGATGTCTGAATTTGTTACGGTAGCTCGCCCCTACGCCAAAGCAGCTTTTGACTTTGCCGTTGAACACCAAAGTGTAGAGCGCTGGCAGGATATGCTGGCGTTTGCCGCCGAGGTAACCAAGAACGAACAAATGGCAGAGCTTCTCTCTGGCGCGCTGGCGCCGGAAACGCTCGCTGAGTCGTTTATCGCAGTCTGCGGTGAGCAGTTAGACGAAAACGGTCAGAACCTGATTCGGGTGATGGCTGAAAATAATCGTCTGAACGCGCTCCCGGATGTTCTGGAGCAGTTTATTCATCTGCGTGCCGCCAGTGAAGCTACCTCCGAGGTAGAAGTTACGTCGGCAACCGCATTGAGTGAAGAGCAGCTTTCGAAAATCAGCGCCGCGATGGAAAAACGTCTGTCACGCAAAGTGAAGCTGAATTGCAAAATCGATAAGTCTGTAATGGCAGGCGTTATCATCCGGGCGGGTGATATGGTCATTGATGGCAGCGTACGCGGCCGTCTTGAGCGCCTTGCAGACGTCTTGCAGTCTTAAGGGGACTGGAGCATGCAACTGAATTCCACCGAAATCAGCGAACTGATCAAGCAGCGCATTGCTCAGTTCAATGTGGTGAGCGAAGCTCACAACGAAGGTACTATTGTTTCTGTCAGTGACGGTGTTATCCGCATTCACGGCCTGGCCGATTGTATGCAGGGTGAAATGATCTCCCTGCCGGGTAACCGTTACGCTATCGCACTGAACCTGGAGCGCGACTCCGTGGGTGCGGTAGTCATGGGTCCATACGCTGACCTTGCCGAAGGCATGAAGGTTAAATGTACGGGCCGTATCCTGGAAGTTCCGGTTGGCCGCGGCCTGCTGGGACGTGTGGTAAACACCCTGGGTGCGCCAATCGACGGTAAAGGTCCGGTTGATAATGACGGCTTCTCTGCCGTTGAAGCGATTGCGCCGGGCGTTATCGATCGTCAGTCTGTCGATCAGCCGGTGCAGACCGGCTATAAAGCCGTTGACTCCATGATCCCAATCGGTCGTGGTCAGCGTGAACTGATCATCGGTGACCGTCAGACCGGTAAAACCGCGCTGGCTATCGACGCCATCATCAACCAGCGCGACTCCGGCATCAAATGTATCTATGTCGCTATCGGCCAGAAAGCGTCCACCATCTCTAACGTGGTGCGTAAACTGGAAGAACACGGCGCGCTGGCTAACACCATTGTTGTGGTGGCTACCGCGTCCGAATCCGCTGCGCTGCAGTATCTGGCGCCGTATGCCGGTTGTGCAATGGGCGAATACTTCCGCGACCGCGGCGAAGATGCGCTGATCATTTACGATGACCTGTCTAAACAGGCTGTTGCTTATCGTCAGATCTCCCTGCTGCTCCGTCGTCCGCCAGGACGTGAAGCATTCCCGGGCGACGTATTCTACCTCCACTCTCGTCTGCTGGAGCGTGCTGCGCGTGTTAACGCCGACTACGTCGAAGCCTTCACCAAAGGTGAAGTGAAAGGGAAAACCGGTTCACTGACCGCGCTGCCGATTATCGAAACGCAGGCAGGTGACGTTTCCGCGTTCGTTCCGACCAACGTAATTTCCATTACCGATGGTCAGATCTTCCTGGAATCTAACCTGTTTAACGCCGGTATTCGTCCTGCGGTTAACCCGGGTATCTCGGTATCCCGTGTAGGTGGCGCAGCCCAGACCAAGATCATGAAAAAACTGTCCGGTGGTATTCGTACCGCGCTGGCGCAGTATCGTGAACTGGCGGCGTTCTCTCAGTTTGCATCCGACCTTGACGATGCCACCCGTAAACAGCTTGACCACGGTCAGAAAGTGACCGAACTGCTGAAACAGAAACAGTATGCGCCGATGTCCGTCGCGCAGCAGTCTCTGGTTCTGTTCGCAGCAGAACGTGGTTATCTGGCGGATGTCGAACTGGCGAAAATCGGTAGCTTCGAAGCCGCACTGCTGGCTTACGTCGACCGTGATCACGCTCCGCTGATGCAAGAGATCAACCAGTCCGGTGGCTATAACGACGAAATCGAAGGCAAGCTGAAAGGCATCCTCGATTCCTTCAAAGCAACCCAGTCCTGGTAACGTCTGGCGGCTTGCCTTAGGGCAGGCCGTAAGGCATTGAGGAGAAGCTCATGGCCGGCGCAAAAGAGATACGTAGTAAGATCGCAAGCGTCCAGAACACGCAAAAGATCACTAAAGCGATGGAGATGGTCGCCGCTTCCAAAATGCGTAAATCGCAGGATCGCATGGCGGCCAGCCGTCCTTATGCAGAGACCATGCGCAAAGTGATTGGTCACCTTGCGAACGGTAATCTGGAATATAAGCACCCCTACCTGGAAGAGCGCGACGTTAAACGCGTGGGCTACCTGGTAGTGTCGACCGACCGTGGTTTGTGCGGTGGCTTGAACATTAACCTGTTCAAAAAGCTGCTGGCGGATATGAAGGCATGGTCCGATAAAGGCGTTCAGTGCGAACTCGCAATGATCGGCTCTAAGGGCGTGTCATTCTTTAATTCCGTAGGCGGCAACGTTGTCGCTCAGGTGACAGGTATGGGGGATAACCCTTCTCTGTCCGAACTGATCGGTCCGGTTAAAGTGATGTTGCAGGCCTACGACGAAGGCCGTCTGGACAAGCTTTACATTGTCAGCAACAAATTTATTAACACCATGTCTCAGGTGCCGACGATCACTCAACTGCTGCCGCTGCCGGCGTCAGAAGATGATGATCTGAAGCGTAAAGCCTGGGATTACCTGTATGAACCAGACCCGAAAGCGCTGCTGGATACTCTCCTGCGTCGTTATGTGGAGTCTCAGGTTTATCAGGGCGTGGTAGAAAACCTGGCCAGCGAGCAGGCCGCACGAATGGTGGCGATGAAAGCCGCAACCGATAATGGCGGCAGCCTGATTAAAGAGCTGCAGTTGGTATACAACAAAGCTCGTCAGGCCAGCATTACTCAGGAACTCACCGAGATCGTCTCGGGGGCCGCCGCGGTTTAACCAGGTTATTTCGTAGAGGATTTAAGATGGCTACTGGAAAGATTGTCCAGGTAATCGGCGCCGTGGTCGACGTCGAGTTCCCTCAGGATGCCGTACCACGCGTGTACGATGCCCTTGAGGTGCAGAATGGTAATGAGAAGCTGGTGCTGGAAGTTCAGCAGCAGCTTGGCGGCGGTATCGTGCGTACCATCGCGATGGGGTCTTCTGACGGTCTGCGTCGCGGTCTGGATGTAAAAGATCTCGAACACCCGATCGAAGTCCCGGTAGGTAAAGCCACGCTGGGTCGTATCATGAACGTCCTGGGCGAACCGGTCGACATGAAAGGCGAGATCGGCGAAGAAGAGCGTTGGGCGATTCACCGCGCAGCACCTTCCTACGAAGAGTTGTCAAACTCTCAGGAACTGCTGGAAACCGGTATCAAAGTTATCGACCTGATGTGTCCGTTCGCGAAGGGCGGTAAAGTCGGTCTGTTCGGTGGTGCGGGTGTAGGTAAAACCGTAAACATGATGGAGCTTATCCGTAACATCGCGATCGAGCACTCCGGTTACTCTGTGTTTGCGGGCGTAGGTGAACGTACTCGTGAGGGTAACGACTTCTACCACGAAATGACCGACTCCAACGTTATCGATAAAGTATCCCTGGTGTATGGCCAGATGAACGAGCCGCCGGGAAACCGTCTGCGCGTTGCATTGACCGGTCTGACCATGGCGGAGAAATTCCGTGACGAAGGTCGTGACGTACTGCTGTTCGTCGATAACATCTATCGTTACACCCTGGCCGGTACGGAAGTATCCGCACTGCTGGGCCGTATGCCTTCCGCGGTAGGTTATCAGCCGACTCTGGCGGAAGAGATGGGCGTTCTGCAGGAACGTATCACCTCCACCAAAACCGGTTCTATCACCTCCGTACAGGCGGTATACGTACCGGCGGATGACTTGACTGACCCGTCTCCAGCCACCACCTTTGCGCACTTAGATGCAACCGTGGTACTGAGCCGTCAGATCGCATCCCTGGGTATCTACCCGGCCGTTGACCCGCTGGACTCCACCAGCCGTCAGCTGGATCCGCTGGTTGTTGGTCAGGAACACTACGACACCGCGCGTGGCGTTCAGTCCATCCTGCAGCGTTATCAGGAACTGAAAGACATCATCGCCATCCTCGGTATGGATGAACTGTCTGAAGAAGATAAACTGGTGGTAGCACGCGCGCGTAAAATTCAGCGCTTCCTGTCCCAGCCGTTCTTCGTGGCGGAAGTATTTACCGGTTCTCCGGGCAAATACGTTTCCCTGAAAGACACCATCCGTGGCTTTAAAGGCATCATGGAAGGCGAATACGATCACCTGCCGGAGCAGGCGTTCTACATGGTCGGTTCCATCGACGAAGCCGTGGAAAAAGCCAAAAAACTTTAACGCCTTAATCGGAGGGTGATATGGCAATGACTTACCACCTGGATGTCGTCAGCGCGGAGCAACAAATGTTCTCCGGTCTGGTCGAGAAAATCCAGGTTACGGGTAGCGAAGGCGAACTGGGGATTTACCCGGGGCACGCGCCGCTGCTCACCGCCATTAAGCCTGGTATGATTCGCATCGTTAAGCAGCACGGTCATGAAGAGTTTATCTATCTGTCCGGCGGCATTCTGGAAGTGCAGCCTGGCAGCGTGACCGTTCTGGCGGATACCGCGATTCGCGGTCAGGATCTCGACGAAGCGCGAGCCCTGGAAGCGAAGCGTAAAGCCGAAGAGCACATTAAGAGCTCGCACGGTGACGTGGATTACGCTCAGGCGTCTGCGGAACTGGCCAAAGCGATCGCTAAACTGCGCGTTATCGAGTTGACCAAAAAAGCGATGTAACACCGGCTTGAAAGCATAAAACCAGTCTGATTGCGGACTGGTTTTTTTTTATCCTCTCAATTTTTATTCGATAAACTAGCAACGACAAAAACAAGCGGCTGAAGGCGACGCGTTTTCAGCGACAGCGCTGTTTTCATTAAATCTTTCTTTCTGTCATTGGCATCTGCACATTGTGCGAAGAAGGAAGGAATGGATGCGTTTTTATTGCATAAAATGAGGGATTATTACTATGTCATTTCAGCCATCCTTTGCGGGTCCACAACCCGACTCAAGGATTGATCGTACTACCTTTATTCGTCGCGCTTATCTTCATCTCGCCGTCGCCATCGTCGGTTTTATCGTATTGAGCGCGGCGTGGAGTTTTATAGGGGTCGGGGAGTATGCGCTTGATGTGCTGCTGGCTGGTGGAAGATATAGCTGGTTGGTTGTTCTCGGCGCTTTTATGCTGGTGGGAATGCTGGCAACCCGTCTGGCGGATAATGCGGGGACTAATCAAACGCAACTTATCGGGCTGGGGATTTATGTGTTGGCAGAATCCCTGATTTTTGCCCCCCTGTTAACGGTGGCGGCGTATATTAACCCGTCGAGTATTGGCGCGGCGGCAATAACGACCCTGTTGCTGGTCGGCGGCCTGACGTTTACCGCTTTTTCCATAAAAAAAGACTTTTCTTTTCTGCGCTCGTTTCTGACTATGGCTGGGTTCATTGCTTTTGGCGCGATTATTGCCAGCGTCATCTGCGGCTTCTCGCTGGGCGTCTGGTTTTCTGCGCTAATGGTACTGCTGTGCGCCGGGTTTATACTTTACGATACTTCTAACATTATTCACCATTACCCTACCGATCGCCCTGCTGGCGCGGCATTACATCTGTTTGCTTCTATCGCGACCATGTTCTGGTATATTTTGCGGATTTTTATGTCGCGTAATTAAGTAAAAAATACGCGCAACGGAAAACCAGCGGCCTCTGTCGCTGGTTTTTGCTTTTCTGACTCCCCTGCGCTTTATTACGTTATCTTCTTTATTTATGGAGTAAAAAAACAGCAAAAACATCGGACTACGTTGCCAATACGCGGGTGTTTTTACTTTTCAGGAGACAAGAGGCGCGGTAATGAACGAAAATGATTCATTAGCAGGCGGGGTTTTTATCCCGGTGAGCGTTTTATCCTTCTTCCATTTTACGATGAAAAAAATGTAGTATTTTCAACGTGAAACAGTATAAATTCGTTCTCAAATTACAGTCAGGACGCGTATGTTAAATAGTGCTATGAGCGTAGTGATCCTTGCCGCAGGTAAAGGCACGCGCATGTATTCCGATATTCCTAAAGTGCTGCACACGCTGGCGGGTAAACCCATGGTGCAGCATGTCATTGATGCAGCTACTAAATTAGGGGCCGCACAGGTTCATCTGGTCTATGGCCACGGTGGCGAGTTGTTAAAACAGACCCTGAAAGATGACAAGCTGAACTGGGTGCTTCAGGCGGAACAGTTGGGTACAGGTCACGCAATGCAGCAGGCCGCGCCCTTCTTTAGCGACGATGAAGATATTTTAATGCTTTACGGCGACGTGCCGCTGATTTCGGTTGAAACCTTACAGCGCCTGCGCGATGCCAAACCGCAGGGTGGTATTGGGTTATTAACCGTGAAGCTGGACGATCCGAGCGGCTATGGCCGTATTACGCGTGTAAACGGTAAAGTGACCGGCATCGTTGAACATAAAGACGCCACTGATGAACAGCGTCAGATTCAGGAAATTAACACCGGTATTCTGATCGCCAACGGCGCGGACCTGAAACGCTGGCTGTCTAAGCTGACTAACAATAATGCGCAGGGTGAATATTACATCACAGATATCATCGCGCTGGCTTATCAGGAAGGACGGGAAATCGCCGCGGTGCATCCGGCTCGCATCAGCGAAACGGACGGCGTGAATAACCGTCTACAGCTTTCTCGTCTGGAGCGTATTTACCAGGCCGAACAGGCGGAGAAACTGCTGTTATCCGGTGTTATGTTGCGCGATCCGGCACGTTTTGATCTCCGCGGCACCCTTCATTGTGGAATGGATGTCGAAATTGACGCTAACGTTATCATCGAAGGTTATGTAACGCTCGGTCACCGCGTGAAGATCGGCGCGGGCTGCATTATTAAAAACAGCGTTATTGGCGATGACTGCGAAATTAGCCCATACAGCGTGGTGGAAGATGCGCATCTGGAAGCGGCCTGCACCATCGGCCCGTTTGCTCGCCTGCGTCCCGGCGCGGAGCTGTTAGCGGGCGCTCACGTCGGCAATTTCGTTGAAATGAAAAAAGCGCGTCTCGGTAAAGGTTCTAAAGCCGGCCATCTGACCTACCTGGGAGATGCGGAAATTGGCGACAACGTGAATATCGGCGCGGGGACCATCACCTGTAACTATGATGGCGCGAACAAATTCAAAACGGTTATTGGCGACGATGTGTTTGTCGGCTCCGATACCCAACTGGTGGCGCCGGTTACTGTTGGTAAAGGGGCCACCATCGCCGCAGGGACTACCGTCACCCGTAACGTAGCTGACAATGAACTGGTATTAAGCCGCGTGCCGCAGGTGCATAAGCAAGGCTGGCAGCGTCCGGTGAAGAAAAAGTGATTTTGTAAGCCGGATAAGCGTCAGCGCCATCCGGCAGACCGGAGATGAGAGGATAAAATAATCCTCCGCTCCATGAGCAGTACTTATAAAAATAACCCCACTCTCTACAAGGCTCGGGGCGCCCGCAACGACGGGCATACAGGTCAGCGACAACGCATGGCGTAATGCCATAATCAGGAAATAAAACTATGTGTGGAATTGTTGGCGCTATCGCGCAGCGTGATGTAGCTGAAATCCTTCTCGAAGGTTTACGTCGTCTGGAATACCGCGGATATGACTCTGCCGGTCTGGCCGTGGTGGATGCAGAAGGTCATATGACCCGCCTGCGTCGCCTCGGTAAAGTCCAGATGCTGGCTCAGGCAGCGGAAGAACATCCTCTGCATGGCGGCACTGGTATTGCTCACACTCGCTGGGCGACGCACGGTGAACCTTCAGAAGCTAACGCGCATCCGCATGTTTCTGAACACATTGTGGTGGTGCATAACGGCATCATCGAAAACCATGAACCGCTGCGTGAAGCGTTAAAAGCGCGTGGCTATACCTTCGTTTCTGAAACCGACACCGAAGTGATTGCACACCTGGTAAACTGGGAACTGAAACAGGGCGGTACTCTGCGTGAGGCTGTTCTGCGTGCTATCCCGCAACTGCGTGGTGCGTACGGTACAGTGATCATGGATACCCGTCACCCGGATACCCTACTGGCGGCACGTTCTGGTAGCCCGCTGGTGATTGGCCTGGGTATGGGCGAAAACTTTATCGCTTCTGACCAACTGGCGCTGTTGCCAGTGACTCGTCGCTTTATCTTCCTTGAAGAGGGCGATATCGCTGAAATCACTCGCCGTTCGGTAAATATCTTCGATAACACCGGCGCGGAAGTAAAACGTCAGGATATCGAATCCAATCTGCAATATGACGCGGGCGATAAAGGTATTTACCGCCACTACATGCAGAAAGAGATCTACGAACAGCCGAACGCGATCAAAAACACCCTTACCGGGCGTATCAGCCACGGTCAGGTGGATTTAAGCGAGCTGGGACCGAACGCCGATGAACTGCTGTCGAAGGTTGAGCATATTCAGATCCTCGCCTGCGGTACGTCTTACAACTCCGGTATGGTTTCCCGTTACTGGTTTGAATCGCTGGCAGGTATTCCGTGCGACGTTGAAATCGCCTCTGAATTCCGCTATCGCAAATCTGCCGTGCGCCGTAACAGCCTGATGATCACCCTGTCACAGTCTGGCGAAACGGCAGATACCCTGGCTGGCCTGCGTCTGTCGAAAGAGCTGGGATATTTGGGCTCTCTGGCAATTTGTAACGTGCCGGGATCTTCGCTGGTGCGTGAATCCGATCTGGCGCTGATGACCAACGCGGGTACGGAAATTGGCGTAGCATCTACCAAAGCCTTCACCACCCAGTTAACCGTGCTGTTGATGCTGGTGGCGAAACTGGCGCGTCTGAAAGGTCTGGATGCGTCCATTGAGCATGATATCGTTCATGGCCTACAGGCGCTGCCGAGCCGTATTGAGCAGATGCTGTCGCAGGACAAACGTATCGAAGCCCTGGCGGAAGATTTCTCTGACAAACACCATGCGCTGTTCCTGGGGCGTGGCGATCAATATCCGATTGCGCTCGAAGGCGCGCTGAAGCTGAAAGAGATCTCTTACATTCACGCGGAAGCCTATGCTGCAGGCGAGCTGAAACACGGGCCGTTGGCGCTGATTGACGCCGATATGCCGGTGATTGTGGTGGCGCCGAACAACGAACTGCTGGAGAAACTGAAATCCAACATCGAAGAAGTTCGCGCGCGTGGCGGTCAGTTGTACGTCTTCGCCGACCAGGATGCGGGTTTCGTCAGCAGCGACAACATGCACATCATTGAGATGCCGCATGTAGAAGAAGTGATCGCGCCTATCTTCTACACCGTTCCGCTGCAACTGCTGGCGTATCACGTGGCGCTGATTAAAGGCACCGACGTTGACCAGCCGCGTAACCTGGCGAAATCGGTTACCGTAGAGTAAGTCAAATGTAGTACCAGGCAGAAGGCCGTCGATAGACGGCCTTTTTTTGTGCACCGTGACAGGCGCTGTTCTTTCTCTATGGTGGCTGAAGAGCGACTAAGAGGTGCTACGCCGGCCTGCGCTACGGGCACCCGGTCACATTCTCTTCTTTAAGGCCCTGGCTCAATCCAGGTGGATCGGAAATCAAACCACCCCAGGTTATTCAGGTGGATCCCCCTGGCCCGGTCGGGGCCTTTGAGTCGCATCCAGTGGTGAAAAAGCGGTTGTAGCCAGCCTGAACGGGTGGTTTCCCTGACCAGTTGTTCCGCGCTGATTGTTTCGGCATGCCACTGGGTTTCCCATTGGGCCAGCAGCGCATCATCCCCACCGCTGATGGCGTGGCGCAGTAAAGGGGAGCCCAGCAGCCATGTACCGACGTTCCACTCTTCGGGAATGGGGAAATTAACTGTCCCCAGCCAGAGATCCACATTGGCCTTGCCGCTTGCCCAGTCATCATAATTCAGTGCAACGCCCTCAAGTAAAATGCCCTGCTGGCGCATGATCTCTTGCATGATATCCAGGAGCATTGGAAATTCAGGGTGCTGATCGTGATAGGCCAGACGCAGTTTTGCGTAGGGCGACGACGAGATAAAAGGTGAACAGGCCGGGCCCGCCTCAATAGTATGAAACCAGGAGGACAGCAGGCTGCCGCCCGGTACCCAGAAGGGGCGAATTGCCTCACTCAGATGCTGGAGTATGGCGTAAGGGCTGAGTGTTTCCCGCAGCCAGCGGCGATGTTCGGCGATATGCCAGTGCGGGGAGCGGCTGTCGCATAATAAAAAATAGCCTCCACGCTCAAGAAACATCTCGCGCAGGCTGTCAGAAGGTTTGCCTGATACCTGGCTAAGCCGTCCGGAAACGTAATCCTCATCGCTCAGGCTGGAGCTGAGCCAGGCTGCCGTGTCGTTATCCGACAGCGATTCCGCCAGATTGTCTGTCTCCGTTAAATTCGGCCAGATAAAGACCTCCACTTCATCCAGCAGCCCGCGCAGACCGAAATAGTGGTCAAAGGCCTTCATTTGCAGATGAAAGCCATTGTTTTCCACCACCTCATAAGGGCCAGTTCCCACAGGATGTGCCGGGAAATCAGCGCGTTGTGTATGGTCAGGCGGTAGGATCATGGCATCAATATGGCTGAGCAGCAGCGGCAGTCGGTTATCCGGGTGCGCCAGCGTAATTTCAAGGCTCAGCGGCCCGGTGGCCTGAATGGTCTGCAAGTGCGAGAACAACGGCAGCTTAGCGCTGCGGGTCAGTGAAGCGATAACCGCGTCGATCGTCAGCTCCTGACCATCATGCCAGAGGACGGCGGGGCGCAGATAAAAACGCCAGCGCAGTGGATCAATCTGCCGCCAGTGGTGGGCAAGATCGGCTTCGACTTCACCTTTTTCCTCATTTATGCGCGTCAGGCCGCTAAAAATCTGCCTGACCAGATGCTGTTCAGAGCGGCGCAACGGCGTGCCGGGGCACAGCGACGGCATTGTCCGGTAATAGGGGATGCACAGCCGCTGATAGTCTGCCCGCACGCTATAGCCCAGTTTTGAGCGCAGCAGTTGCGCCACCTGGTGCTTATTTTTACCCAGCAGCTGAATGGCCTGATCAACATGACCAGACTCCAGCAACTGCTCCGCCTTTTCGCTTAACAGCTGTTCTGGTTTATAGCGCAGGTGAAGCCGGGCGCGATGCCCACGCCCGGCCTGTGATTGCCAGATGAGCCACTTTGCCTCCTGCATCTGAAGCAACAGATTACGCATATGCCGCCGGGTGCAGAACAACACATCCGCCAGCTCCTGTAGCGTCACGCTAACAGGCTTGTCGCCATAGTGCTGGAGTAGCTTTAAGTATTTTTGTTCAGTGTGCCGGGTTGCCATAAAAGGTGAAATTTCCCTAACGGGAATGAGCAATTTTTAATATCCCCTTTTTAGCCGATGATTTTCTCTATCGCAACTTCTATGAGGATTCATCATGACAAAGCGCATTAATAAAGATACTCAGGTCTGCATGTCCCTGGCGGCACGCCCGAGTAACTTCGGTACACGCTTTCACAACTATCTGTACGAAGCGCTGGATCTCAATTATCTCTACAAAGCCTTTTCGCCGACCGATCTTACGCAGGCCATTAGCGGCGTGCGCGGTCTGGGGATCCGTGGGTGCGCGATCTCTATGCCATTTAAGGAAGCCTGCATTCCGCTGGTGGATGAACTGGATGCTTCCGCTCAGGCCATTCACTCAGTTAATACCATTGTGAATACCAATGGCCATCTGAAGGCGTACAACACCGATTACATTGCAATAGCTCGCTTGCTGGCGAATTACAAGGTCTCTCCCGACCTGGTGTTTGCTTTGCGTGGCAGCGGTGGTATGGCAAAGGCGGTGGCTTGCGCGCTGAAGGATGCGGGGTTTACCCGTGGTTATATTGTCGCGATTGATGAAGCGTCAGGTAAACAACTGGCCGAACTCTATGGCTATGAATGGCGCCCGGATACCGACGGTATTGAAGCCGATTTGTTAATTAACGCCACGCCTATCGGAATGGCTGGCGGTAATGATGCCGACAAACTCTCTTATTCCGAACAGGAAGTGGATAAGGCGAGCGTTATCTTTGATGTGGTGGCGCTACCGCCCGTCACGCCGCTAATCCGCTACGCCCGTGAACGCGGTAAAACCGTGATTACCGGTTCCGAAGTGTTTGCTATTCAGGCCGTGGAACAATTTGTCCTTTATACCGGGATTCGCCCGGACGACGCGCTGTTCCAGAAAGCCGCGGCCTGGTCACGTCTGTAACATTTTTTCCCGCTTTTTCTTTAAATTAAAAGAACAGGGTACCCTACTATGACTAAAAAAATTGTTGCTGTGACGGCCTGTCCGACGGGCGTCGCCCATACCTTTATGGCGGCAGAAGCGTTGGAAATTGAAGCCCGCAAGCGTGGTGACTGGATCAAGGTTGAAACCCGCGGTTCCGTCGGGGCGAAGAACACGCTGACCGCGGAAGAGATAGCGCAGGCGGATGTGGTGATTATCGCGGCGGATATTGAACTGGATCTGTCAGGCTTTGTTGGCAAAAGACTCTATCGCACCAGTACCGGCGCGGCGCTAAAAAAGAGTGCGCAGGAAATGGATAATGCTTTCAATAGCGCCGAGGTCTATCAGGGGAGTGCCGGGCGCTCTTCTTCAGCTGGTAAAACAGAGCTACCTGGCGTTTATAAGCATTTAATGACCGGCGTATCCCATATGCTTCCCCTGGTGGTTGCGGGAGGATTGTGTATCGCGCTCTCTTTTGTCTTCGGTATCCAGGCCTTCAATGAGCCGGGCACGCTGGCGGCTGCGCTATTTCAAATTGGTGGTAAGGCGGCCTTTGCGCTGATGGTGCCGGTACTGGCTGGGTTTATTGCCTTTTCAATTGCCGATCGTCCGGGTCTGGCCCCGGGGCTTATTGGCGGGATGTTGGCCAGCCTGTGCGGCGCTGGTTTCCTGGGAGGGATTGTGGCCGGTTTTCTGGCCGGTTACAGCGTACGGTTTCTGGCGCAAAATATTAAGCTGCCGGCGTCAATGGAAGCGCTTAAGCCTGTGCTGGTTTTGCCGCTACTGTCTACGCTGGTTACCGGCCTAATCATGATTTACGTGGTGGGTGGCCCCGTTTCTGCGGTGATGGAAGGGCTGACGACGTTCCTGGGGAATATGACCTCTACGAATGCTATCTTGCTGGGAATGTTGCTGGGCGCAATGCAAGGTTTTGACCTTGGCGGGCCGGTGAATAAAGCTGCGTATACCTTCGGCGTCGGTTTACTGGCTTCTCATTCTTATATGCCAATGGCGGCCATTATGGCGGCAGGGATGGTACCGGCATTAGGAATGGGCGTCGCAACCTGGGCAGCCAGAGCGAAATTCAATGCCGCTGAGCATGAAGCGGGTAATGCATCTTTTATCCTGGGGCTGTGCTTTATCTCTGAAGGGGCGATTCCCTTCGCCGCGCGTGACCCGATGCGCGTCATCCCTTCTACGATGGTCGGTGGCGCAATCGCCGGGGGACTATCCATGTATTTCGGTTGTACACTGATGGCGCCACACGGCGGCCTCTTTGTCCTGGCGATCCCACATGCGGTAGAACATGTGATGCAATATCTGCTCTCTATTGCCCTGGGCACTATTGCCTGCGGCCTGATGTACGCGCTGTTGAAACCGTCTGCGGTTGCGCAAACAGTTTAATTCATCTCCCCCTGCAGGCTGGTCTGGTGTCTCCCCGGGCCAGCTTTTTTATTTCCATTGTCATCAAACCGTCATAATCAAGACATATAACTGTCATCAATTTGTCCTATTTTGCTCATCGTAGCAACTCAAACAACGATTTACCGAAACCGTGCAGGAGACATTATGAAAGTTATGCGTACCACTGTCGCAACTGTTGTCGCCGCGACCTTATCGATGAGCGCGTTCTCTGCCTTTGCAGCAGCAAGCCTGACAGGTGCCGGTGCAACGTTTCCTGCGCCGGTGTATGCCAAATGGGCGGATACCTACCAGAAAGAAACCGGTAACAAAGTCAATTACCAGGGGATAGGCTCTTCCGGCGGCGTGAAACAAATCACCGCGAATACCGTTGATTTTGGCGCTTCCGATGCGCCGCTGTCTGACGAAAAATTGAATCAGGAAGGCCTGTTCCAGTTCCCGACGGTGATCGGCGGCGTGGTGCTGGCGGTGAATATTCCAGGCCTCAAATCCGGCGAACTGGTGCTGGATGGTAAAACGCTGGGTGACATCTACCTCGGTAAAATCAAGAAGTGGGATGATGAAGCCATCACTAAACTGAACCCAGGCGTGAAGCTGCCCTCACAGAATATCGCTGTGGTGCGTCGCGCTGACGGTTCCGGTACCTCCTTCGTGTTCACCAGTTACCTGGCGAAAGTCAACGACGAGTGGAAATCGAAAGTGGGCGCGGGTTCTACCGTGAACTGGCCAACCGGTCTGGGCGGTAAAGGTAACGACGGCATCGCGGCATTTGTACAGCGCCTGCCAGGCGCTATCGGCTACGTTGAGTATGCGTATGCCAAGCAGAACAACCTGGCCTACACCAAACTGGTTTCTGCCGACGGCAAGCCGGTAAGCCCGACGGAAGAGAGCTTCTCTAATGCGGCGAAAGGCGCAGACTGGAGCAAAACCTTCGCGCAGGATCTGACCAACCAGAAAGGTGACGATGTGTGGCCAATCACCTCCACCACCTTTATCCTGGTCCACAAAGCGCAGAAGAAACCTGAGCAGGGTGCTGAAGTGTTGAAGTTCTTCGACTGGGCCTACAAAAATGGCGCTAAGCAGGCGAATGATCTGGACTACGCCAGCCTGCCGGATAACGTTGTTGAGCAGGTTCGTACCGCCTGGAAGACCAGCATAAAAGACAGCAACGGTAAGGCGCTGTATTAATTAACGAATTGGCGGATGGCGCTACGCTTATCCGCCCTACGGTTTCGACCGCAGGCCCACGTTGTAGGCCGGATAAGCGTAGCGCCATCCGGCAGGGGCAACGTCGTAAAACGCGTTTAATGGAAAGAGTAATTTATGGCTGCAACCAAGCCTGCTTTTAACCCGCCGGGTAAAAAAGGCGACATGATTTTCAGCGCGCTGGTAAAACTGGCTGCGCTGATTGTGCTATTGATGTTGGGCGGTATTATCGTCTCATTGATCATCTCCTCCTGGCCAAGTATTCAGAAATTTGGTTTCTCATTTCTTTGGACTAAGGAATGGGACGCGCCAAACGATATCTACGGCGCACTGGTGCCCATTTACGGCACGCTGGTGACCTCCTTTATCGCACTGCTGATCGCCGTTCCGGTCAGTTTCGGCATTGCCCTGTTTTTAACCGAGCTGGCGCCAGGCTGGCTAAAACGTCCGCTCGGCATCGCCATTGAGCTGCTGGCGGCGATCCCCAGTATCGTGTACGGCATGTGGGGGCTGTTTATCTTCGCGCCGCTGTTTGCGACGTACTTCCAGGAGCCGGTCGGCAATATTCTTTCCAACATTCCTTTTGTCGGCGCGCTGTTCTCCGGCCCGGCGTTTGGTATCGGCATTCTGGCGGCGGGCGTCATCCTCGCCATCATGATCATTCCCTACATTGCGGCGGTTATGCGCGACGTCTTCGAGCAAACGCCGGTAATGATGAAAGAGTCCGCTTACGGTATCGGCTGTACGACGTGGGAAGTTATCTGGCGCATCGTGCTACCGTTCACCAAAAATGGCGTGATCGGCGGCATTATGCTGGGGCTGGGCCGTGCTCTGGGTGAAACGATGGCGGTCACTTTTATCATCGGCAACACCTACCAGCTCGACAGCGCGTCGCTGTATATGCCGGGCAACAGCATCACTTCCGCGCTGGCCAACGAATTCGCTGAGGCGGAATCGGGTCTGCACGTGGCAGCGTTGATGGAACTGGGACTGATCCTGTTTGTGATCACCTTTATCGTCCTGGCGGCGTCTAAGTTCATGATTATGCGTCTGGCGAAGAACGAGGGAGCACGTTAATGGCTACGCTTGATATGCAGAACACCGCGCAGCTCGCGGAATCCCGTCGCAAGATGCAGGCGCGTCGCCGCATGAAGAACCGTATCGCACTAACGCTCTCAATGGCGACGATGGCATTTGGCCTGTTCTGGCTGATCTGGATTTTGATGTCCACCATCACGCGTGGTATCGACGGGATGTCGCTGGCGCTGTTTACCGAAATGACGCCGCCGCCGAACACGGCGGGCGGCGGGCTGGCGAACGCCCTGGCAGGGAGTGGATTATTGATTCTCTGGGCTACCGTATTGGGTACGCCGCTGGGGATTATGGCCGGGATCTATCTGGCGGAATATGGCCGTAAATCCTGGCTGGCGGAAATCATTCGCTTTATTAACGACATTCTGCTTTCCGCGCCGTCAATTGTTGTGGGGCTGTTTGTTTACACCATCGTGGTGGCGCAGATGCAGCACTTCTCCGGCTGGGCAGGGGTGATTGCGCTGGCGCTGTTGCAGGTACCGATCGTTATCCGTACCACTGAAAACATGCTCAAATTGGTGCCGGATAGCCTGCGTGAAGCCGCTTATGCGCTGGGTACGCCGAAGTGGAAGATGATCTCCGCGATTACGCTGAAAGCCTCTATCTCCGGGATTATGACCGGTATCCTGCTGGCTATTGCGCGTATCGCCGGGGAAACGGCGCCATTGTTGTTTACCGCGCTCTCGAACCAGTTCTGGAGCACCGACATGATGCAGCCGATCGCCAACCTGCCGGTGACCATCTTTAAATTCGCGATGAGCCCGTTTGCCGAATGGCAACAATTAGCCTGGGCGGGCGTGCTGATTATTACCCTGTGCGTACTGCTGCTGAATATTCTGGCGCGTGTTGTTTTCGCGAAGAAAAAACACGGTTAAAGACATTGTAGGCCTGATAAGCGTAGCGCCATCAGGCATTATTTTACGGCGTGGCGGATGCGGCGCTGGATGAGGAAAAGAGTGAAATGAGTATGGTTGAAACTGCCCCGAGTAAGATTCAGGTTCGTGATTTGAACTTCTACTACGGCAAATTCCATGCCCTGAAGAACATTAATCTGGATATCGCGAAGAATCAGGTAACGGCATTTATCGGGCCATCCGGCTGCGGTAAATCAACGCTACTGCGTACCTTCAATAAAATGTATTCGCTTTATCCGGAGCAGCGCGCGGAAGGTGAAATTCTGCTGGATGGCGACAATATTCTCACCAACACCCAGGATATCGCGCTGCTGCGCGCAAAAGTGGGGATGGTATTCCAGAAGCCGACGCCGTTCCCGATGTCCATCTATGACAATATCGCCTTTGGCGTGCGTCTGTTTGAGAAGCTGTCTCGCGCCGATATGGACGAGCGCGTGCAGTGGGCGTTGACCAAAGCCGCATTATGGAACGAAACCAAAGATAAATTGCACCAGAGCGGGTACTCTCTCTCCGGTGGTCAGCAGCAGCGTCTGTGCATTGCGCGCGGTATCGCCATTCGCCCGGAAGTGTTGCTGTTGGATGAGCCATGTTCAGCTCTGGACCCGATCTCTACCGGGCGTATTGAAGAGCTGATCACCGAGCTGAAACAGGATTACACCGTGGTGATCGTGACCCACAACATGCAGCAGGCGGCACGTTGCTCCGATCATACGGCGTTTATGTACCTGGGCGAGTTGATTGAGTTCAGCAACACGGACGATCTGTTCACCAAGCCCGCGAAGAAACAAACAGAAGACTATATCACCGGTCGTTACGGTTAATTCAGGAGTGCGTAATGGACAGTCTGAACCTTAATAAACATATTTCCGGCCAGTTCAACGCCGAACTGGAAAGCATCCGCACTCAGGTAATGACCATGGGCGGCATGGTGGAGCAGCAGCTTTCTGACGCTATCACCGCCATGCACAACCAGGACAGCGAGCTGGCGAAGCGCGTGGTAGAAGGCGACCATCAGGTTAATATGATGGAAGTCGCCATCGATGAAGCCTGCGTGCGTATTATCGCCAAGCGCCAGCCGACGGCGAGCGATCTGCGTCTGGTGATGGCGATTATCAAAACCATCGCCGAACTGGAGCGCATTGGCGACGTGGCGGATAAAATCTGCCGTACCGCGCTGGAGAAATTCTCCCAGCAGCACCAGCCGCTGTTGGTGAGTCTGGAGTCACTGGGCCGCCACACCGTGCAGATGCTGCACGACGTGCTGGATGCGTTCGCGCGGATGGATCTCGACGAAGCGGTGCGTATCTACCGTGAAGACAAGAAAGTTGACCAGGAGTACGAAGGTATCGTGCGTCAGCTGATGACCTACATGATGGAAGACTCGCGCACCATTCCCAGCGTGCTGACCGCGTTATTCTGCGCTCGTTCTATCGAGCGTATCGGTGACCGTTGCCAGAATATCTGCGAATACATCTTCTACTTCGTGAAGGGGCAGGATTTCCGTCACGTGGGCGGTGATGAGCTGGATAAGCTGCTGGCGGGGAAAGATCCGAAAGAGTAAATCTCATTCTTTTGCCCGGTGGCGCTGCGCTTACCGGGCCTACAGGTACAGATGCTGTAGGCCGGATAAGCGTTAGCGCCATCCGGCATTTCAGTTAACGCGTAATCTCCCACCCGCGCGCTTTCCACAATCCCGGCAACTGCGCCAAATCGGTAAACGTCGTCACGTTAGGGTGATCGATCGGTTTGTTATGCGGATCGGCGCAGAAATAAAATACTTCCATTCCCGCCGCAATTCCTGACTGCGCGCCTGCGCTGGAGTCATCCACCAGAATGCAGTTCTCGACGTTTACGTTCATCGCTTTGGCCGCGTGGAACATCAGGGCTGGGTCCGGCTTCCAGCGCTGGATATCGTAGCCGCTAAACAGCAAATCGGGAAAATAATGCAACATGCCCAGTTTACCCAGCGAATGCTGCATCTTACTGACCGGCCCGTTGGATACCACGCACATGGGCGTCTTAATGCTCTCCAGCAGGGTATTTGCGCCCGCGATCGCTTCCAGTTCGGTATCGAACAGGCGCGCCACTTCCGCGCGGTACACGGGTTCCAGCTCCGCCTTTGCCAGCGCAACGCCATGCTCTTTACTGATGGTATCGATAATTTCGTAGAGCTTTACGCCTTTAAAGCGTCTGAATACTTCCGTGAGCTCAAGCGTAATGCCGAACTGCCGGAACATAGTGACATAGGCGCGCGAGCAAATCACTTCACTGTCGACCAGCGTGCCGTCACAGTCAAAAAACACCGCTTCGATTTGGGACATGTCATTTCCATTTTAACAAGTTTAACGTTTACGTAATGCTGAATGAGGGGACGCAATCGTTGCCGTACTAACAAATTGAGTGAAAAAAATTACCACACAACTGCGCCAGGTGTCGCATTTTGGTATAGGATAACGGCGAATTTTCCCTCCTTTCTCCGGAAATTGATAATGAGTCAACAACACACCACCCAGGCTGCTGGTCAGGGTATGCTGGAACACGTGTTTAAACTGCGCGAACATGGCACGACGGCACGAACCGAAGTGATCGCCGGTTTTACCACTTTCCTGACGATGGTTTATATCGTTTTTGTTAACCCGCAAATTCTGGGCGTAGCTGGCATGGACACCAGCGCCGTCTTTGTGACCACCTGTCTGATTGCGGCCTTTGGCAGTATTCTGATGGGCCTGTTCGCTAACCTGCCGGTGGCGCTGGCGCCCGCGATGGGGCTGAACGCGTTCTTTGCCTTCGTGGTTGTGCAGGCAATGGGACTGCCGTGGCAGGTAGGCATGGGCGCCATTTTCTGGGGCGCTGTTGGTCTTTTATTGCTGACTATCTTCCGCGTGCGTTACTGGATGATCGCCAACATTCCGGTCAGCCTGCGCGTGGGCATCACCAGCGGCATCGGCCTGTTTATCGGCATGATGGGGCTAAAAAACGCCGGCGTGATCGTCGCTAACCCGGAAACGCTGGTCAGCATCGGCAACCTGACCTCGCACAGCGTGCTGCTGGGGGTTCTCGGATTCTTTATTATTGCGATTCTCGCTTCGCGCAACATTCATGCGGCGGTGCTGGTGTCCATCATCGTCACGACGCTGCTTGGCTGGATGATGGGCGATGTACACTACAACGGCATTGTCTCCGCGCCGCCAAGCGTCACCAGCGTGGTAGGGCATGTCGATTTGGCAGGTTCGTTCAATCTTGGCCTGGCGGGGGTTATTTTCTCCTTCATGCTGGTAAACCTGTTTGACTCCTCCGGTACGCTGATTGGCGTGACCGATAAAGCCGGCCTGGCGGATGAGAAAGGCAAATTCCCGCGCATGAAGCAGGCGCTGTTTGTTGATAGTATATCTTCCGTCACTGGCGCATTTGTCGGAACGTCTTCTGTGACCGCTTATATTGAATCGTCTTCCGGCGTTTCGGTGGGCGGTCGCACCGGTTTGACGGCGGTGGTGGTCGGTATTTTGTTCCTGCTGGTTATCTTCCTGTCGCCGCTGGCGGGCATGGTGCCGCCTTACGCGGCGGCGGGCGCGCTGATTTACGTCGGCGTGCTGATGACCTCCAGCCTGGCGCGGGTAAACTGGCAGGATTTAACCGAATCGGTCCCGGCGTTTATTACGGCGGTAATGATGCCGTTTAGCTTCTCGATCACCGAAGGTATCGCGCTGGGCTTTATCTCTTACTGCGTGATGAAAATCGGTACCGGTCGCCTGCGCGACCTTAGCCCGTGCGTAGTGATTGTCGCGCTGTTATTTGTGCTGAAGATTGTGTTTATTGACGCACACTGATGAAATGAACCCTCGCCCCATCGGGGGGAGGGTTTTTAAATAACTTACGCTTTAACGCGCTGAATAAACTCGCCAAATGCGGTCAACTGACCGGTCAAATGATCTAACGTTCCCTGATCCACCACTTCTCCATTCTGCGGGTCGACTTTATTCTGAATCACGCCGCCCATAAATTCCGGTTTATTCATCACCATCGCATCAAGGAACACCAGAATCTGGCGCAGATGATACTGGCAGCGCGCGCCGCCAATCGCCCCCATTGAACTGGTCTGGATAAGAACGGGCTTACCCGCCAGCGGCTGCTCAGGCAGACGGGATAGCCAGTCGATGGCATTCTTCAGGCCGCCGGGAACGGAATAGTTATATTCCGGCGTCACAATGACGACGCCGTCGGCGTTGCGAATCTGCTCCGCCAGCGCCTCTACGCTGGCTGGAAATCCCTCTTCCTGCTGGATATCGGCGTCATACAGCGGAATATCCCCGATCGAAGGCAGCGGCGATACCGTCATTCCTGCCGGCGCGACTTTAGGCAGCGTACGCGCCACCATCCCGTTAAAGGAACCTTTGCGTAAACTTCCCAGCAGTGTAACCACATTCAGCGTTTCAGACATACGTGCCCCTTTTTTCATTATGAACGATTAAGCGTATACGATTTGGCGGCGGGGAGTTGGGCGAATCGCATCAGACGACCGGTTGGCTCATTGGCGCGCGTCTGGATATCGGGCAGGCTTTTCCAGCCCAGTTTGCCATCGAACTCCCACACTTTTAATTTTTCTATCGCTGGCGTAACGGTTACGGACCATACCAGTACATCTTCCGCATCGCACACGGCTTCAAGCTGCGTGACATGCGCGCACTTCAGGCGTCCGGCAACGGGTAAAAGTTGCAGCTCCCGCGGATCGTCATTCATGACATCGCCGGTGAGTTTTAACACGCTCTGGCGCAATGTAATGAGTTGCGCTCGCGCTTCGTTGGGATCGTTTTGATTGGCTACCCATAAGTTTTCATTACGGGAGAAAGGGTGGCGTTCGAGCGAATGCGGATGGTGAAAGCCGCGGGAGGTGCGCTGTAATTCCATATCCAGCCCGCACTCTCCTTCGGTGGTCAACGCCACGCCAACCATATTTCCGGCGTAGGAGATAGAAAAGCCTGGCAGATTTTTGTCACGAAACGCGGGTTTACCTTTCGCCTGAATAATGATTTCCGGCAGCTCGCTAATTCCGTACAGCATAAACATCAGTTCGGCAAGAAGGCCTCTGGAGGCGAGAAAACGCGTTCGTCGGTGAGCAGGCAGGTTTCTGGCTTCAATATGGCAAGACGAAGAGAGACGAATTGAAACCAACTGTCCCTCCGTAAGTATCCCTCTGGCAAAGTGAGTCGCCATTTTTCGCTCCGTGATTAATGGGCCGTGATAATGACGAGAGTAACATTAACGTAAATTATGGACAGGTTTTACGCGCTAAAAATTCAATTTCAGAAGGTTCTTTAATCAGACGGTGACATTTCTGGTAAAAGGAAGGTGAATTTATCAACGCAGGTGGTCAGATAAGGCGACGGCAGAGCGTGTTGATAGCCTGTCGTAGCCACACAATCTTGGGATTATGACTATTACGTTTGTGCCATAATAGGGTAAACGGCACCATCAGCTTTTCCCGCTGTTGCGCATCAAAAGGCAGGGGGCGCGCCACTAACGGTAGCTGGTGGAGCTGATTGTAGTGCTGGCAATAGCGCGGCGCGGTTGCTATCAGGGTGTGATCCGGCTGGGCGGCCATAAAGAGCGACTGCTCGAACCCCGGCAGGCTCAACGCAATATGGCGTTTGCGTCCCATTTCTTGCAGGACATCATCCAGCGCCCAGGTATCGCTTTGCTCCCAGCAAATACTGATATGCGGGTAGCGCAGAAAAGTGTCCAGATCCCACGCTTCGCGCAGCGCCGGATGATCTTCCCGCAGCCAGACCCACGGTAAATCGCTAAACAGTACCTCAAAATCAATCGCGAGCGGTAACAGACTGAGCAATTCTCGCGAGCGGGGATGGCTTTCGCGTCCGGTAAATCCGATATCGACTTCCCCACGCGTAATCGCCTCCAGCGAGTCATAATCCCAGTTGCGAACCTTAATGGTAGCCTGCGGATAGCGCTGATAAATCTGCTGCGACAGTGAATTAAACATAATCATCATCAGCGGCGACTCTGCTGCCAACTCAAATTTTAAACCGCGCGGCGTTTGATGATGCGGTTTATCAAGCAGTTGATTCCCCATCTGCATCCAGTCCGCCAGACTTTGCTCCATACTGACCATCAGCGGCGTCGGCGCCAGGCCCAGCGGCGTATTGACGAACAGCGGATCGTCAAACCATGCCCGGAGTTTCGCCAGCGATTTGCTGACCGCTGAGGGCGTTACGTTCATCCGTTTTGCAGCTTTAGTGACGCTGCGCTCCTGCATGAGTAACTGTAGGCATAACAGCAAATTAAGGTCGAGATTGGTAAGGGATTTCTTCATGCTCGGCTACGGACCTGTTGGGCGTGACGGAGAAGATCAGCAGAATACTCACTATGCTACAACCAATCAGAATCCCGATCAGCATATTCATCGCGCTGATACCGAGTATTGCCGCCAGCCAAATCCACAGTGATGAACCGCAAACCTGCGCGATACCGAGCGTGGAACTGGCCACTCCGGCGCGCAGCGAAAACGGCCCCAGCGCCTGGCTCATCGCGACGCCAAAACCAACCGAGAATCCGGCGCAGATAAGCGTCAGGCCAAAGAGTGTGACGGTATTGGTATGAGCAAGGCTTAACGTCACGCCAGCCGTCAAAAACAGCCCCTGTGAGACGAGCATTAAGGTTCGCGGCTTAAATAACCCAAGCGCAAAAGGGGTGGAAAAAGAGACGACCATACTGACGCCTGCGGTGAGCGCCATGGTAATGGCATAGTCGCCACGGCTAAATCCCATCACCTCCATCAGCAGCACTGGAGAGGCATTGACAAAGGTCAGGATCACCGACACGCTAAGGGTGGTGATCGCCAGTCGACTAACGAAAAAACGGTTAATCAGCGACTCGGCGGCGGGCGACGATCGTGATAAATCGCGTGGAGCCAGCCTTACCGGGCGCGTCTCGCGCAGGATAAACAGTGATAACAGGCCCACAATAATGCCCATCGCGGACATCGTATAGAACAGACTTTGCCAGGGGAAACGAAGCATAATCAAATGCCCCACCACCGGGGCGAGTACCGGCACAATACAGGTAATCCCATTCAATAATGACAGCACTTTCGCCCGGCGATGCTCGTCGAGCGTGTCGCGCAGAATGGCGAACGCCACCACATAGCAGCCGCCTGCTCCTACCCCCTGAAGAAAACGCCCACTCAGAAATAGCGAGCCTTCCGACGCCCGTGAACAAAGCAGTGAGGCCATCATAAAGACGATCGCGCCGACGATCGCGACCGGCTTGCGGCCTGACTGGTCGGCTATCTTCCCGGCAAACAGCATGGCCGTCGCCATTCCGGCCAGGTAAACGGAGAAGGCGATATGCAACTGCGCCTCGCTGGCGTTCAGATCGGCGGCTATACGCGGTAAACCGACCAGATACATATCAATACCGGCAGGATAGAGTAAAACCAGGGCAAAACTACACAGTAGAAAACGTTTCATAGCGGCCTCACGAAAAGTGTGGCGCTAAGAATACGGGGCGACGTTGCGCGAGACGAGTTGCCATTTGGACAACAGTGATTTCCGCATGGGAAATCATTGCTGCCGGATGGCGGCATAAACGCCTTATCCGGCTTACGGGTTTTGTAGGCCCGGTAAGCATCGCGCCACCGGGCCACACAACGTTATTTACCAATACAGAAACTGGAGAAAATCCGTCCCAGCAGGTCGTCGGAGGTAAACTCGCCGGTAATCTCGCTTAAGCTTTGCTGCGCCAGGCGCAACTCTTCCGCCAGCAGTTCCCCCGCCCATGCGCCTAATAACTGCGCTTTGCCCTGTTCAAGATGGTTAGCGGCTTCCGCCAGCGCCTGTAGGTGACGGCGGCGGGCCAGGAAGCCGCCTTCCATATTGGTATCAAACCCCATGCTCTGCTTGAGGTGGTTACGCAACACGTCGACGCCTTCGCCGGTACGCGCCGAGAGGCGAACCAGTGAGTGACCGTTTACTTCACTAATACCCAACGGTTCGCCGGTGATATCCGCCTTGTTACGTACCACGGTAATCGGTAGATTTTTGGGCAGACGGGCGATAAAGTCCGGCCAGATGTCGGCAGGGTCAACGGCGTCCGTCGTGGTGCCATCCACCATAAACAGCACGCGATCGGCCTGTTCAATCTCCTGCCAGGCGCGTTCGATGCCGATACGCTCAACTTCGTCGCTGGCGTCGCGCAGTCCGGCGGTATCGATGATATGCAGCGGCATCCCGTCGATGTGAATATGCTCGCGCAACACGTCGCGCGTGGTACCGGCGATATCGGTGACAATGGCCGCTTCACGGCCTGCCAGCGCATTCAGCAGGCTGGATTTCCCGGCATTCGGGCGTCCGGCAATCACTACCTTCATCCCTTCGCGCAGCAGGCTGCCCTGGCGCGCTTCGGTTCGCACGGCGTCAAGATCGGCGATGACGCCATTGAGCTGCGCTTCAATTTTGCCGTCAGAGAGAAAGTCGATCTCCTCATCCGGAAAATCGATAGCCGCTTCGACGTAGATTCGCAGGTGAGTAAGTGCTTCCACAAGGTGGTTAACGCGGGCGGAAAATGCCCCCTGTAACGAGTTTAGCGCCGAACGCGCCGCCTGTTCGGAACTGGCATCGATCAGGTCGGCAATGGCTTCCGCCTGGGCTAAATCGAGCTTATCGTTGAGGAACGCTCGCTCGGAGAACTCGCCAGGTCGGGCAATGCGCACGCCTGGAAGCGTCAGGATACGTTTTAACAGCAGGTCCAGGATCACCGGACCGCCGTGCCCTTGTAGCTCCAGCACATCTTCACCGGTGAAGGAGTTCGGGCCGGGGAACCACAGCGCAATACCCTGATCCAGCGCGCTGCCGTCAACGTCTTTAAACGGCAGGTAGTCGGCATAGCGCGGCTTCGGCAGCTTGCCCAGCACCTCTTGCGCAACGTCGCGCGCTTTCAGACCAGAGATACGCAGGATACCCACGCCACCGCGTCCCGGTGGGGTTGCCTGGGCGACGATAGTGTCGTTATGGCTCATGGTTAGTCTCAACTTTGTTGCAATAAAAAAGGCGGTCATATGACCGCCTTTTGATTGTAGGCCTGATAAGCGTTAGCGCCATCAGGCTGACCGGCGCGCCTTGCCGGATGGCGGCTTCGCCTTATCCGGCCTACACCGAATCAGGATTTTTTCTTCTCGCGGCTATGCAGGCCACGCTTCTCCAGACCACGGTAAATCAGCTGCTGCTGAATGATAGTGACCAGGTTGCTGACGATATAGTACAGCACCAGACCTGACGGGAACCACAGGAAGAACACCGTAAAGATGACCGGCATAAAGGTCATGATCTTCTGCTGCATCGGGTCGGTCACGGTGGTCGGCGACATCTTCTGAATGAAGAACATCGTTACGCCCATCAGGATCGGCAGAATGTAGTACGGGTCCTGTGCGGACAGGTCATGAATCCACAGCGCGAACGGCGCATGACGCAGTTCAATGGAACCCATCAGCATGTAGTACAACGCCAGGAAGATAGGCATCTGGATGATCAGCGGGAAGCAGCCGCCCAGCGGGTTAACCTTCTCCGCTTTGTACAGGGCCATCATCTCCTGGCTTTGGCGCTGTTTATCATCGCCAAGACGTTCGCGCATCGCCTGAATTTTCGGCTGCAGCATACGCATCTTCGCCATTGACGTGTACTGCGCTTTGGTCAGCGGGTACATGATACCGCGAACGATAAAGGTAATGATGATAATGGAGAAGCCCCAGTTGCCCACAAAGCTGTGGATCCACTTCAGCAACTTGAACAGCGGCTGAGAGATGAACCACAACCAGCCGTAGTCCACGGTCAAATCCAGGTGCGGTGCAACAGCCGCCATTTTATCCTGAATTTCCGGGCCGACCCACAGGGTGCTGGTCATCGCGCCAGTCTGGCCTGGCTGTACCAGTACCGGCTGCGCTTTATAGCCGATAGCGACAATGCCGTTACCCAGATTGGCGGTGTAGAAATTGTTGGTGCCGTCGTTACGCGGAATCCATGCGGTAGCGAAATACTGCTGCAACATTGCCACCCAACCGCCTTTGGAGCTGACGTTGAGGTTTTCGTTATCGGCAATGGTGTCGAATTTGTATTTCTCATACTTCTCATCCGGCGTGGAGTACGCTGCGCCGCGGAACGTATGCAGCGCAAAGTTGCTGCTGCCGGTGTCGCGATGAGGAGGCAGGTTGACGGATTGTTTTAACTGACCAAAGGTGGAGACTTCCAGCGGTTTTTCGCCGGTGTTCTGCACGCTATAGTTCACGTTAACCGCATAATCGCCACGCTTAAAGACAAACGTTTTGGTAAACGTGTTGCCTGCGGCGTCAGTATAAGTCATCGGAACCTGCAGTTCGTTCTGACCGTCGGCCAGTACAAACGCATCTTTCTCGACGTTGTACAGCGGACGCGGGCCGTTCGCCGGGTTATCCGGGCCGTCACGGCCTGTCAGGCCGCTTTGCGCCTGATAGATAAACTGCGGGGTGGTTTCCAGCAGCTGGAACGGTTCGTTGGAACCCAGTTCTTTCGGGTAAGCCGGGAGCAAGGCCTGCTCGACATCACCACCACGGGTGTTGATAGTCAAATCAAGCACATCGGTTTTCACCGTAATCATTTTCCCCTGGCCACTGGCTGGTACGCCCTGGTCGGCGGCGCTACCCGCTGCGGTGGTCGTTGTCTGCGTGGTCTGTTGAGTCTGAGGTTGCGGATTTTTATCCTGCTCCCAGGCTTGCCAGATCATGAAAGACACGAACAGCAAAGCGATGACTAAAAGATTGCGTTGCGAATCCATCGTTAGTGTTCTCTGGTATCAAATGGTCCGGGCGGGACGGGATCGTCACCACCAGGGTGTAAAGGGTGGCATTTTAATACGCGTTTCACCGTCAACCAACTGCCTTTTATCACTCCAAACCTGCGCAATGCCTCAATTCCGTAGCTTGAGCACGTTGGCGTGAAACGACAATGCGGCCCAAGCAGCGGACTGATCAGGCGTTGATAGACCCGAATAAGGGCTATCAGGACCCGCGAGCCAGGCGACAGTGGCGGCGCCATAATTTTTCCAACGCTTCCGAGAGAGCACGGTTATCGAGGTCGGCAACCCCTTTTTTCGCCACCACCACGAAATCCATTGCAGGAAGTTCATGCTGGCGCAGACGGAAGCTTTCACGCGTCAGACGTTTAATCCGGTTGCGTTCATGCGCACGTCGAACATTTTTCTTGGCGACGGTAAGACCGATACGGGGATGCCCCAGCGAATTCAGGCGGCCGAGGATGGTGATTTGCGGCGTGCCAGCCCGTTGAGGTTGCTGGAAGACGAATGTGAAATGAGCGGGAGTTAACAAACGTAACTCCCTGGGAAATGCGAGCTTAACCACTCAGGGGTTAGCTTTATTACTTGGAAACGGTCAGACGAGCGCGGCCTTTAGCACGACGACGTGCCAGAACCTGACGACCATTTTTAGTAGCCATACGAGCACGGAAGCCGTGAGAACGGTTGCGCTTCAGTACAGACGGTTGAAAAGTGCGTTTCATGGCGATTTCTACCTAAACTTGAATAAATTCACTGACTTTTGCGTATACCCGAACAAACTTTGAACGACTTACGCCACAGTGTGGGTGATTAAAGAGGCCGGATTGTAATAATTGTACACTCCGGAGTCAATTCTCTTTCCTTATTTTCCCGCGATTTTCCACGCCTTTTTGTGCGGAAAATAAGCAGCGTTGACGCCATATGACGGGCATTGCGCGACGGGTGGAGAATTATACGGACTGCCAGGTAAAGCGCAAGGATCGCCCTGGATCTTTATGCGATCTTTTAGGCGTCTGCTCACCTTTACCTATTAATTTTTTCAATATGCGCGCGAAAGCGTACAGGAGTTCCCCAGGATCGATTACACTTATCCTTTCCTGGAAAGTCCTGTGGATAAATCGGGAAGAATCTGTGAGAAACAGAAGATCTCTTGCTCAGTTTAGGCTATGATCCGCGGTCCTGATCGTTTCAAACGATCCTGGTCAGGCATGAACACGGAATCTTTCAGGCTGCGTGAAATCGCGATCGTTTGAAAGATCCGTGAAAACCGCAGACAGCGGTTCGTGCGTCACCCTTCATGCAGGGTCTTATCGACGTGCGCCAACAATCATTAATGTATCAGCCTTTGTCATTTATCGACTTTTGTTCGAGTGGAGTCCGCCGTGTCACTTTCGCTTTGGCAGCAGTGTCTTGCCCGATTGCAGGATGAGTTACCAGCCACAGAATTCAGTATGTGGATACGCCCGTTGCAGGCGGAACTGAGCGATAACACGCTGGCTTTGTATGCGCCAAACCGTTTTGTGCTCGATTGGGTAAGAGATAAGTACCTCAACAATATCAATGGATTACTCAACACATTCTGCGGCGCGGATGCCCCACAACTGCGTTTTGAAGTGGGAACAAAGCCCGTTACGCAAACGCTAAAAACGCCTGTGCATAACGTTGTCGCGCCTGCGCAGACAACGACGGCGCAGCCGCAGCGCGTAGCGCCTGCGGCCCGTTCGGGCTGGGATAACGTACCAGCGCCGGCGGAGCCGACCTACCGCTCCAACGTCAATGTTAAACATACATTTGATAACTTCGTCGAAGGTAAATCCAACCAACTGGCGCGCGCGGCGGCACGTCAGGTGGCGGATAATCCTGGCGGCGCCTATAACCCCTTATTCCTCTATGGCGGCACCGGTCTGGGTAAAACTCACCTGCTGCACGCGGTAGGTAACGGCATTATGGCGCGCAAACCCAACGCGAAAGTCGTGTATATGCACTCCGAGCGCTTTGTGCAGGACATGGTAAAAGCCCTGCAAAATAACGCCATCGAAGAGTTTAAACGCTACTACCGCTCCGTTGACGCATTGCTGATCGACGATATTCAATTCTTCGCCAATAAAGAACGATCCCAGGAAGAGTTTTTCCACACCTTTAACGCTCTGCTGGAAGGCAATCAGCAGATCATTTTGACGTCGGATCGCTATCCGAAAGAGATCAACGGCGTTGAGGATCGTCTCAAGTCCCGCTTTGGTTGGGGGCTAACAGTGGCGATCGAACCGCCAGAACTGGAAACCCGCGTGGCGATCCTGATGAAAAAAGCGGACGAAAATGATATTCGTCTGCCAGGCGAGGTCGCGTTCTTTATCGCCAAGCGTCTACGCTCTAACGTACGTGAACTGGAAGGCGCGCTGAACCGGGTGATCGCCAATGCCAACTTTACCGGCCGGGCGATTACTATCGACTTTGTGCGCGAAGCGCTGCGCGATTTACTGGCGTTGCAGGAAAAACTGGTCACCATCGACAATATTCAGAAGACGGTGGCCGAGTATTACAAAATCAAAATTGCGGATCTGCTTTCTAAGCGTCGATCTCGCTCGGTAGCACGTCCGCGCCAGATGGCTATGGCGCTGGCAAAAGAGCTCACCAACCACAGTCTGCCGGAAATCGGCGATGCGTTTGGCGGGCGCGACCACACTACCGTACTTCATGCCTGTCGTAAAATTGAGCAACTGCGTGAAGAAAGCCACGATATCAAAGAAGATTTTTCGAATTTAATCAGAACATTGTCGTCGTGATCCTATGAAATTTACCGTTGAACGTGAACATTTATTAAAACCGCTTCAGCAGGTCAGCGGCCCGCTGGGCGGTCGTCCTACGCTGCCGATTCTCGGTAACCTGCTCCTCCAGGTAGCGGGCGGTACGCTTTCTCTGACCGGCACCGATCTTGAAATGGAGATGGTCGCGCGCGTTACGCTTTCTCAGCCGCATGAGCCGGGCGCCACTACCGTGCCGGCGCGGAAATTCTTTGATATCTGCCGCGGCCTGCCGGAGGGCGCGGAGATTGCCGTTCAGTTGGAAGGCGATCGGATGCTGGTGCGTTCTGGCCGTAGCCGCTTCTCGCTGTCTACACTGCCTGCCGCCGATTTCCCGAATCTTGACGACTGGCAAAGCGAAGTTGAATTTACGCTGCCGCAGGCCACGATGAAGCGCCTGATTGAAGCGACCCAGTTTTCGATGGCCCATCAGGATGTGCGCTACTACTTAAACGGTATGCTGTTTGAAACGGAAGGTAGCGAACTGCGCACTGTCGCGACCGACGGCCACCGTCTGGCGGTGTGCTCAATGCCGCTGGAAGCGTCCTTACCCAGCCACTCGGTGATTGTGCCGCGTAAAGGCGTGATTGAACTGATGCGTATGCTCGACGGCGGCGAAAACCCGCTGCGCGTGCAGATCGGCAGTAATAATATCCGCGCGCACGTCGGCGACTTTATCTTTACCTCGAAGCTGGTGGATGGTCGCTTCCCGGATTACCGTCGCGTTCTGCCGAAGAATCCGGATAAACATCTGGAAGCGGGCTGCGATATCCTCAAGCAGGCGTTTGCCCGCGCGGCAATCCTCTCGAATGAGAAATTCCGCGGCGTGCGTCTGTACGTCAGTGAGAATCAGCTCAAAATCACCGCCAATAACCCGGAGCAGGAAGAAGCGGAAGAGATTCTGGACGTGAGCTACGGCGGGACGGAGATGGAAATCGGCTTTAACGTCAGTTACGTGCTGGACGTGCTCAATGCGCTGAAGTGCGAAACCGTGCGCATTATGCTGACGGATTCCGTATCCAGCGTACAGATTGAGGATGCGGCGTCACAGAGTGCTGCCTACGTTGTTATGCCAATGAGGCTGTAGAATCTGAAAAGGGGCTGGTTTACTTGCCATTTCGCCTCCCGGCAGTGCTCGAAATGCTCACGTACTTCGTGTACGCTCCGCTTTCTGCGCGCTGGCGGTAGACGAACTGGCTGCGACACACACGCCCCTGGACGAATGTACTAATATATGTCACTGACGCGCCTTTTAATCAAAGACTTCCGCAACATAGAAAATGCGGATCTCGCTTTATCCCCCGGCTTTAATTTCCTGGTTGGCGCCAACGGTAGCGGCAAAACCAGCGTGCTGGAAGCTATCTATACGCTTGGCCACGGTCGGGCGTTTCGCAGTTTGCAGCCTGGCCGCGTGATTCGTCATGAGCAGGAAGCGTTTGTTCTTCACGGGCGCCTGCAGGGCGAAGAGCGTGAGACGTCGATTGGCTTAACCAAAGATAAGCAGGGCGACAGCAAAGTCCGTATCGACGGTACCGACGGCCACAAGATCGCGGAGCTGGCGCATTTAATGCCGATGCAGTTGATTACGCCGGAGGGGTTTACTTTACTCAACGGCGGCCCCAAATACAGAAGAGCGTTCCTTGACTGGGGATGCTTTCACAACGAAGCCGGATTCTTCACCGCCTGGAGCAACCTGAAACGATTGCTGAAACAGCGTAATGCCGCGCTGCGCCAGGTGAGTCGTTATGAGCAATTGCGCCCGTGGGATAAAGAGCTGATTCCGCTGGCGGAACAAATTAGTACCTGGCGGGCGGAGTACAGTAGCGCTATCGCACAGGACATGGCGGATACCTGTCAGCAGTTTTTACCTGAATTTTCCCTGACGTTCTCTTTCCAGCGCGGCTGGGAGAAAGAGACAGACTATGCGGACGTGCTGGAGCGAAGCTTTGAGCGTGACCGTATGTTGACCTACACCGCGCACGGGCCGCATAAAGCGGACTTTCGCATTCGCGCCGACGGCGCGCCGGTGGAAGATACCCTGTCGCGCGGGCAGCTAAAGTTATTGATGTGCGCCTTACGTCTGGCGCAGGGCGAGTTCCTCACCCGCGAAAGCGGGCGGCGCTGCCTGTACCTGATAGATGATTTTGCCTCTGAACTTGACGATGCGCGTCGCGGACTGCTGGCCAGCCGCTTAAAAGCCACGCAATCGCAGGTCTTTGTCAGCGCAATTAGCGCTGAACACGTTATAGACATGTCGGATGAAAATTCGAAGATGTTTACCGTGGAAAAGGGTAAAATAACGGATTAACCCAAGATTAAATGAGCGAGAAACGTTGATGTCGAATTCTTATGACTCCTCCAGTATCAAAGTCCTGAAAGGGCTGGATGCGGTGCGTAAGCGCCCGGGTATGTATATCGGCGACACGGATGACGGCACCGGTCTGCACCACATGGTATTCGAGGTGGTAGATAACGCTATCGACGAAGCGCTCGCAGGTCACTGTAAAGATATCGTCGTGACTATTCACGCCGATAATTCCGTGTCCGTAACGGATGATGGCCGTGGCATTCCGACCGGTATTCACCCGGAAGAAGGCGTCTCGGCGGCGGAAGTGATCATGACCGTTCTGCACGCGGGCGGTAAATTTGACGATAACTCCTATAAAGTCTCCGGCGGTCTGCACGGCGTGGGCGTCTCGGTAGTCAACGCTCTGTCGCAAAAACTGGAACTGGTTATCCAGCGAGATGGCAAAATTCACCGTCAGATCTACGAGCACGGTGTGCCGCAGGCACCCCTGGCCGTCACTGGCGATACCGATAAAACCGGCACGATGGTACGTTTCTGGCCGAGCCACGAAACCTTCACCAACGTCACTGAATTTGAATATGAGATCCTGGCGAAACGCCTGCGTGAACTGTCATTCCTGAACTCAGGCGTCTCCATCCGTCTGCGCGACAAGCGCGATGGCAAAGAAGATCATTTCCACTACGAAGGCGGCATCAAGGCTTTCGTTGAGTACCTCAACAAGAACAAAACGCCGATCCACCCGAATATCTTCTACTTCTCCACCGAAAAAGACGGTATCGGCGTGGAAGTAGCGCTGCAGTGGAACGACGGTTTCCAGGAAAACATCTACTGCTTTACCAACAACATTCCGCAGCGCGACGGCGGTACCCACCTGGCAGGCTTCCGTGCGGCGATGACCCGTACGCTGAACGCCTACATGGACAAAGAAGGCTACAGCAAAAAAGCTAAAGTCAGCGCCACCGGCGACGATGCCCGTGAAGGTCTGATTGCGGTGGTTTCCGTAAAAGTGCCGGACCCGAAATTCTCCTCGCAGACCAAAGATAAGCTGGTCTCTTCCGAGGTGAAATCGGCGGTAGAACAGCAGATGAACGAACTGCTGAGCGAATACCTGCTGGAAAACCCATCTGACGCGAAAATCGTCGTCGGCAAAATTATCGACGCCGCGCGTGCGCGTGAAGCGGCGCGTCGCGCCCGTGAAATGACCCGTCGTAAAGGCGCGCTCGATTTAGCCGGTCTGCCGGGCAAACTGGCGGACTGTCAGGAACGCGACCCGGCGCTGTCCGAACTGTACCTGGTGGAAGGGGACTCCGCGGGCGGCTCTGCGAAGCAGGGGCGTAACCGTAAAAACCAGGCGATTCTGCCGCTGAAAGGTAAAATCCTCAACGTCGAGAAAGCGCGCTTCGACAAGATGCTCTCCTCTCAGGAAGTGGCGACTCTGATCACCGCGCTGGGCTGCGGTATCGGTCGCGACGAGTACAACCCGGACAAGCTGCGCTATCACAGCATCATCATCATGACCGATGCGGACGTCGACGGCTCGCACATCCGTACGCTGCTGTTGACCTTCTTCTATCGTCAGATGCCGGAAATCGTCGAGCGCGGCCACGTTTACATTGCCCAGCCGCCGCTGTACAAAGTGAAGAAAGGCAAGCAGGAACAGTACATCAAAGACGACGAAGCGATGGATCAGTACCAGATTTCCATCGCGCTTGACGGTGCGACTCTGCACGCGAACGCTCATGCGCCAGCGCTATCCGGCGAAGCGTTAGAAAAACTGGTCTCTGAATATAACGCCACGCAGAAAATGATTGGTCGTATGGAGCGTCGCTTCCCGAAAGCGCTGCTCAAAGAGCTGGTGTATCAGCCAACTCTGACCGAAGCCGATCTTTCTGATGAGCAGACTGTAACGCGTTGGGTGAATGCGCTGATTACCGAGCTGAATGAGAAAGAGCAGCACGGCAGTCAGTGGAAGTTCGATGTTCATACTAATACGGAACAGAATCTGTTCGAGCCGATCGTTCGCGTGCGTACGCATGGTGTGGATACCGATTATCCGTTGGATCACGAGTTTGTGACCGGCGCGGAATATCGTCGTATCTGCACGCTGGGCGAGAAGCTGCGCGGTCTGATTGAAGAGGACGCGTTTATCGAACGCGGCGAGCGTCGCCAGCCGGTAACCAGCTTCGAGCAGGCGCTGGAGTGGCTGGTGAAAGAATCACGTCGCGGTCTGGCTATCCAGCGTTATAAAGGTCTGGGTGAAATGAACCCGGATCAGCTGTGGGAAACCACCATGGACCCGGAAAGCCGCCGTATGCTGCGTGTGACCGTCAAAGATGCGATTGCTGCCGACCAGCTGTTCACCACGCTGATGGGTGATGCCGTTGAGCCTCGTCGTGCCTTTATCGAAGAGAACGCCCTGAAAGCAGCGAATATCGATATTTAATATTCCCGCGTAATCTCTCCCTTATATAAGGGAGAGATTTAGTCTGTAGGTTGAGGGGAGCGAATCCCAACATTTAACAGCGCCTGGAAGGTTTGTCAGCAGTCTGAGATTTAGTAACGCATTGGGGGTAGTGAGTGCAATACAATAACGTATCCTATAACCACTATAAGTAATGTTATAACTAATATTTTAAATAATGTGTTCATAATATATCCTTGATGTATTTTCCATTGTTTAGCATTAAAGATACGTTGTTGGTTGGATAGAGTATTTACTCCGCCATCCGACAAGGTGAGGCTGACATAGAATGCCTGAATACATTCAGGCATTCTTTATTATTAGTAGCGCATCGCCGGTAAAGAATTCATGATAATAATATAGCCAATTGCCTGGAAGGGCGCAGTGATAACATCGCCAATAATAGAGAATGGCATTAATAAAACCTTAGCCGAGAAATGCTTCTTATCACGTGTGAAATTTATTTTATGGGAAGATTTTAGTAATATTTCATTTTCATTACCGGCATCTTTGGGTTGGATTTTTCCTGCTAACGTAAAATAAAAAGGACTGCCAGGATCGTTTTCATGTACATAAAATGCCTCTCTGACTTTTGATTTTTCTTCTTCCGTCAAAGACTTATAACTGTATCTAATATCTGAAGGGCGGACGCAATGAAACTCATTTTGTTTGTTCCCTTTTTTACTATCGGTAGAACAGTAAAGCTGTTTGGAAAATTCGATAATTCTTTTATCGATATGAGGATTATTCAGTAAAGTGACGAAATTTCTGGTTGTTGTGTTGATATTATCATCTTTTATATCAAGTTGATAATTATTGTCTTCACCAACAAATGTCCACGTTTCCTCTCCGTTTGTGGTCGTTGATGGTTTGATACTTTTTATTTCATCTGTTTTCCAGACTTCTGTCGTGGGTGCGCTTTCCGTTTTTATAGTATCGAGTAAAGATGACGTCATACAACCGCTTAAAAAATAACTCATGGCAATGGCTGATATTATTTTAATTATTTTCATGAATGTATTCCTTACATGTCATATTCGTTATTATTACCACGCCGCTAATTTTATTGCTATTTTTTCTATCTGCGCTTTCTTACCGGTGTGCCGTTTAATCGAAAGCTGTGTTATTTTTATTTTTTTCAGAGAGTACTAACGGTAATTGTCATCAAATTATTCATTCCTCAAATGGTTTAACGGGACACTCAGTCTCTTTTTCTTCTATAGACGGTGAGTTTCCCAATAACCTCCTTTATTTTGCTGTATGTTATTGCCTGATAAATCGGTCAATGCACAATAGAAGCAACCATTGTAAAGACCGTTAAACTCCTCATCATGTCGGACAAAAGAGGAATCCTTTTTCCAGAGTTTATCCCCCTTTATCCCTGACTCTTTTGCTGTTTTTTGAGCGGAATCGCGTTAGCATGAGTCAGGACTCATTTAATGCGGGGATTTCATGGCTATCAAACTTATTGCTATCGACATGGATGGCACCCTTCTGCTGCCCGATCACACCATTTCTCCGGCGGTTAAAAACGCGATTGCCGCTGCGCGTGAAAAAGGGGTAAATGTGGTGCTGACCACAGGCCGTCCGTATGCGGGTGTGCACAGTTACCTGAAAGAACTTCACATGGAACAGCCCGGCGATTATTGCATCACCTATAACGGGGCGCTGGTGCAGAAAGCAGGGGACGGCAGTACGGTTGCGCAAACGGCGCTCAGCTATGATGACTACCGTTACCTGGAAAAACTGTCCCGTGAGGTGGGTTCTCACTTCCACGCATTAGACCGAAATACGCTTTATACCGCTAACCGCGATATCAGCTACTACACGGTGCATGAGTCGTATGTGGCGACCATTCCGCTGGTATTTTGTGAAGCAGAGAAGATGGACCCGAACACCCAGTTCCTGAAAGTTATGATGATCGATGAGCCTGCCGTTCTCGACCGGGCGATTGCGCGTATACCGGCAGAGGTGAAGGAAAAGTATACCGTGCTGAAAAGCGCGCCGTACTTCCTTGAAATTCTCGATAAACGGGTTAATAAAGGCACTGGCGTAAAATCACTGGCCGAGGCGCTGGGTATTAAACCAGAGGAGGTGATGGCGATTGGCGATCAGGAAAACGACATTGCGATGATCGAATACGCCGGCATGGGCGTGGCAATGGACAACGCCATTCCGTCGGTCAAAGAGGTGGCTAACTTTGTGACTAAATCGAACCTTGAAGATGGTGTTGCCTGGGCGATTGAACAACATGTTCTGTCCTGATTCACTCCGGCCCGATCGCCGTCGGGCCGATAGTTCCACTCATGAAGCTAATGTGTTGCAACAAAGACGTTGTAGAAAATAGTTTTTTATTTCAAAAGATTAATTCGCACAGAAATCCCGCCCACCAGGCGACGATTACTATATTCTCCCTCCTCCTTTCGATCCGGCGGCGCTTCTCGCCAGAATAAACGCTTCATCATTATGAAAAAACGCTCCCTTTTGCTGTTGGCGCTGCCCGCTATGGCTTTTTCTACCTGGGCGGCTACCAGCCCCCCGGCGAACCTGTCGCCTGTTTATAGCTATCAGGATGACGTCCCATCTGCTGCCACACCGCCAGTCGCGACAACGCCGGTGGCAAAGCCTGCCAGTACATCAGTGTTGCCTTTTCTGGGTGATGAAGCCCGAAAGCGTGGCTATGAGCTTCCCGAGCCATTTGGCCTCAATATTAACTACATGAATATTGGGCAGAATATTAACGTTGATAGCATCAACTTTAATGGCCTGGCTTTAGGTCCCAACGGGGGAATTCCATTAGATAACGCATTTAAAATTAACGTCGGTCATACCCGTGAAAAGAGCAAGACCGAAACGGTCAAGCTGGATGCCTGGCTGCTGCCATTTATGAATGTGTACGGCCTGGTGGGCTATACCGATGGTCATTCCATTTCGCAAATTGGTGTTGGGTTGATGACGAAAAATGGCCACGTTTTTCATCCCGCCGATCTGCAAAACCTCAAGTTTAAACTCGACTTTAAAGGCACTACCTATGGCATCGGCACCACGCTGGTCGGCGGCGTAGGTAACTGGTTTACCGCTGTTGATGCTAACTACACCCAGACACAGTTCGATATTCTTGATGGCAGCATCGACGCCTTTACCGTCTCACCTCGCGTTGGTTACCGTTTTACCACCCCGGGTATAGATAAGATGCATCTGCCGTCGGGCAAGCTAAACGTCTGGGTCGGCAGCATGTATCAGGATGTGCAGCAGGAGTTTAAAGGCAGCCTCGACGACCTGACCATGCCGTCAGCGACGCTACAAAGGCTGGTGAGTATGGCTAACTATAACAATAACGGCCGCTTTGACGTCAAACAGCATCTACAATCACCGTGGAACATGCTGCTGGGCGCTCAGTATGAAATAACCCGCCATTTCAACGTTACCACTGAGTTTGGCTTTGCCGAGCGCAATAGCTTCTTTGTGGCCGGTGAGTACCGCTTTTGAACCGCTGCCATTGCCGACTGTTGCTTTGCGTCGCCGGTGTGCTGTCCGGCGTGGCGCAGGCGGCGCTGCCCAGCCGCAGTCAGGTGGACGGCTGGCTACAACAAATGGGGGATAGCGATACTTACGATGCCGCCAAAGGCGTCAACTGGGGAGTAATGCCCGGGCCATTTTATACCCCTGAACTGGGGTTGGGCATCGGCACCGCCATCGTCGGTATGTATCGCCCCGATCCTGCCGATAAGGTTAGCCAGGTATCCACGCTGTCGCTGAGCGGCTATTTTAGCTCCACAGGCGCTTTTGGCGTAAGCCTGCAAAATTACGCTTTTTTCGCGCAAGATCGCTGGCGTTTCTTCCTCACTGGCGCATTGAGCGACACGCCCACTTACTATTGGGGACAGGGTTTTGCCGCCGGTGATAAAGACAGCCATAAGCAGGCCTATACTGCGCAGGTGCTGGATCTGCAACCCATGCTGTATCGTCGGCTGGTCAACAATATCTATCTTGGCGTTGGCTGGACGCTGGATATACAGCACGCCGCGCAAATTGATGAGACCGATCCGCCCAAAATTCAAAGTACAGCGCAGGGCTGTTCTTCACTGAGTAACGGCGGTAGCGTTGAGATTAGCTGGGATGATCGTGATTTTATACCTAACCCACGCAAAGGGCAGTATGCCACCCTTCGCTATACCCACTTCGCACCGGACGTCGGTAGCGATACGCGGTTTGATGAATACCAACTGCACTATAGTCGTTACCATGCCGTCAATGATAAAGATGTGCTGGCCTGGGAAGCTGACGGCGCCTTTACCCAGGGCGACGTGCCGTGGAATATGCTGCCGCTGCTGGGCAGTAACCATCGTATGCGCGGCTATTATGAAGGGCGCTATCGCGATAAAAATGCTATCAGCGGTCAGCTGGAATATCGCCATAAGCTGAGCTGGCGGCATGGCGTTGTCGGTTGGGTGGGCGCGGGCACCATGGGATCGTCTTTGCACCATCTGGATGACGGGCGATGGCTGCCTTCTGCGGGCGTGGGCTATCGCTTTGAGTTCAAGCCGCGCGTCAACGTGCGGCTGGATTACGGCGTGGGCAAAGCTAGCAGCGGTTTTTATTTTCAGGTAGGAGAAGCATTTTGAGGTCCGTCGTTCGGGTTATCTTTCTGGCGCTGCTGTTTCTGGCGGGGAGCGCCCGCGCCGCCTTACCACTGACGCTCTATCTGTCCACTCACCCAACGCCTGCTGCCAGTGAAGCCTGGCCGACGATGCCGCCGCAGCCGCTGCCAAAGGGGTTGCGGCCGTGTTGTGCTTTTGGTTACGACCTGCATGCCGAGCTGCTGGGACTGCCGGTTCCGTTCTATCAGTTAAATAACGTCGTGACGGTGGACTCGCTGGGGCATCATCAGTACAACGACCATCTGTACTCGGGCGTGGCAAACCTGATTGGCCTTAGCGGTGAGAATAACGGTATTGTGTATACCTTGCGTGGCGGATTCATCGACACCGCACATGTGCGGGATACCGCTGATATGACAGTGTATATCTTCAGCCAACTACTACCAAAGCTGGGGCAGGCTTTTACGCTGAATCTGGGCGAGGAGCTGGCCGAACGGCGTCTGGTTTTTACTGCTTTTACCCCTCCGGTCGATGCACGCGAGCGTTACACGCTGGCCGCCTGGCTGTCGGCGCATCTGGCGTTCCAGGTGGCGGAGTGGCACGAAATCGCCCAATGGTACGGTTTCGAGTCTGTTCGCGGATTTTCTGAGGGAGTATCGGCCTTTTCGCCGGAAGATCTCTATTCTAACCTCGCGGGTGCCCGTCTGGCGGCGTCTTTAATTGTCGGCGGCCAGACGAAAACGCAAGAGATGTACAACACGGCGATGGAAACCGCGCTGCGGCAAGCGCTGACGCAGCTGGCAGCGCAGCCGGCGCAGATCACCCGTTTTCAGTTTGATATGCTTGATGGCCGTTGGTGGAACAGCCAGCGGCGGGTACCGGAAAAATATCTGGTGCTGCATCGTAATTATCAGATGGGCGATGACCGCCTGCCGACCGCTATTCCTGGCGAGATAATGCCGCTATTGCCGCTGAGCTTGCCCCATTGCTGGCGCGGTATCCAGCTTAGCACGCTGGCGCAACTACAATTGTGGCCCAGCGAGGATATGGCGCAGCTACCGCCTCCCGCGCACTATTACAGCGAAAAAGATTTTGCCGCCCTGGCGGAGCAGGCACGGCTACAGGACGAAAAAACACAGAATCATTAAACAGGCAGTAGCCGTAGGCTATTTCCCTCTTATACCCTCGGCGTACTGTTTTATGTCCTGATCACTGGCGATGTGAAACGCGTCGTTTGGCGAGCCGGAAGCTATTATGGCGAAGGATGATCGGCTATCCATGCGTCGAGCGCCGTCACTCCCTGCGTCACGATAGTTTTAATATCTATATCGCTAAGCGGTTGCAATTCCAGCTCCCGACAGGCTTCGGTTGCCTGCGTCATCCCCAGGCTGGCGCAGCCGCTTTTTAATTTATGCGCCAGCCGCTTAATGTTAACGTCGTCATTCATGGCGCGCGCTGCCTCGATCTCCTCGACTAAAGGCAGCGCGCTGTCTTTGAATAACGCGACCCATTGCCGGAGCTTTTCCGGGCCGACAGACGCCATATCGCCGGCAAGCTGATGTTCATTCAACATCACCCGCGCGTTGTGAGATTTGCCCTGTAAATAGTGCGCTATCATGCGGTAAAGCTCCTCGCGGGGAACGGGCTTTTGAATAATCCCGCAGAAAAGACCGGCGGTACGCTGACGAAGATTATCGTCTATCACATGCGCGCTAAAACCAATGCGTTTCATGGCGGGATACAGGCTCATCAACTGCTGCGCCAGGGTTAAGCCGTCATAATCCGGTAAATCAAAATCCACCAGCGCCACATCAAAGGACTCGCCTTCGGCTAAACAGCGTAGCGCGTCATTCGCGCTTTCAGCTACTGAGACCTTCACCCCTTTACCCGTGAGCATTTCAGCGGTAATACGCTGCGTCAGCATATTATCTTCAATCAGCAACAGGCGTAGTCCGTTAAGATTTATCGGTTCTCTGAACGCATTTTTGCTTGCGGGTTTGGGGTGGCGAACCGGCAGTTGTAAACGAAAACAACTGCCAACATGAAGCGTACTGGTGACGGTTAGCGTCCCGCCCATCGCTTCTGCCAGGCTGGCGCTGATAGCCAGCCCCAGGCCCGTCCCGCCCCGGCGTCCTGTCGCCTGCACAAACGGTTTGAAAATAGCCGTCAGCTTCGCTTCAGGGATACCGCACCCGGTATCTTCAACCTCAATAAACCAGCTCTGATCGTCGCAAAACGTGCGCAGCACTATGCTGCCGCGATCGGTAAATTTCGCCGCATTACTTAAAAGATTAATCACAATTTGACGTATCCGGCGCGGATCGCCTTGTAGCGTGGAGGGGAGTTGCTCGCTAAAGTCGGCGATGAGCGCCACCTGCACGCGGCTGTGCATTAAATGCAGCGCGCTATTCAACAATTGTCGCGGTTCAAACGGCTCCTCGCTAATAGAAACGTTGGTGCCGCCTACTTCAATCGCCGAGTAATCAAGAATATCGTTAAGAATCGCCAGTAGCGATTCGCCTGAATCATTAATGGCCTGTAAGTCGTCGCGGTAGTTTGCCATGAGCGGTTTATCGGCCAGCAATTGTACCGTACCGAGAATGCCGTAAAGCGGCGTGCGAATTTCATGGCTCATGGCGGCAAGGAACGTCGATTTCGCCTCGTTGGCCTTTTCCGCTTCGGCGCGCGCCTGCCGGTGTTCCAGCACCAGCGCATGAAGCTCCGCCGTTTGCGATCGCACCTGTTCCGCCAAATCCTCACGATGGCGGTTCAATTTGCGCACGTTGGCGCGAAACGCTTCCATCAGACGGCTGATGGTATCCAGTTCGCTGACGCCAGCCGCCTCCGGAAACGGCGAATCAATATCGCCCTCCAGTAGCCGCTGTAAGGCCTGCGTTTGTTGCGCCAGCGGGCGGGATACGGAACGGTAAACCACTCGCCAAAGAATAAAACTTAATGAGCACAGCGCCAGGATACCTAAGATCACTAACCCTATTTGCCCACGCTGACTGGCGTGTGTAAGACGCGCTAACCCAGCCTCGTTTCGTTTTTCGATGGCGTTCACCAACTGCGACACTTCCGTACTGAAGCGGGTAAACTGAAAGAGGTTATTGGCCATAAGCGTTTGAAGCTGATCGCGGATGGCGTTTTCCTTACGAAACAGGGTAACCAGTGTGGTGTACTGGTTTATTTTCTCCAGCGCGTCGGCGATTTGGGTGCGAACGGTAGGATCTTCTATACGCTGCTGGCGGCGGGATAAAATTTTAACCAACTGATTAAGTTTTTCATCGGTGTCCTCGGCATCGCTCAGCCCTTGCGCGTCTTTTAAGGTCACAATGAGCTGCTTAAACCGCAGGGCATTGACCCGCAACTCATTCATCTGATTCACATACTCAAGGTCGATATCAATCAATCGGTCAAGCGCGCGTTCAGCCTGGTCCCCTTTACCGCTTTCGATAAGATCGTAAATACCGGCCTGGGTGGCGCCCGCAGATGTCGCGGCATTATTGGCCTGGCCGTGAGCCTGGGCGGCAATGCTTTCCGCCGCCTCCGCAATCTGGCGGCTTAACTGCTGTTGCTGTGCGCGCAGCGTGAGAATTTCACCGACCAGCGTTCCCTGTTGCCCAAGCGTTTGCGCAATCTCTTTTTCTTGCCGGGCGATGGCCGAGGTATTAAATCCCTGCTCGCTTAATGCCTGCAAAAGATGGTTAATTTTAAGGCTTTGCGCTTTCAGCATCTTCCCCTGCGCCAGCCAAACGCCCTCACTGTCGGCATTGGTCAGATTTTGCGCGGAAAAGAGCTCGTAAGCGCTGGCTTCGCTTAACTGCCTGGCCATATTCATCGTGGGGAGCAGCGCTTGCGTATTGGTTTGCTCCACCTGACTAATGACGCGCAGGCTTATCCAGCCGATCACGGTGCTGAGCAGGGTGAGCGCCGCCATCAGGGCGAAGGCCAGCCATAATCTGCGGGTCAGTGAAGGCGTTGACATTTATGCGCCGCGGGTGAAATGGGTTGAGTTGCCGCCGGAAAAACCATTAGGATAAAACCTTGTTGCTGGTGGGGCTATCATGCGCGCGCTTATTTCGTTCTTTTTTTTGATAATCATCGTCTCGAATGTAGAAACGGCGTCAGCCGAAACCGGACTGCTACACTGGACGCGCGCCGATCGGGCGATTCCCTGGCGGCAAACGTCAGTCAATGCGAGTAAACCCTGGAAACTGTGCGCATTATACCCCAGCCTGAAAGATTCTTACTGGTTGTCCGTCAACTACGGGATGCAAAAAGCGGCCAAATTGTATGGCGTTGATTTAAAAGTGCTGGAAGCGAATGGCTATCGGCAACTGGCGACGCAACAACAGCAAATGATGCAATGCCGGGAGTGGGGCGCCGACGCTATTCTGCTTGGCAGCAGTACCGATTGTTTCCCGGAACTGGAACGGTATGCCGGTAATGTGCCGGTTATTGAACTGGTGAACATGATTCACGATGCCAGCGTCGCAACCCGCGTTGGTCTGCCGTGGTTTCAGATGGGGTATCTGCCGGGACGTTTCCTGGTGCAGTGGAGCAAAGGAAAAGCGCTTAACGTTTTACTCTTCCCGGGGCCGGAAGAAGCCGGCGGCAGTCAGGAGATGGTGGCGGGTTTTCGTCAGGCAATTAAAGGCAGCGCCATCAACATTGTGGATATCGCCTGGGGCGATAACGACATTGAAGTGCAACGAAACTTACTCCAGGAAATGCTGGAGCGCCATCCGGACGCCAATGTGGTCGCCGGGTCGGCGATAGCGGCGGAGGCGGCGATGGGCGAAGGGCGAAATTTGACGACTCCGCTCACAATCGTCTCATTTTATCTGACGCATCAGGTTTATCGCGGTTTAAAACGCGGCCATATCCTGATGGCGCTCAGCGATCAGATGGCCTGGCAGGGAGAATTAGCGATAACGCAGTCGATTAAGGTCTTACAGGGGCAACCGGTACCTGAAAATATCAGCCCGCCGGTGCTTATTTTGACGCATAACAACGCCGACAGCGCGCGCGTTCGTCGTTCGCTATCGCCTCCGGGATTTCGGCCCGTCTATCTGTATCAATACACCTCCGAGGCTAAAAAGTAGCCTTCGCCATGCTGTGTGACCAGCAGTTCCGGCGTAATTTTATGGCGTAAGCGGCGAACCAGGACATCAATTGTGCGGAGATCCGGAGTCTCTACGCGGCGGGCGGAAAGCATTCGCAGCAGGCGTTCACGATGCAGCACTTTGCCTGGGTTGGTCACAAAGGCCAGCAGTAGCTCGTACTCCGCGCGCGTAAGCTTAATGGCTTCACCATTGTGCTCCAGCGTGTGATTCATCACGTTCAGGCAGTAACCGGAAAACATATAGCAGTTTTCACTGGCATTTTGCGGCGTGGGGCGGGCCAGATCGATACGCCACAAAAGATTTTTTACCCGCACTACCAGCTCGCGCAGTTCCAGCGGCTTGGTGACGTAGTCGTCCGCGCCCATCTCCAGTCCGACGATGCGGTCGATTTGGTCGCAACGCCCCGTCACCAGAATAATGCCCACCGTGGAGCGTTCGCGTAGCGCCCTGGTCAGCATCAACCCGTTTTCATCGGGGAGGTTGATATCCAGCAGGATCAGCGAAACGTGCTCATGCTCCATGATGTCACGCAGGCCCGCGCCGCTGTCGGTCACCGAAACGCGATACCCCTCCTGCTCAAAATAGGCCTGTAATCTGGCCTGAGTAACAGGTTCATCCTCAACAATAACAATGTGATGTGACATCCTGCGCGCGGTCTCTTTCTGTTCATATCTGTTCATATATTGCCGTATCCCGTTCATCCTGACCAGTGACGCTGTTCATATTTGCGGAATAAGATCTGCGCATTAAACCATATAATTACAGGGGCTATTATGCGAAAACTCTGGAGAGCGCTACTCAGGCCAAGCGCCCGTTGGTCGATACTGGCGCTGGTCATTGTCGGGATTGTGATCGGCGTTGCGCTGATCGTGTTACCTCACGTCGGTATCAAACTGACCAGTACGACAGAGTTTTGCGTCAGCTGCCATAGTATGCAGCCGGTGTATCAGGAATATAAACAGTCCGTACATTTCCAGAACGCTTCCGGCGTACGCGCGGAATGCCACGATTGCCATATCCCCCCTGATATTCCAGGCATGGTGAAACGTAAGCTGGAAGCCAGCAACGATCTTTACCAGACATTTATCGCCCACTCGATTGATACCCCGGAAAAATTTGAAGCCAAACGCGCCGAGCTTGCCGAGCGTGAATGGGCGCGCATGAAAGAGAATAACTCCGCGACCTGTCGTTCCTGCCATAACTACGATGCGATGGATCACGCGAAACAGAACCCGGAAGCGGCGCGGCAAATGAAAATCGCCGCGAAAGAAAATCAGTCCTGCATCGACTGCCATAAAGGGATTGCCCACCAGCTACCGGATATGAGCAGCGGTTTCCGCAAACAGTTTGATGAACTGCGCGCCAGCGCCAGTACGCATAATGACGGCGATACGCTCTATTCGCTGGATATCAAGCCGATTTACGCCACTAAAGGCGATAAAGAACCGGCAGGTTCGCTGTTACCTGCTTCTGAAGTGAAAGTCCTTAAACGGGACGGTGACTGGCTGCAAGTGCAAATCGAAGGCTGGACGGAGACGGACGGTCGCCAGCGCGTGCTGACGCAGTTGCCCGGTAAACGTATTTTTGTCGCCTCGATTCGCGGCGATGTGCAACAGCATGTGAAAACGCTGGAAGAGACCACCGTCGCGGCGACCAATACTCAGTGGAGCAAATTACAGGCAACCGCGTGGATGCAAAAAGGCGACATGGTAAATGACATTAAACCGATTTGGGCCTATGCCGACTCCCTCTATAACGGCACCTGTAATCAGTGTCACGGCGCGCCGGACAAAGCGCACTTTGACGCTAACGGCTGGATCGGCACGCTCAACGGCATGATCGGTTTCACCAGTCTGGATAAGCGTGAAGAACGTACCTTGTTGAAATATCTCCAGATGAATGCGTCTGATACCACCAACACGCCGCACAGCGATAAGGGAGAACACAATGAAAAATAAGGACTCGTTACACGTCTCTCGTCGACGTTTTCTGGCGCAGCTTGGCGGCTTGACGGTGGCAGGAATGCTGGGGCCGTCACTACTGACGCCCCGTAGCGCCCGCGCGGCGGATGCCGTTGCACCAGGCGCCGCGACGAAAGAGGGTATCCTTACCGGCTCTCACTGGGGGGCGATTCGCGCCACGGTGGTTGACGGTCGATTTGTGGCGGCAAAACCGTTTGAACAGGATAAATACCCGTCCAAAATGATCGCCGGTCTGCCCGATCACGTCCACAACGCGGCGCGTATTCGCTATCCGATGGTGCGCGTCGACTGGATGCGCAAAGGTCATCAAAGCGACACCTCGCAGCGCGGCGATAATCGTTTTGTGCGCGTCTCCTGGGATGAAGCGCTGGATCTGTTCTATCAGGAACTGGAGCGGGTGCAAAAAACCTACGGGCCGAGCGCGTTACTGACGGCGAGCGGCTGGCAATCTACCGGCATGTTCCATAACGCCTCCGGGATGCTGGCGCGCGCGATTGCGCTACATGGCAATAGCGTCAGCACGGGAGGGGACTATTCGACCGGCGCGGCGCAGGTGATTTTGCCGCGCGTGGTGGGTTCAATGGAAGTGTACGAGCAGCAAACGTCATGGCCTCTGGTTTTACAGAACAGTAAAACGATTGTGCTATGGGGTTCTGATATGGTGAAAAACCAGCAGGCAAACTGGTGGTGCCCGGATCACGATGTCTATCAGTACTATGAACAATTAAAAGAGAAGGTTGCCAGTGGTGCTATCTCGGTCATCAGCATCGACCCGGTTGTTACCTCCACGCACGATTATCTGGGGCGCGATAAGGTCAAACATATCGCCATTAACCCGCAGACGGATGTCCCGTTACAACTGGCGCTGGCGCATACCCTGTACAGCGAGAAACTGTACGATAAAAATTTCCTCGATAACTACTGCGTCGGTTTTGAGCAGTTCCTCCCCTATTTGCTGGGCGAAAAAGATGGACAGCCCAAAGATGCCGCCTGGGCGGAAAAACTGTGCGGTATTGACGCCGACACCATCCGCGCGTTGGCGCGGCAGATGGCGGGCGACAGAACGCAAATCATCGCTGGCTGGTGCGTACAACGTATGCAGCATGGCGAACAGTGGTCATGGATGGTCGTCGTGCTGGCGGCAATGCTGGGACAGATTGGTTTACCGGGCGGCGGCTTTGGTTTTGGCTGGCACTACAACGGCGCCGGGACGCCTGGCCGTAAAGGGATCATTTTAAGCGGCTTTTCCGGTTCGACGACCGTTCCGCCAGTGCACGACAGCACGGATTACAAAGGCTACAGCAGCACCATTCCTATTGCGCGTTTTATGGATGCCATTCTTGAACCGGGCAAGATCATTAACTGGAACGGGAAATCGGTTAAATTACCGCCGCTGAAGATGTGCGTGTTCGCCGGGACCAACCCGTTCCACCGACACCAACAAATTAACCGCATAATTGAAGGCTGGCGCAAGCTGGAAACGGTCATCGCTATTGATAACCAGTGGACGTCGACCTGCCGCTTTGCGGATATCGTTTTGCCGGCTACCACCCAATTTGAGCGTAACGACCTCGATCAGTTCGGCAACCACTCTAACCGCGGCATTATCGCCATGAAACAGGTGGTGTCGCCGCAGTTTGAAGCGCGTAATGACTTTGATATTTTCCGCGATCTCTGCCGACGCTTTAACCGTGAAGCGGCATTCACGGAAGGTCTTGATGAAATGGGCTGGCTGAAACGCATCTGGCAGGAAGGGAGCCAGCAGGGAAAAGGTCGCGGTATCCACTTACCGACTTTCGAGGTGTTCTGGAATCAACAGGAGTACATCGAGTTTGATCATCCGCAGATGTTTGTGCGCCATCAGGCTTTCCGTGAAGATCCGGACCTGGAGCCGTTGGGCACGCCAAGCGGTTTGATCGAGATTTACTCCAAAACGATCGCCGACATGCAATACGACGATTGTCAGGGCCATCCCATGTGGTTCGAAAAAATCGAACGCTCGCATGGCGGGCCGGGATCGCAGCGCTGGCCGTTGCACTTACAATCCGTCCACCCTGATTTCCGTCTGCATTCCCAACTGTGCGAGTCGGAAACGCTGCGTCAGCAATATGCCGTTGGCGGCAAGGAGCCGGTCTTTATTAACCCACAGGATGCCAGCGCGCGCGGGATCCGCAACGGTGACATCGTGCGGGTATTCAATGCACGCGGGCAGGTACTGGCGGGGGCGGTAGTTTCCGATCGCTATGCGCCGGGCGTGGCGCGAATTCATGAAGGTGCCTGGTACGATCCTGATAAAGGCGGCGACATCAACGCGTTATGTAAGTACGGCAACCCTAACGTATTAACGCTGGATATCGGTACATCACAGCTCGCGCAGGCGACCAGCGCGCATACGACGCTGGTGGAAATTGAAAAATATACCGGCCCTATTGATAACGTCACGGCGTTTAACGGTCCGGTCGAGATGGTCGCGCAGTGTGAATATGTACCCGCATCGCAGGGGAATCCGCATGATTAAGCAGCCAGCGCTTGCTCAGGAACAGTACGCCTGCGTATATGCATGGCTGGCGTTACTCTTTTTCCGGGAAGTGGATGATGAAGGGTTAATACAATTACAGTCCGCGGAGATCGCGGACTGGCTGGCGCTGTTAAAGCGTCAGCCTGCGCTGGCGGCGTCGGTGGCGTTACTCGAACAAAAAATTGCCGCGCTTAGCCTGCGCCAGGATGCGCAGCTGGAGCTGGCCGCAGATTTTTGCGGATTGTTCCTGATGACGGATAAAAAATCGGCCTTGCCCTACGCCTCGCAATACCCGCAGCAGGAACCCGGCATGATTAAACATTTATTGCTTGAAGCCGGGATGGAAGTCAACGACGATTTTAAAGAGCCGGCCGACCACCTGGCGATTTATCTGGAATTACTCAGCCATTTACATTTTTCATTGGGTGAATCGTTCCAACAACGGAGAATGAATAAATTACGCCAGAAAACATTGTCGTCATTACTGGAATGGCTTCCGGAATTTACAAATAATTGCCTTAAGCATGATTCCTATGGTTTTTATGCTGCGTTAAGTCAATTATTGTTGGCTATCGTTCGTTTTGATGACGGAAAAGAGGATTTATCCATTGTTGCGGTTGAATAAACCCTGTGACGGGCATCGCAAAATAAATCTTACGATAGTCGGGGGTTATCATATCTATAGGTTTAGCCAATTGTAATTATTGATACCAATCAATATCCATGATGGGTTTGTATTTAGTATTGACGGGCCTCATGAGTAAAAAATAAAATTTAATTAATCATGCCGCAATACCCCATAAGGATAGTGATATGAAAAAAATTACCCTCTATGCGACAACGGTTATCACCGTTGGGCTGTTATGTTATTTAGGTTTGTCCGGGTATGTATGGTATTACGACAAACAGCGCAGTAAAAAAAGCGATGTGCAGGCCTCGGTTGTGGGTGAAAATAATAAAATACTGGGTTATTTCAGGGAGAAAGGATGTGATTATTGTCATACGCCTTCCGCTGAATTACCTTTTTATTCCTCTTTTCCGGTGGCAAAGCAGCTAATGGATTACGATATCCAGCTCGGCTACAAATCGTTTAACCTGGAGGCGGTACGGGCCGCCCTGATTGCGGATACGCCGGTGCCGCAAAGCGAACTGAATAAAATTGAATGGGTTATGCAACATCAGACTATGCCGCCAACCCGCTATGTCGCGCTGCACTGGGCGGGGGGCGTCAGCGATAAAGAGCGTACTGACATCCTGAACTGGATAGCCGATCAGCGTGAGCGCAACTATGCCAGCGCCGATACCGACCCGGCGCACCGGAATGAACCCGTTCAGCCTATTCCGCGCAATATTCCCGTCGATGCGAAAAAAGTCGACTTAGGTTTCCGTCTTTATCATGATGAACGTTTATCCGGCGACAGCACAATATCCTGTGCGCATTGTCACGCGTTAAATGCGGGCGGTGTCGATGGCAGAAAAACCTCAATTGGCGTTGGCGGTGCGGTAGGACCAATAAATGCGCCGACGGTATTCAACTCCGTATTTAATATCGAACAATTTTGGGATGGTCGTGCTGCAACCCTGCAGGAGCAAGCAGGCGGACCGCCGTTAAATCCTATTGAAATGGCCTCTAAATCCTGGGATGAGATTATTAGCAAGCTTGATAAAGATCCTGTCCTGAAAAAAGATTTCCAGGCGGTTTATCCGCAAGGATTTACCGGGGAAAATATTACTGATGCGATCGCCGAATTTGAAAAAACGTTGATAACGCCGGATTCCGCCTTTGATAAATGGCTACGTGGAGATGAAAATGCGCTGACCGCGCAACAGAAACACGGTTATCAATTATTTAAAGAGAATAAATGTGCAACCTGTCACGGCGGTATCATTTTAGGCGGGCGCTCTTTTGAACCATTGGGATTAAAGCGAGACTTTAATTTTGGCGAAATTACCGCAGCGGATATTGGTCGTATGAACGTCACCAAAGAGGTTCGCGATAAATTACGGCAAAAAGTCCCGGGCTTACGCAACGTCGCGTTAACGGCGCCTTATTTCCATCGGGGCGACGTACCGACGCTGGATGGCGCGGTAAAACTGATGCTGCGTTACCAGGTTGGCACCGATCTGCCGCAAAACGATATTGACGATATCGTCGCCTTCCTGGAAAGCCTGACCGGTGTTTATACGCCATATCAACCTGAATATGCGCAATGACAATGATGCTTGAAGCCAGAGATCTGTACTGCGAGCGGGACGAGAGGACGCTGTTCAGTGGGCTGTCGTTCACCGTGGAGGCCGGGGAGTGGGTGCAGGTCACCGGCGGCAACGGCGCCGGAAAAACCACCCTGCTGCGCCTGCTGACCGGGCTGGCGCGCCCGGACGGCGGGGAGGTGTACTGGCAGGGCGAGCCCCTGCGCCGCGTGCGCGACAGCTTCCATCGCAGTCTGCTGTGGATAGGGCACCAGCCGGGGATTAAATCCCGCCTGACGGCGCGGGAGAACCTGCACTTCTTCCACCCCGGTGACGGCGCGCGCCTCCCGGAGGCGCTGGCGCAGGCCGGGCTGGCGGGATTTGAGGACGTGCCGGTCGCCCGGCTCTCGGCCGGGCAGCAGCGCCGGGTGGCGCTGGCCCGCCTGTGGCTGACCCGCGCCGCGCTGTGGGTGCTCGACGAGCCGTTCACCGCCATTGACGTTAACGGCGTGGCGCGCCTCACCCGGCGGATGGCGGCACACACGGCGCAGGGCGGGATGGTCATTCTCACCACCCACCAGCCGCTGCCGGGGACCGCGGACACCGTCCGCCGCCTGGCGCTGACCGGCGGGGGGGCCGGGCTGTGATGTGGCGTGTCTTCTGTCTCGAGCTGCGCGTGGCGTTCCGCCACGGCGCGGACATCGCCGGCCCGCTGTGGTTCTTCCTGATGGTCATCACCCTGTTTCCGTTAAGCGTCGGGCCGCAGCCGCAGCTGCTGGCGCGTATCGCGCCGGGCATCATCCAGGTGGCGGCGCTGCTGGCCTCGCTGCTGGCGCTGGAGCGGCTGTTTCGCGACGACCTGCAGGACGGCAGCCTGGAGCAGCTGATGCTGCTGCCGGTGCCGCTGCCGGCGGTGGTGCTGGCGAAGGTGCTGGCCCACTGGGCGGTGACCGGCCTGCCGCTGATGATGCTCTCCCCGCTGGTGGCGCTGCTGCTGGGGATGGACGTGTACGGCTGGAAAATCATGGCGCTGACGCTGCTGCTCGGCACGCCGGCGCTGGGGTTTCTCGCCGCGCCGGGCGTTGCGCTGACGGCCGGCCTGCGGCGCGGCGGCGTCCTGCTGGGCATTCTGGTGCTGCCGCTGAGTGTTCCGGTGCTGATTTTCGCCGCTGCGGCGATGGACGCGGCATCGATGCATTTACCCGCTGACGGCTATCTGGCGGTGCTGGGGGCGCTGCTGGCGGGCAGCGCGACGTTAAGCCCGTTCGCCACCGCGGCGGCGCTGCGCATCAGTACGCAGTAGCGCCCCGGCACGACGGACATTTTACTGGTTTCAGGAGGTCAGGTGACGACTATGTGGAAAACCCTTCATCAGCTGGCGGCGCCGCCCCGGCTGTATCAGATTTGCGGCAGGCTCGTGCCGTGGCTGGCGGCGGCCGGCATCATCGCGCTGGCCACCGGCTGGGTCCGGGGCTTTGGTTTCGCCCCGGCGGACTACCAGCAGGGGGAGGGCTACCGCATTATGTACCTGCATGTCCCGGCGGCCATCTGGTCAATGGGTATCTATGCGGCGATGGCGGTGGCGGCGTTTACCGGGCTGGTCTGGCAGATGAAAATGGCCAGCCTTGCCGTCGCGGCGATGGCGCCGGTGGGGGCGGTGTACACCTTCATCGCGCTGGTCACCGGCGCGGCGTGGGGCAAACCGATGTGGGGCACCTGGTGGGTGTGGGACGCGCGCCTGACCTCGGAGCTGGTGCTGCTGTTTCTCTACGCCGGGGTCATCGCCCTGTGGCACGCCTTTGACGACCGTAAAATGGCCGGGCGCGCGGCGGGCATTCTGGTGCTGGTCGGCGTGGTGAACCTGCCGGTTATCCACTATTCCGTCGAGTGGTGGAACACCCTGCACCAGGGCTCGACGCGGATGCAGCAGAGCATCGACCCGGCGATGCGCTCGCCGCTGCGCTGGGCCATCGCCGGCTACCTGCTGCTCTTTATGACGCTGGCGCTGATGCGGATGCGCAACCTGATTTTACTGATGGAAAAACGCCGCCCGTGGGTGAGCGAACTGATACTGAAAAGGGGGCACCGGTGAGTCCGGCATTTTCATCGTGGAGCGATTTTTTCGCCATGGGCGGGTACGCCTTTTTTGTCTGGCTGGCGGTGGCGATGACCGTGGCGCCGCTGGCGCTGCTGGCGCTGCACACGGTGCTGCAGCGCCGGGCCATTCTGCGCGGCGTGGCGCAGCAGCGGGCGCGCGAGGCGCGGATGCGTGCCGCACAGGCGCAACAGGAGGCCGCGTGAACCTGCGACGTAAAAACCGGTTACGGGTGGTCTGCGCGGTGCTGGCGGGCCTGGGGCTGACCACCGCCCTGGTCCTGTACGCGCTGCGCGCGAATATCGACCTGTTCTATACCCCCGGCGAAATCCTCTACGGCAAGCGCGAGACGCAGCAGCTGCCGGCGGTGGGCCAGCGCCTGCGCGTCGGCGGGATGGTGATGCCCGGCAGCGTCAGGCGCGACCCGGACTCGCTGAAGGTGAACTTCAGCCTCTACGACGCCGAAGGGTCGGTGACGGTGAGCTATGAGGGGATACTGCCGGACCTGTTCCGCGAGGGGCAGGGGGTGGTGGTGCAGGGCACCCTGGAGAAGGGCAACCACGTTCTGGCGCACGAGGTGCTGGCCAAGCATGACGAGAACTACACCCCGCCGGAAGTGGAAAAGGCGATGCAGGAAAACCACCGCCGCCCGCAACGCGCTGATAAGGACACCTCATCATGATGCCTGAATACGGCCACGCACTGCTGTGCCTGGCGCTCGGCGTGGCGCTGCTGCTGTCCGTTTACCCGCTGTGGGGCGTGGCGCGCGGCGACGCGCGGATGATGGCGTCGGCCGGGGTGTTCGCCTGGCTGCTGTTCATCTGCGTGGCGGGCGCGTTTTTCGTGCTGGTGCACGCCTTTGTGGTTAACGACTTCACCGTGGCCTATGTCGCCGGCAACTCGAACACGCAGCTGCCGGTGTGGTACCGGGTGGCCGCCACCTGGGGAGCGCACGAGGGCTCGCTGCTGCTGTGGGTGCTGCTGATGAGCGGCTGGACCCTGGCGGTGGCGGTGTTCAGCCGGCGGGTGCCGGCGGATATCGTCGCCCGGGTGCTGGCGGTGATGGGGATGGTCTGCGCCGGTTTTCTGGCGTTCATCCTGTTCACCTCCGGCCCGTTCGCCCGCACGCTGCCGGCCTTTCCGGTGGAGGGGCGCGACCTGAACCCGCTGCTGCAGGACCCGGGGCTGATTTTCCACCCGCCGCTGCTGTACATGGGCTATGTCGGCTTCTCGGTGGCCTTCGCCTTCGCCATCGCCGCGCTGCTGAGCGGGCGTCTGGACAGCGCGTTCACCCGTTTTGCCCGCCCGTGGACGCTGGCGGCGTGGGTGTTCCTGACGCTGGGCATCGTGCTCGGCTCGGCGTGGGCCTACTACGAGCTGGGCTGGGGCGGCTGGTGGTTCTGGGACCCGGTGGAGAACGCCTCCTTTATGCCGTGGCTGGCGGGTACCGCCCTGCTGCACTCGCTGGCGGTCACGGAACAGCGCGCCGGCTTTAAGGCGTGGACGCTGCTGCTGTCCATCTGCGCCTTCTCGCTGTGCCTGCTGGGCACCTTCCTGGTGCGCTCCGGGGTGCTGGTGTCGGTGCACGCCTTCGCCTCCGACCCGGCGCGCGGAATGTTTATCCTCGCCTTTATGGTGCTGGTCACCGGCGGCTCGCTGCTGCTGTTCGCCGTGCGCGGGCACAGGGTGCGTTCGCGGGTGAACAACACGCTGTGGTCGCGCGAGTCGCTGCTGCTCGGCAACAACGTCCTGCTGATGGCCGCCATGCTGGTGGTGCTGCTGGGCACCCTGCTGCCGCTGGTGCACAAACAGCTGGGGCTGGGCAGCATTTCGGTGGGGGAGCCGTTCTTTAACACCATGTTCACCTGGCTGATGGTCCCCTTTGCCCTGCTGCTGGGGGTGGGGCCGCTGGTGCGCTGGGGCCGGGACCGGCCGCGTAACATCAGGAAACTGCTGCTCACCGCCCTGGTCTCCACCCTGGTGCTGTCGGTACTTTTGCCATGGCTGCTGGAAGATAAAATCATCGCCATGACGGCGGTGGGGATGGCGATGGCCTGCTGGATTGCGGTGCTGGCGGTGGCCGAAGCCGTACAGCGCGTGTCCCGCGGCACGAAAACCTCTCTCAGCTACTGGGGAATGGTGGCGGCGCACCTCGGGCTGGCGGTGACGATTACCGGCATCGCCTTCAGCCAGAATTACAGCGTGGAGCGTGACGTGCGGATGCGGGCGGGCGACAGCGTGACCATTCACGACTACCGCTTCACCTTCCGGGAGGTGCGGGACATCACCGGCCCCAACTACCGCGGCGGGGTGGCCCTCATCGGGGTGACGCGCCACGGCGAGCCGGAGGCGGTGCTGCACGCGGAGAAACGGCTCTACAACACCAGCCGGATGGTGATGACCGAGGCGGCGATTGACGGCGGGCTGACCCGCGACCTGTACGCCGCGCTCGGGGAGGAGCTGGACAACGGCGCGTGGGCCGTGCGCCTGTACTACAAACCGTTTGTCCGCTGGATATGGGCCGGGGGGCTGCTGATGGCGCTGGGCGGGCTGCTGTGCCTGGCGGACCCGCGCTACCGCCGCCGTAAACCATTGCCGGAGGCCGGATGAAACGCAACGTACTGTTATTACCGCTGCTGATTTTTCTGCTGATTGCCGCGGCGCTGCTGTGGCAGCTGGCGCGCAACGCGCAGGGGGATGACCCGACGAATCTCGAATCGGCACTGACCGGAAAGCCGGTGCCGGCGTTCCGCCTGGAATCGCTGGAGACGCCGGGTCAGTACTACCAGGCGGAGGTGCTGACGCAGGGGAAACCGGTGCTGCTTAACGTCTGGGCCACCTGGTGCCCGACCTGCCGCGCCGAGCATCAGTACCTGAACCGGCTGGCCGCGCAGGGTATCCGGGTGGTCGGGCTGAACTATAAGGATGACCGGGCGAAGGCGGTGGCCTGGTTAAAAGAACTGGGTAACCCGTATGCGCTGAGTTTATCGGACAGCGACGGGATGCTGGGGCTGGACCTGGGCGTGTACGGCGCGCCGGAAACCTTCCTCATCGACGGCAGGGGGATTATCCGCTACCGCCATGCGGGCGATTTGAATGCCCGGGTATGGGAAAGTGAACTGAAACCGCTGTGGGACAGATACAGCCGGGAGGCGGCGCAATGAGACTGTTACCGGGCATGGTGATGCTGATGCTGGCGCTGGTTATCGCCGGGTCAGCGCGGGCGACCACCGACGTGATGCCGTTTAAAGATGAAGCGCAGGAGCAGCAGTTCCGCCAGCTCACGGAGCAGCTGCGCTGCCCGAAATGCCAGAACAACAGCATTGCGGACTCGAACGCGATGATAGCCACCGACATGCGCCGCAGGGTGTATGACCTGATGCAGGAGGGGAAGAGCCGCCAGGAAATCATCGATTATATGGTGGCGCGCTACGGCAACTTTGTCACCTACGACCCGCCGCTGACCCCGCTGACGGTGCTGCTGTGGGTGCTGCCGCTGGCCGCCATCGTGGCGGGCGGGTGGATAATCGTCGCCCGCACGCGCCGGCGGGTGCGCCTGCGCCGGGAGCCGCTGCCGGCGGACACCCCGGTTTGCGGCGCGCGCGCCGGGTGGGGCGTTTACGTGCCGGGGGCCGTCATTGCGCTGGCGGTCGGCGCCGGCAGCTACGCCCTGACCGGCAGCTATCCGCAGGTGAGGGCCTGGCAGCAGGCGACGGCGCAGACGCCCGGGCTGCTGGCGCGGGCGCTGGACCCGCAGGCGCAGCCGCTGAATGAGGAGGAGATGGCGCGGCTGGCGCTGGGGCTGCGCACCCGCCTGCAGAATGATGCCGGCAATGTTGAGGGCTGGCTCATGCTGGGGCGCATTGGCATGGTACTGGGTAATGCCGGTACCGCCACCGGGGCCTATGCGAACGCGTACCGGCTGGACCCGAAAAACCGCGATGCGGCGCTGGGCTACGCGGAGGCGCTGACGCGCTCGTCCGACCCGGAGGATAACCGCCGTGGCGGGGAGCTGCTGCGCCGGCTGGTGAGCCGCGACCACACGGATATCCGGGTGTTAAGCCTGTATGCGTTCAGCGCCTTTGAGCAGCAGCGCTTTGGCGAGGCGGTGGCGGCCTGGGAGATGATGCTGAAGCTGCTGCCGGCGGGTGACGCCAGGCGGGCGGTGATAGAGCGCAGTATCCGGCTGGCGCAGGAGAAATAAGACCCTGACGGCCCGGTGGCGTGGCGCCACCGGGCCTGGCT
>NZ_JBEUJO010000013.1:0-90517 GCF_043356435.1 Salmonella sp. SJTUF15591 | reverse complement strand
ACCTCCTGCCTGTACACTGACCAGGATAACCAGCCAGAACGCGTTGCTTACTTCGGTCAGATGATGAAAACCGCGCGTATCCTGATCAACACCCCGGCCTCTCAGGGTGGTATCGGTGACCTGTACAACTTCAAACTCGCACCTTCCCTGACGTTGGGTTGTGGTTCCTGGGGTGGTAACTCCATCTCTGAAAACGTTGGTCCGAAACACCTGATCAACAAGAAAACCGTTGCTAAGCGAGCTGAAAACATGTTGTGGCACAAACTTCCGAAATCTATCTACTTCCGCCGTGGCTCTCTGCCCATCGCGCTGGATGAAGTGATTACTGATGGCCACAAACGTGCGCTCATCGTGACTGACCGCTTCCTGTTCAACAACGGCTATGCAGACCAGATCACCTCTGTGCTGAAAGCGGCTGGCGTTGAAACCGAAGTCTTCTTCGAAGTTGAAGCCGACCCGACGCTTTCCGTTGTTCGCAAAGGCGCTGAGCTGGCGAACTCCTTCAAACCGGACGTGATTATCGCGCTGGGCGGCGGTTCCCCGATGGACGCCGCGAAAATCATGTGGGTCATGTACGAACATCCGGAAACTCACTTTGAAGAACTGGCGCTGCGCTTTATGGACATCCGTAAACGTATCTACAAGTTCCCGAAAATGGGCGTGAAAGCGAAAATGATCGCCGTCACCACCACTTCCGGTACCGGTTCTGAAGTCACACCGTTTGCGGTTGTGACCGACGATGCAACCGGTCAGAAATATCCGCTGGCTGACTATGCCCTGACCCCGGATATGGCGATTGTCGACGCCAACCTGGTGATGGATATGCCGAAGTCCCTGTGTGCGTTCGGTGGTCTGGATGCGGTGACTCACGCCCTGGAAGCTTATGTTTCCGTACTGGCTTCTGAGTTCTCTGACGGTCAGGCTCTGCAGGCTCTGAAACTGCTGAAAGAAAACCTGCCGGCGTCTTACCACGAAGGGTCTAAAAACCCGGTTGCGCGTGAACGTGTTCACAGTGCAGCGACTATCGCCGGTATCGCGTTTGCCAACGCCTTCCTCGGTGTATGTCACTCCATGGCGCACAAACTGGGCTCTCAGTTCCACATTCCGCACGGTCTGGCGAACGCCCTGCTGATTTGTAACGTTATCCGCTACAACGCGAATGACAACCCGACCAAGCAGACCGCTTTCAGCCAGTACGATCGTCCGCAGGCACGCCGTCGTTACGCTGAAATTGCTGACCACCTGGGCCTGAGCGCGCCGGGCGACCGTACCGCCGCTAAGATTGAAAAACTGCTGGCATGGCTGGAAAGCATTAAAGCTGAGCTGGGCATTCCTAAGTCTATCCGTGAAGCTGGCGTGCAGGAAGCTGACTTCCTGGCACACGTTGACAAACTGTCTGAAGATGCCTTCGATGACCAGTGTACCGGCGCTAACCCGCGTTATCCGCTGGTATCGGAACTGCGCCAACTGCTGCTGGCAAGTTTCTACGGCGAGGCGTTTGCTGAACAATAACGCATGGATCTCCGTCGCGGGGCGTCATTTCCCCGCGGCTCACCGTAAGGATAATTTATGCGCCGCATCACAAAAACTGCTACACTCCGCCCCTTCATGACACTGTGGTTTTTGTCATTCCAAATTTGAGCATCTCCCTGAAAACTACACCGGCAACGGTCGGGGCGGTCCGGAGTAGTTATGTCTTTTGATTCCCTGGGATTAAACCCTGATATCCTGCGCGCCATTGCCGAGCAGGGTTACCGTGAACCTACCCCTATTCAGCAACAGGCGATTCCCGCCGTGCTGGAAGGCCGCGATCTGATGGCCAGCGCCCAGACCGGAACCGGTAAAACGGCGGGTTTTACCCTGCCATTGTTGCAGCATCTGATTACCCATCAGCCGCATGCTAAAGGTCGTCGCCCGGTGCGTGCGTTGATCCTCACGCCAACCCGCGAGCTGGCGGCGCAAATTGGCGAAAACGTCAGAGATTACAGTAAATATCTCAATATTCGCTCGCTGGTGGTATTTGGCGGCGTAAGCATCAATCCGCAGATGATGAAACTGCGCGGCGGCGTGGATGTGCTGGTGGCGACGCCGGGACGTCTGCTCGACCTGGAACATCAAAATGCCGTGAAGCTGGATCAGATTGAGATTCTGGTACTGGATGAAGCCGACCGTATGCTGGATATGGGCTTCATTCACGACATTCGTCGCGTGCTGGCGAAACTGCCGGCGAAGCGTCAGAATCTGCTGTTCTCCGCCACGTTCTCCGACGACATCAAAGCGCTTGCCGAAAAGCTGTTGCGCAACCCGCTGGAAATCGAAGTGGCGCGCCGCAACACGGCCTCAGAGCAGGTGACGCAGCACGTGCACTTTGTCGATAAAAAACGCAAACGTGAACTGTTGTCGCAGATGATTGGCCAGGGCAACTGGCAGCAGGTGTTGGTCTTCACCCGCACCAAGCATGGCGCGAACCATCTGGCGGAACAGCTTAATAAAGACGGTATTCGCAGCGCGGCGATCCACGGTAATAAATCGCAGGGCGCACGTACCCGCGCGCTGGCCGATTTTAAATCCGGCGATATTCGCGTGCTGGTGGCGACGGATATTGCGGCGCGTGGTCTGGATATTGAAGAACTGCCGCACGTGGTCAACTATGAACTGCCGAACGTGCCGGAAGATTATGTACACCGTATTGGCCGTACCGGTCGCGCGGCGGCAACTGGCGAGGCGCTGTCGCTGGTCTGTGTTGACGAACATAAATTGTTGCGTGATATCGAAAAGTTGCTGAAAAAAGAGATCCCACGCATTACGACGCCGGGCTATGAGCCGGACCCGTCGATTAAAGCGGAGCCGATTCAGAATGGTCGTCAGCAGCGCGGCGGCGGCGGTCGTGGACGCGGACAAAATCAGGGGGGAGCGGGGCGCAGTCAGCAGCCGCGACGTCAGGATAGCGGGGCGGCGAAGGCGAAACCAAAACCGCGCACAGGCGAGGGGAAACCCGCTGGCGACAAAGCACGTCCGCCGCGTCGCCCGCGCAGAATCACGCCTGCCCAGTAAATTTTATCCGGCAACATGCCCGGTAGCGCGACGCTTACCGGGCCTACGGACTATGCAAATACGTAGGCCGGATAAGGTGCTTGCACCGCCATCCGGCAAAATACACATCGCGTTGCGAGCCGCCTTCCAGAACCGGTAAAAAAGGTACTTCCCGCCCCTGAAATGTGACACAATAGTGGCTGTTTATACAGTACTTCAGGTTTTCTCATGGCATTGACCGCTGCGCTGAAAGCGCAAATCGCCGCCTGGTATAAGGCGCTTCAGGACCAGATTCCCGACTTTATTCCCCGTGCGCCGCAGCGGCAGATGATTGCTGACGTCGCCAGAACGCTGGCCGGGGAAGAAGGGAGACATCTGGCTATTGAAGCGCCGACCGGCGTCGGGAAAACCCTCTCCTATCTTATTCCCGGTATCGCCATTGCCCGGGAAGAGCAAAAAACACTGGTGGTCAGTACCGCTAACGTGGCGTTACAGGATCAGATCTTTAGCAAAGATTTGCCGCTGCTACGAAAAATCATCCCCGATCTGCGCTTTACCGCCGCCTTTGGCCGCGGGCGTTACGTGTGTCCGCGAAACCTGGCGGCGCTCGCCAGTAGCGAGCCTACGCAGCAGGATCTGCTCGCCTTTCTTGATGACGAACTGACGCCTAACAACCAGGAAGAGCAAAAGCGTTGCGCCAGGCTGAAAGGGGATCTTGACGGTTACAAATGGGATGGTCTGCGGGATCATACCGACATTGCTATTGACGACGATCTGTGGCGGCGATTAAGTACCGATAAAGCCAGTTGTCTGAACCGCAACTGTCACTATTACCGCGAATGTCCATTCTTTGTCGCCCGACGTGAAATACAGGAAGCGGAAGTCGTGGTGGCGAATCACGCGCTGGTAATGGCGGCGATGGAAAGTGAAGCCGTACTGCCGGAACCAAAGCATCTGCTGTTGGTACTGGATGAAGGTCATCATCTGCCCGATGTCGCGCGCGATGCGCTGGAGATGAGCGCGGAAATTACCGCCTCCTGGTATCGCTTGCAACTGGATCTGTTCAGCAAACTGGTGGCGACCTGCATGGAGCAGTTTCGCCCTAAAACCACGCCGCCGTTAGCGAACCCTGAGCGACTTAACGCCCATTGCGAGGAGGTATACGAACTGATCGCCTCGCTCAATGCCATTCTTAATCTGTATATGCCCGCAGCGCAGGAGGCGGAGCACCGTTTTGCAATGGGCGAGTTGCCTGATGAGGTCATGGAAATCTGCCAGCGACTGGCGAAGCTGACCGAGACGCTGCGTGGGCTGGCGGAGTCCTTTCTCAACGATCTCAGCGAAAAAACCGGGTCGCACGATATTGTGCGTTTGCATCGGGTGATTTTACAGATGAACCGGGCGCTGGGAATGTTCGAGGCGCAAAGTAAATTATGGCGGCTGGCTTCGATGGCGCAGTCTTCAGGCGCGCCGGTGTCCAAATGGGCGACGCGTGAAATACGCGAAGGGCAACTCCACGTCTGGTTCCATTGTGTCGGTATCCGCGTCAGCGATCAGCTGGAAAGATTGTTATGGCGCAGCGTACCGCACATTATTGTCACCTCGGCGACACTGCGCTCGCTCAATAGCTTTTCGCGCCTGCAGGAAATGAGCGGCTTAAAAGAAAAAGCCGGCGACCGCTTTGTGGCGCTGGATTCGCCGTTTAATCATGTGGAACAGGGGAAACTGGTGATTCCTCAAATGCGCTACGAACCCACTATTGATAACGAAGAGCAGCATATTGCCGAAATGGCGGCCTATTTTCGCGAGCAACTGGAGAGCAAAAAACATCATGGTATGCTGGTACTGTTCGCCAGCGGGCGGGCGATGCAGCGTTTTCTGGAGCATGTCGCTGATGTACGCTTACTCCTCCTGGTCCAGGGCGACCAGCCGCGTTACCGGCTGGTGGAGCTGCACCGTAAACGGGTGGAGAGCGGCGAACGTAGCGTGCTGGTTGGGCTTCAGTCTTTTGCCGAAGGGCTGGATCTTAAAGGCGAGCTGCTGACGCAAGTCCATATCCATAAAATTGCCTTTCCGCCGATCGACAGCCCGGTCGTGATCACCGAAGGCGAATGGCTAAAAAGCCTGAATCGTTATCCGTTTGAGGTACAAAGCTTACCAAGCGCGTCTTTTAATTTAATTCAGCAGGTAGGGCGATTGATCCGTAGCCACGCCTGTCGGGGAGAAGTGGTCATTTATGATAAGCGTTTGTTGACCAAAAACTACGGACAGCGTTTACTGAATGCCTTACCTGTTTTTCCGATAGAGCAGCCTGCCGTGCCAGACGTTATAGTAAAACCAAAAGCAAAACCTGCACGCCGCCGACGGCGTTAATGCTGTGAGCACACTTCAAGGAGCTTTCAATGGATTATCGCAAGATCATCAAAGAGATCGGGCGAGGTAAAAATCACGCCCGCGATCTGGATCTGGATACCGCGCGCGGTTTGTATACCCGAATGCTGAATGGCGACATCCCCGACCTGGAAATGGGCAGTATATTGATGGCGCTGCGTATTAAAGGCGAAGGCGAAGCCGAAATGCTGGGCTTTTATGAGGCCATGCAGAATCATACCATCAAACTGACACCGCCCGCAGATAGGCCGTTGCCGGTCGTTATTCCCAGCTATAACGGCGCGCGTAAACAGGCGAATTTAACGCCGCTGCTGGCTATCCTGCTGCATAAATTGGGCTTCCCAGTCGTAGTACACGGCGTCAGTGAAGATCCGACCCGTGTACTGACGGAAACTATATTTGAGCTGATGGGGATTATCCCCACCCTACACGGTGGACAAGCGCAGGCCAAACTGGACGGGCGCCAGCCGGTGTTTATCCCGGTGAGCGCGCTCTGCCCGCCGCTGGAAAAACAGCTGGCGATGCGCTGGCGGATGGGCGTGCGTAACAGCGCGCATTCACTGGCCAAGCTGGCGACGCCATTTGCTGAGGATGCCGCGCTGCGCTTATCAAGCGTTTCTCATCCTGAATATGTTCCGCGTGTGGCGACCTTTTTTAGCCGCATTGGCGGGCGGGCTTTGCTGATGCATGGTACCGAAGGCGAAGTCTATGCCAACCCGCAACGCTGTCCGCAAATTAGCCTGATTGATAGCCGCGGCGTGCAGGTACTGCATGAGCGCCAGAGCGACACGTACGACGAGCCGCTTTCACTGCCTGCGACTAAAGATCCTGAAATCACCGCGCGCTGGATTGAGCGCTGCCTTGCCGGCCACGAGCCGGTGCCGCAATCATTAAAAACGCAAATGGCCTGTTGTCTGGTTGCGACGAGAGAGGCGGCGACGTTAGAAGACGGGCTTGCGCGCGTCGAACAGGCTTTTAGCGAATAAAAAAAACCCGTCCAGTGACGGACGGGCAAATAAGGGTAACAAACAGGGTTAATGAGGGTTGGAGCAGTGGGTCTGTTGGCAAACAGACGAGGGTAATACCCGTCAGAATTCAAACAACAGCGATGTTACAGCCTGAAATCTGGCGGACAGGTAAATTATTTATAAATCACCGCAGTGCCGCTCATTTTGTCATTACCCACGGCGGAGGTGATGTTATAAGCGCTTGCGCCAGCAGCGGCGGCTTTTTCAGCCAGTTTAGCTTCCAGGCCATCCAGCGTGGTGGCGCCATCGGCAGACACTACGCCGATTTTATGCAGGTTTTGCGTCTGAGACGCGCTAACCGGTTCTGCGGCAAAAGCGCCAAAAGAAAGGGTGGAAAGCGCGATGGCTGCAACAGCATATTTAATGGTTTTCATGATTAATCTCTCGCAGGTTATTCTGTTTATGGGACGATGTTCCGTCGATGTGATGAGTATCACGGTTTTTTGCGAAAGATAAAATCGAATAGAATTGACGGCCTTGCTCAAAATTTTTGAATGACAAATAACCTATTGATTATTAATTAATTCAACAGTGGAATTTACCGTTCTTGTCATCTGGCTTTACAGAGTCGAGGTTAACGGCACATTCTGCGACGCAGAACGCTAAAAAGCATGAGCGTAAAGGAATGGATGATACTGGCGGTTTCGGTAAAGAAAAGTCAGCGTAACTGGCTGTCTTTTGAACCTCTGCGATTATATCCTGAAAATGTTGCGTTATGTAAATCTTTCTCCTGTTGGCAGGATATGCATAACCGAACGCCCGGTACGGCTTTACGCCGCGCTTCAGGGATAGGGTCGCCGCAAGATTCGCATTCATCGCGACTTTCGCCGTGAGGAAGTTCGCCGCGAGCGCGGGCAACGGCATCTTCAATGGTATTGTTGATTTGTTCATTCACTGCGTCGTCATTTGCCCAGCCGGATGCCATCACGCTCTCCTGATTTTAGGGTACCTGAGGTTAAGTGTAGCGCCGTCAGGTGAAAAAATCGCATCGCGCGATCTTTTCAGACCATGAGCAGAACCAATGTCATTCAGATATCCGATCAAACGAGCGAGGCAGGGAATTCGCGGTGGTATATTTACCCCGTGGCGTTATACGGGTATCTTACGCCGCTGCTAAAAGGAGAATGCCATGTCCGCCCAGAAACCGGGGTTACACCCGCGCAACCGCCACCAACACCGTTATGATCTCGCCGCACTGTGTCAGACCACGCCGGAATTGACGTCCTTTCTTATCCGCACGCCCGCCGGTGAACAGAGCGTTGATTTTGCTAATCCGCAAGCGGTAAAAGCGCTCAATAAGGCGTTGCTGGCGCATTTTTATGCCGTCACACACTGGGACATTCCGCCAGGGTTTTTATGTCCGCCAGTGCCTGGTCGTGCGGATTATATCCATCATCTGGCGGATCTGCTTGGCGAAACGACAGGGAGTATTCCGGCGCAGGCAACTATTCTGGACGTGGGCGTGGGCGCCAATTGTATTTATCCGCTTATCGGCGTCCATGAATATGGCTGGCGATTTACCGGTAGTGAAGTCAGCGACGCAGCGATGTCCAGCGCGCAGGCTATCATTCAGGCTAATACGGGGTTAAGCCGCGCCATTCGTCTGCGTCGGCAAAAAGATCCGGCGGCCATTTTTACCGGTATCATTCATAAAAATGAATTTTATGACGCAACGCTTTGTAACCCACCTTTTCACGACTCCGCCGCCGCAGCCCGCGCGGGCAGCGAGCGTAAGCGCCGCAATTTGGGGCAGAATAAAGATGATGCGCTGAACTTTGGCGGTCAACAGCAGGAGCTATGGTGTGAAGGCGGCGAAGTCGCCTTTATTAAAAAAATGATTGCTGAAAGCCAAACCTTCCGCCGTCAGGTGTTGTGGTTTACGACGTTGGTGTCGCACGGCGAGAATTTACCGCCGCTTTACCGGGCGTTGACGGAGGCTGGCGCGGTGAAAGTGGTGAAAAAAGAGATGGCCCAGGGGCAAAAGCAAAGCCGCTTTATTGCCTGGACCTTTATGGATGGCGACCAGCGTCGCCGTTTTATCACCCGTAAACGCTAAATCGTCGGTTCGCGCGGCGGCAGTGAATCAGGCGACGGGCCGCCGGCGGGGGCGGGTAGAACCTGATACGTTTGCACCGGCGCGCGCACATTGGCCAGATCAAAATGCTTTTTCACCTGGCTATCAAGGGCAAAACGCACCGTCCACTGCTTGAGCGGTAGGGTGGTGAACGATACGCGTAAAGTAAACGCCGTGTTCGTTAAACCGACAATACCGGCGAACGTGGGTTCGCCGATAATCAGCCCGCGAATATCCTCCGTCTCCATCAGCGCCGTTACCGCGTCTTTCAGCGCCTGATTCGCTTTATCCGCATCCTCATGGCGATCCACGTCATAGTTGGCGACAACAGAGCCGATACCGCGCACAAAGTTGGCGAAAGTGGTGATCGAGGACCACGGGATAATATGGTATGCCCCGGTATCCTGCCGCACGCCGACGGAACGAATCGACATTCTTTCGACCGTCCCCGTCAGCGGGCCTATGGTGACTAAGTCGCCGGTATTCATCCCGTTTTCAAACTGAATAAAGACGCCGGTAATAATATCTTTCACCAGGGTTTGCGAACCGAAAGAGATAGCCAGACCTAACGCCCCCGCGCCAGCCAGCAATGGCGCGATATTGACGCCGATTTCCGATAACACGATCATGATGGTTATGGTACTGATAATCACTGCCAGCGCATTGCGGAACAGCGTCAGCAGCGTGCGCGTGCGGGCGCTGGGTAGCGGGCGACCATGAATATCGGAGGCCAGGCGATTCTCAATCAGACTGGCGAGAATCGTCCATCCCACGGCGGAGAAGAATAAGATTAACGCGATACGGATGAGGATATCGACCATCTTTTCCCCCGCGCCATAATGTAGCCAGTGCCAGAAATCGAATAATCCCCAGGCGTTGAGCAACAGCATGACGGCGACGCAGACGGTCAAAAAGCGTGCGACTTTTAGCGCCGAGGAGAGCCAGCCGTTAAGCCGCTTTTGTAATTCCGGGTAATTGCGCTGCGTATGGGGCGACAGGGTGATGGTTTTCGCTATCCAGCGGGTAAACATACCGGAGATAAACGCCGCGATGCCAATAATCGCCAGACTGCGCACGGTCGCGCCCATCATAAACTTCAGACTATTGCCTGGGTCGAATAACGAGAAGAAAAACAGCACGATAAAGTAGGCGCTGGCCAGCCAGTGCCACACCAGCGCAAAGGCGCGGATAAACAGGCTAAAAAAGGCTAATGATCGTTCCGCCAGACTTAATAAATGTTGCGTAATCTCCGCTTTGTTTTTAAAGATTAGGTACAGCGCCCAGATGGTGATGCAGAGCATGATCGCCACATTCGCCATCGCGCCAACCTGAACATTCACCTGGTTGGAAATAATCGGAACGGCAACAATCAGCCCGTAGCCAATCAAACTGCTAAGCGAACTCATACGGCGATTCCAGTAACGCGCTGTCGCATCCTGAATCGCGAATGGGCGTAACTCCGGTACATTAGGGCAAAAAATAAGCCGCAGAATCGCTTTAAAGAACTCTATCAGCGCGAAGGCATTCAGGAACAGGCTTTGCTGAAAAGCGATAGTTCGACTTCCCGCATGGAAATTATCACTGAGCATCTGACCGATAAATAAGGTGAGCGCCAGTAGCAGCAGGTCGATAATAAACGCGCCGACGATCATCGCCGGGAGCTGTAACCAGTTGCTGCGTTCACGGTTTTTCTTGCGCGCCCACAGGCCCATTTTTCGATATAACGGCAGGGCGCAAAGCCGTATCACGCTATAAAAACCAAATACCGCGACGGCCAGAAATAAAAAGTGGGTTAACGCGTTGGTGAAGGTTTGCGAGTTAAACGGCTTGTGCGGCGCATCGGTGATGTTGCGATAAAGCTGGGCGAAACGGGTAGCGAAAGCATCGCCGTACTGACGGGTAACGGTGGTGACGTTCTCCAGTACCGTTTTCTCATCTTTGGCCGCAGGCGGCGCAAGCGCTGGCGCCGGCTCGGTCGGCGGCGTGGTTGAGGCTTCGCGGAGTTGCGCTATCAATTCGTTACGTGAAGCCTCGTTCTCCAGTACGTCAGCCAGGGCCGCATAGGCCGCTTTTTTTTGTTCAGGACTGGGCTCTGGCGCTGCTTGCTGGCTGGTTGATGTCCCTGTGGTCACGCCGGGTATGGCGACCGCATGGGCAGGCGCGCCCAGTAGACAAAAAAGGATGAACAGGGTCCACCGCATGACTCCTCCAGTGAGAAAAGAGATGCAAAACACTAAGTATAGATGGCGCAGGGGAGGGAAAATGAAATGGGACTATTCCATGATGCCCTCCCTGCCGCAGGGCAGGAAGGGCGATATCTCAGGAGACGTGCTGTAAAAATTCCTGTAAACGTGGGCTTGGCGGATTTTCGATCAACGCCTGCGGACTGCCATCTTCGGCAATACGGCCTTTATCGATGAAAATCAGCCGTGAGGCGACTTTTTCGGCAAAGCCGATTTCGTGAGTGACAATGACCATGGTCATGCCTTCTTCCGCGAGATCCTGCATGACTTTCAGCACTTCATGGCGCAGTTCAGGGTCCAGAGCGGAGGTTGGCTCGTCAAAGAGCATCATTTTCGGCTTCACTGCCAGCGCTCGGGCAATGGCGACGCGCTGTTGTTGACCGCCGGAAAGCTCGGAGGGGTAGTGGTGCGCCCGTTCCGCCAGTCCAACTTTCGCTAATAGTGCTTTCGCCTGTTTTTCCGCTTCTTCTTTCTTTACGCCGCGCACGCGCAGAGGACCGAACATCACGTTTTCGAGCGCGGTCAGATGCGGGAACAGATAAAACTGTTGAAACACCATGCCGGCTTCCTGGCGAATCAGCCGTTCGTCTACTTTAGGATCGTTGACTTTCAGACCATCGACAATCAGATCGCCGGAAGTGATCTCTTCCAGTTTATTGATACAGCGTAATAACGTGGATTTACCCGAACCGGAAGGGCCGATAATCACAACCACTTCGCCCTGACGGATGTTTAAATCAATGTTATGCAGCACCTGGGTGGGGCCAAAGTGCTTGGAGACGTTTTTAAATTCAATCACAGGATTTTCATCCTTCTTTCAAGACGACGCAAAATAAAGCTCAGCACCAGCGTAATGATCAAATAGAAGACGGCCACGGCGCTCCAGATTTCCAGGGCGCGAAAGTTACCGGCAATAATTTCCTGGCCCTGACGGGTCAGCTCGGCTACGCCGATAACAATAAACAACGAGGTGTCTTTGATGCTAATGATCCACTGGTTGCCTAGCGGCGGCAGCATACGGCGCAGAGCAAGCGGTAAAATAACATGGCGGATGGTTTCCCGGCGCGAAAGACCCAGCGCCAGACCCGCTTCGCGAAAACCTTTGTGAATGGATAGTACTGCGCCGCGAGTAATTTCCGCGATATAAGCGCCGGAGTTAATCATAATTGTCACGACCGCTGCGCTGAACGGATCAATACGCAAATCATTAAATGCCATCGGCAGGGCAAAGTAGATAAACATGACCTGGACAACGATGGGCGTGCCGCGAATAATTTCAATGAAAACCAGGGCGATGTGGTTGGCGAACCAGCCGCCAAACGTACGGGCAAAACCTGCCGCCAGTCCAATAACCAGGCCGCCAGCCAGACCGAGGACCGAGATCCACAGGGTCATTTTAGCGCCCTCAAGCAAAAGCGGAATGGCGGGCCAGATGGCGCTCCAGTCAAACTGCATATGTCGTTCCTGTTACCGTGGTGTAAATAGTCAAATGCTCTATCCGGCGCGGAAATGGCGTGAAAGTGTCTTATCCGTCACGGAAAAGAGCTGTAGGCCCGGTGAGCGTCCTCACTACCGGGCCACAAGCCAACATCAGGTCGTTTTATTTAGGTTCTGTACCGAACCATTTTTTGTAGATTTCGTTATAGGTGCCATTCTCACGCAGCGTTTTTAGCGCGCCGTTGACTTTCTCGCGCAGTTCATCGCTGCCTTTCGGGAAGGCAACTCCGTATTGCTGTGCTTCCAGCGATTCGCCTACCGCCTTGAACTGGCCGTTGCCTGCGGTTTTGATAAAGTACAGGATGTTCGGCGTATCGTGCAGAACGGCGTCTGCGCGGTTAGTGCCTAATTCCATGTACGCGTTATCAATGTTCGGGAACTGACGCAGGTCTTTGGTTTTGATATTCGCTTTCGCGTAATCCACCGACCCGGTTCCGCTCTTCACGGCCACGACTTTGCCATCGAGGTCTTTCACGCTTTTAATGTCGTTATTGTTGGCTTTCACCATCACGAGCAGACCGCTTTTGTAATAGCCATCGGAAAAGTCGATCGCTTTTTTACGCTCGTCCGTAATCGTAATACCCGCCAGCGCCAGATCGATATTTTTGGTTTGTAATGCCGGAATAATGCCGCTGAAATCCATCGGTTTCAGGGTGTAGTCCAGCTTCAGTTCTTTCGCGATAGCGTCCCACAGATCAACATCAAAACCGACGTACTTGTCGCCCTGTTTAAATTCAAACGGAACGAACGCCGTATCGGTTGCCACCACGAGTTTCTTATCCGCAGCGTGCGAAGACACCGCAAAAGCCAGGGTAAGTGCAGCCAGTGAAACTTTTAATAGAGACTTCATAGCATTTCCTTTTCTATCCACGGGGCGATCCCCTGCGAGAACATGTAGCGTAATGAAAAAATCATGCCAATTATGTAACTCATTGTTTTAACAGAAGCGTCAATCATTCCTGTGCACAATAAGTCGGGCAAAACCAGTATGCCGCACCGTTTTGGGGCACTGATTTAGTGCATGAATAACAACGTAGAGATACAGGGTCTATTTAGCGTAAAAATTGTTGTTAAAACAATCTTTAATTAACGATTGTGTGATGTAATTATTACAAATGATTCACTTTTATCGGAGGGGAGTACAAGACGTGTGCACTATTTAAGTGCAAAACCCCTGTGACAGGCAGGGGTATAGGGATGACTTATATACCTGTGTACATCAAGTTGCAGGTGCGTTCGCTTCAGTGACCGACGGAAGTCAGGCTTCTGCGGATTCGCTGCGTTTGTACCTTCCTGCAACTCGAAGTATTCAGGGTAGAGATAGATTTATTCGATGTTGGATTCGATAAACCACAGGAATTTATCGAGGTCGCGTGATGCGGCGGTAAAGATATCGGCAGTGTCTTCATCTTTGGCTTCACCGATAGCTTTGCGAACATCATTAGCGACAACAGCGTAGCGATCGGCCAGTTCTTTTAAGTGATCCTGCACGTTATGGATATCGAGCGGATAGCTTTTCAGCGGTGTTTTGCTGTTGATAACTTGCGTGGTGCCTAACGCCACACCGCCAAGCTGTACGGCGCGCTCGGCCATAGTATCCAGATGATCGGTCAGTGCGGTACGGAAGCCATCCAGCATCTCATGAACGGCAATAAAGTTAGCACCGCGCATGTTCCAGTGGGCCTGTTTCGTGATCAGCGACAGGTCAATGAACTGGATCACCTGACGATTAAGCAACTCAACCGTCGCTTTTTTATCGCTCTCTGATACATCGTTACGGGTATAAAGCAGATTAGACGCTTTTGTTTTTACCAGTTTAGCGGTACTCATAATCTCATATCCTCTTGATGTTTGTGTCCCAGGTAATTAACGAAAATAAGTATAGCACCGGTTTTTAACTTTGCTTTTTTGAATTTACCTATCACTTTAATAGTACAGACAAGATTTAATATTTGTTTTTATTAAAAATCAATTGGTTAGGCGAGTTTGCTGTTTGGTGGGTAATAATTCTCATTTTAATGTAAAAAATGAGAAAAAATATGACAAAAAATGACGAAGTAATAGCGCAATAATAAAAGGTGAATAACGAGGTGATATTCTGCATGATTATGCACATCATGCAGAATAAGAAACTATTTTACGTCAACTTGTTTAATTTGCGGTTCGCGTCGAATCGTTAGGGTAGAACCCATTGAGGCGGCAATGATGGCGCACAGGGCCAGGATTTGTATGCCCGTAAGCGTTTCGCCCAGAAAAATCATCCCGGAAACGGCGGCCAGCGCGGGTTCCATGCTCATCAGCGTACCGAAGGTGCGGGTTGGCAGGCGCGTCAGCGCAATCATTTCCAGTGAATAAGGCAGCGCCGTAGAAAGCACAGCGACCGCTAACCCTAAGGGAAGAATCGACCAGTGCCATAGCGCGTCGCCAGCCTGAACTGCGCCAATCGGCACGAAAATGATGGCGGCAATCAGCGAGCCTACCGCCACCGTGGCCGGACCATGTTCCGCGCCTGCTCGCTGGCCGGTAAGAATATAGACAGCCCAACAGGCGCCAGCGCCGAGCGCTAACGCGGCCCCGGTAAGATCGACGTGAGACATATCTTGCCCTAATGGCAGCAGGAACCAGAGCCCAAGCACAGCCAGTACGACCCAAATAAAATCTACCGGCCGCCGGGATGAAAACAGCGCGACCGCCAGAGGACCGGTAAATTCCAGCGCGACCGCAATACCCAACGGCACCGTCTGAATCGACAGATAGAATAGATAGTTCATCCCGCCCAGCGACAGACCATAAAACAATAAAGGCAGCCGCTGCTCTTTGGCAAAACGCAAACGCCAGGGTTTGAAAAAGGCGATAAGGATAAGCGTTCCCAACGCCAGACGAAGCGCCGTTACGCCCGGCGCGCCGACAAGAGGAAATAACGATTTCGCCAGTGAAGCGCCACTCTGAATAGAGGACATGGCAATGAGCAAAACCAAAATGGGCAACCAGACTGGTAGTTTACGTGTTGACCCCGGCATCCTTTCTCCTGTCAAAAAATGTCAGTACGAGTAAAGGTGGCAGTGTAATGGAAATTCCCCGTGGCGGTTGAGGATTCGTTGAAAAAAAATTTCCAGGATTCCATAAAATGAACTTAAATTGATGGATAAATAGACTGTTAGTTTAGGAATAATCTGGATGAATGTATCGCGTCGCACGCGCATTATTGGTGCAATCAGCCGGAAAAGTGATGTTAATTGAATAAGATAGCGCGATATGGAAACGTTCTGTTACATGAAAGGCGCCCTTAGACACCGTGAATCGCAAAGAGTTTCCCATTAATTTTTGATATATTTAAAACTTAGGACTTACTTGAAGCACATTTGAGGTGGTTATGAAAAAAATTGCATGTCTTTCAGCACTGGCCGCTGTTCTGGCTTTTTCCGCAGGTACTGCAGTAGCTGCTACTTCTACCGTTACCGGTGGTTACGCTCAGAGCGACGCGCAGGGCGTAGCGAATAAAATGAGCGGTTTCAACCTGAAGTATCGTTACGAGCAGGACGACAACCCGCTGGGCGTAATCGGTTCCTTCACCTACACCGAAAAAGATCGTACTAACGGTGCGGGCGATTACAACAAAGGTCAGTACTACGGCATCACTGCCGGCCCGGCTTACCGTCTGAACGATTGGGCGAGCATCTACGGTGTAGTCGGTGTGGGTTACGGTAAATTCCAGACGACCGATTACCCAACCTACAAGCATGACACCAGCGATTATGGCTTCTCCTATGGCGCTGGTCTGCAATTCAACCCGATGGAAAATGTTGCTCTGGACTTCTCTTACGAGCAGAGCCGTATTCGTAGCGTTGACGTTGGCACCTGGATTGCTGGCGTGGGTTACCGCTTCTAATCACGTCGGTGAAAATGAAAAATCCGCCTTTCGGGGCGGATTTTTTTTGCCTGAAACATGCATTATTTTAGTGAAAAAATATCGCTGCCCAGATGGTTATAGTCCACTTTTTGTAATTTGAAATTGGTGATATAAACGGGCCCGGCTTTCTGTTCCGAAATAAATCGATAGCGATTTTTGATCTCTTTAGCGCTAATTCCTGTCCATTGCGAGAAAAAACTCAGGAAATCGTTCGCAGAACGGCGAGCTTTAATGATCCGATGCGCTTTACTGTCGCTGGATAGCACCATAAACGGCACCTGGAAGTTTTGCTGGAATTTGTCGTCATGCGCCAGGTACTGTACCGCTTTGCCGCGCTCTTTAAACGCCAGCCCGTGATCGGAGAAATAGACGAGCGAAAAACTGTCGCCGCTATGACGAAGCTGAGTATAGAGCTGACGGAGTAAATCATCGGTTTGCGTCATGGTGTATAAATAACAAGACGTCTCTTTCGACTGGACAAACGTCGCGTATTTTCCCTGAGTACGGTCGCAGGCCTGGGGATGCGACCCCATTAAATGCAACACAATCAACTGCGGTTGCGTGCGTTCTGTCGCCAATACCTGCGCCGTCATGGTTAACAGCGCGTCGTCGCGAGTATTTTTATCTGCTTCAAAATCGCCGTTTTTCAGGAAATGCGCTTCATCGGCGCGTTTGGCGATACTGGCGATGGCCGTGTCGTATTCGCCGATTTGCCCCTGATTGGAAAACCACCATGTCTGAAAACCGGCGCGGTTAGCCAGCGTGACGAAGTTATCCTGATACTGCGGTTTGTTATCCACCACGCGATTGAGCGTTAAACCGAGCGATTTTTGCGTTGAGCCGCTGGCGGCGATGCAATCCATAAAGAAGTCGCCATTCACATGGCTGGCGAAGGGGGTATTATCCCAGTGGCCGCCGAAAGCGCCCATGGCATCCCGTCGCGCGCTTTCACCAATCACCACGACATAGATGTGATATCTGGGTTTCACCGCAGTAACCGTCCAGCTATCTTTTATGCCGGATAGCTGCGCCATACGGTGCTGCTCTTCAATGACTTCGTTGTTATTGACGATAACGTCTTTGGCGAAGCGAAAAACCGGATAGCCGGTATCAATAACCTTAAAAACGCCGCCCCACGCCAGATTTTGTACCGGCGCGACGAAAAATGCCGCGACGCTGATCAGCAGGCACAGGCTGTCGAGGCTATTCCAGCGCGGCCTGACCTCTTCTTTTCGGCGACGAAGCGCAATAATACCCAGCGCAAAAATAAAAAGTCCGGTCAGGTAGCTATACCACGGGAAGATGGTCAGGATTTCGCTCGACTCTTCCATATTGGTGGAGTGCAGCGCCAGCAGCGTATTAAAGTTCGGCGCGCCGTAAGCCTGTCCAAAGGGAAAATAGCAAGCGGCTACCAGCGAACAGATGCCGAGCAGCGCTTTTTGTCCGCGGGGCAGGTAGCGCCAGAGCAGCAGCAGCAGGCAGGTAAACGCCGCGGTATAAAGCAGGCTAAAGGGGTAGCCGAGCGCGAGGTTAATCAGCAGCGACTGTAAAAAGTAGAGGCCCGCCCATGGGCTTACAGCCCGACGACGGGCCAGAAGTGAATCGATAAGGGTTGAATTCATATGCCACTATTGCAAAAACGCCATGTGCTAACCCTGGCGCGAAGGGTCATTACCTGCCTGATTATGCGTAAAAAAGGTATTGGGTTCGCAACGGCGAGTCGCAAAATATTCAGGGCTGCCAGAAGATAGAGCGTGCGGGTAAGAAGGTCAACCGCCGGAAAGAAAATGTTTTGCGAAGAGAATAGCAAAACCACAAAAAAACAGGGGAAATGGGCGCCATTTCCGTTGAGGATGCAAAATAAAGCGGCGTACCGCACCGCCGCGTTATTTCGTGGATGGGTTATCCTGCTCCGGTTTGCCGTTGATCATATCGCACAACATAGAGAGCAGCATTAACCGGACTTTAAAGGGAGAGTGACTGAACACGCGTATACACCTCTTAAATTCGTTCATATAAACCTCCTGATGTTTCTATCCCATCGATCCGTGAGGGATGTCTGCATTACATACAGATATAGCACAGGCTATGTTTTATAGCTATTGCTAAAACGTTAATTTTTTGTGCCCGGACAACTCTGGTTTACAATGAGCGCTCTGTCAGCTGACGCGTTAACGCGTCACAGAAACGAGGAAGCAAAATGGGTCGTCGCGCAGGTACGCCAACAACAAAAAAAGTGACGCAATTGGTGAACGTAGAAGAACACGTTGAAGGATTTCGTCAGGTCAGAGAGGCGCATCGCCGTGAGTTGATAGACGATTACGTTGAGCTGATTTCCGATTTAATTATTGAGGTAGGGGAAGCGCGTCAGGTGGATATGGCGGCGCGGCTCGGCGTCTCCCAGCCGACTGTGGCCAAAATGCTTAAACGCCTGGCATCGTTAGGATTTATTCAAATGATCCCCTGGCGCGGCGTTTTTCTGACGCCGGAAGGGGAGAAGCTGGCGCAGGAAAGCCGCGAGCGGCATCAAATTGTCGAAAATTTTTTACTGGTATTAGGCGTAAGCCCGGAAATCGCGCGTCGTGATGCGGAAGGGATGGAACACCATGTCAGCCAGGAGACATTGGATGCCTTTTTGGCCTTCACGCAACAGCATGGAACATCTGCAGAATGAATCTGGCCTTTTTACGGGCGCTGCGGCGTGACCGTTTTTTTCAGTTGTTGATCATTGTGGGGATGGCGTTAAGCCTGTTTGTTCCTTTTGCGCCTCGCGCCTGGCCTGGCGCGATTGACTGGCACACCATTATTACCCTCAGTGGGTTAATGTTGCTCACTAAAGGCGTTGAGCTGAGCGGCTATTTTGATGTGCTGGGACGCAAGATGACGCGCCGATTTCATACCGAGCGGCAACTGGCGATGTTCCTGGTGCTGGCTGCGGCGGTGCTGTCGACCTTTCTGACAAACGATGTCGCGCTGTTTATCGTTGTGCCGCTGACGATAACATTAAAAAAACTGTGCGCGATTCCGGTCAACCGATTGATTATTTTTGAAGCGTTGGCGGTGAACGCCGGTTCGCTGCTGACGCCTGTCGGTAATCCGCAAAATATTCTGTTATGGGGACGCTCCGGCTTAAGCTTTGCTGAATTTAGCGGGCAAATGGCGCCGCTTGCCGTCATGATGATGCTGACGTTACTGCTCCTGTGCTGGTTTTGTTTTCCGGGTAGGGCGTTACAGTATCATACCGGTACGCGTTCGCCGCAGTGGCAGCCCCGTCTGGTGTGGAGTTGCCTGGCATTATATGTCGTTTTTCTTACCGCGCTGGAGCTCAGGCAAGAGTTATGGGGACTGGTGTTGGTGGCGGCTGGGTTTATTGTGCTGGCGCGCAGGGTGATAGTCAGCGTGGACTGGACGCTGCTGCTGGTATTTATGGCGATGTTTATTGATGTCCATCTGCTAACGCAATTGCCGGCGTTGCAGGGCGTTTTCAACCAGGTTGGCGCACTGTCTCACCTGGGACTTTGGCTAACCGCTATCGGCCTGTCGCAGGTTATCAGTAATGTGCCCAGTACCATTCTCCTGCTGAACTATGTACCGGCCTCGACGCTGCTGGCGTGGGCGGTGAATATCGGCGGGTTTGGTCTGCTGCCGGGGTCGCTGGCAAATCTTATTGCTTTACGGATGGCGAACGATCGCCGAATCTGGTGGCGATTTCATTTCTATTCGCTGCCGATGCTGGCATGGGCGGCGCTGGTGGGATATGGATTATTGCAACTGATGCTGTAAGAGAAGCCCGATAGTATCTATCGGGCTTCGCAGGCAGAGTCTGTCAGTTCAGACGAACCGGCATCCCGGAACGATCCTGAACTGCCTGTTGTACGACGGTCTGATCAACGTCAGGCTCGTTGGTGACGGCCAGGATACTCTTATTAAGCGTGATCGGCACCGCTTCCTTACCTTCAAACTGCGCTTCCGTCGTTGACAGCGGGTTATGCACCTCAATGTAACGGCTACCGTCCGGTTCGGTGGTGGCTTTTACCGGTTCATCGATAAACTGCACGCGGGTACCGACCGGCACATTTTCAAACAGGAATTTGATATCGTCGTTGCGCAGACGTACGCAGCCGTGGCTCACGCGAAGCCCGATGCCGAAGTTGGCGTTGGTGCCGTGAATAGCATACAGGCGACCGATGTACAGTGCGTACAGGCCCATCGGGTTATCCGGGCCCGCAGGCACGACGGCAGGCAGCGGCTCGCCGGCGGCGCGATATTCAGCGTGCATTTTTGCCGTAGGCGTCCAGGTCGGACCGGCTTTTTTACGTTCAACTTTGGTCGTCCAGTTGATAGGCGTGTCTTTACCTAACTGACCGATCCCAATCGGCAGGACGATAACGGTGTTTGTGCCTTTCGGGTAGTAATAGAGGCGCATTTCCGCGCTATTGATGATAATGCCTTCGTGTACGGTATCCGGCAGGATCAGCTGCTGCGGAATATTCAGCACGGTACCGCCCTTCGGCAGGAAGGTATCCACGCCCGGGTTGGCTTCCAGCATGTTGGACAGCCCCATCTGATACTCCGCGGCAAAATACTCCAGCGGCTGGGTATTGCCCTCCGGAACGGTGATGACCTGATTTTGCCCAATTAAACGGCTACCATCGGTAGGCAGCGGGTAAGTGACTGCTGAGGCTGTTTTACAAAAACCAACTACAGCGAAAGCCGCCGCGAAAAGCGTTGTTAATTTCATATTCATGTTATGCGAGATTCTGTGCCAAGCAGGCTAGTAGGTTGAGAATTCTGTCATGTTGGGAGCGCATTATAGGTGCATTCCAGTAAACAGGGAATTCAGATGTGTACGAAATCACGTTTTTTTCCCTTACGGTTCAGTGTAGCCCTTTGTACAGGGCGCGATCTTATTTCAGACTTGTGGCATAATAAGCGGTTTGTCACATCTTTTTTCAGGATAAGCCTGTGTTAGTTTCCAGCAACGTTACCATGCAGTTCGGCAGTAAGCCGCTGTTCGAAAACATTTCCGTCAAATTTGGCGGCGGCAACCGTTACGGCCTGATCGGCGCCAACGGTAGCGGAAAGTCCACTTTTATGAAAATCCTCGGCGGCGACCTGGAGCCGACGCTGGGCAATGTTTCCCTCGATCCGAATGAGCGCATCGGTAAGCTGCGTCAGGACCAGTTCGCTTTTGAAACATTCACCGTTCTTGATACTGTCATTATGGGGCATGGCGAACTGTGGGAAGTCAAGCAGGAGCGCGACCGTATCTATGCCTTGCCGGAAATGAGCGAAGAAGACGGCTATAAAGTCGCCGATCTGGAAGTAAAATACGGCGAGATGGACGGTTATTCCGCTGAGGCGCGCGCGGGCGAACTGCTGTTGGGGGTGGGCATCCCGCTGGAGCAGCATTACGGTCTGATGAGTGAAGTCGCGCCAGGCTGGAAATTGCGTGTGCTGCTGGCGCAGGCGTTATTCTCTAACCCGGACATCCTGTTGCTCGACGAACCGACCAACAACCTGGATATTGATACTATCCGTTGGCTGGAGCAGGTGCTGAACGAGCGCGATAGCACGATGATTATCATTTCGCACGACCGTCACTTCCTGAACATGGTTTGTACGCATATGGCGGATCTGGATTACGGCGACTTGCGCGTCTATCCGGGTAACTATGATGAGTATATGACGGCGGCGACTCAGGCGCGTGAACGTCTGTTGGCCGATAATGCGAAGAAAAAAGCGCAAATTGCCGAGCTGCAATCTTTTGTTAGCCGTTTTAGCGCCAATGCCTCTAAATCGCGTCAGGCAACGTCGCGCGCGCGGCAGATTGATAAAATCAAGCTGGAAGAGGTGAAAGCCTCCAGCCGTCAGAACCCGTTCATCCGTTTTGAGCAGGATAAAAAACTGTTCCGTAACGCTCTGGAAGTGGAAGCGCTGACGAAAGGTTTTGATAACGGTCCGCTGTTTAAAAATGTCAATTTGCTGCTCGAAGTCGGCGAGAAGCTGGCGGTACTCGGCACCAATGGCGTGGGTAAATCTACGCTGCTGAAGACGCTGGTTGGCGATCTGGACGCCGATCACGGCACCGTTAAATGGTCGGAAAACGCGCGTATTGGTTACTACGCGCAGGACCACGAATATGAATTCGAAAATGACCTGACGGTGTTTGAATGGATGAGTCAGTGGAAGCAGGAAGGCGACGACGAGCAGGCAGTGCGCAGTATTCTGGGCCGCCTGCTATTTAGCCAGGATGATATCAAAAAGCCTGCGAAAGTCCTTTCCGGTGGCGAGAAGGGCCGTATGCTTTTCGGCAAACTGATGATGCAAAAGCCGAATATCCTGATTATGGACGAACCGACTAACCACCTGGATATGGAGTCGATCGAATCGCTGAATATGGCGCTGGAGCTGTATCAGGGCACGCTGATCTTTGTTTCGCACGACCGTGAGTTCGTCAGCTCGCTGGCAACCCGCGTCATTGAAATTACGCCGGAGAGCGTGGTGGACTTCAGCGGCAACTACGACGATTATTTGCGTAGTAAAGGGATCGAGTAAGTTATTGTCTGTAACCCCGATAGCGTCGGGGTTACAGAATGTTAACAAGGTAATTTTTATTTTTTCCGAATGCAATGTAAAAATTATATATATTCTTAATATTCGATTTTAAAATTAAATGAAAGAAGAGGATCTATCATAAAAATTGCGAATATATTTTGTGGTAAACATATTGTAATGTTATTTTCTTTATAAGAATTCAAGTGCTATTTTATATTCCTTTATTGTTCAACAAAAGGAATGAATATGAGCATTTTGGAACGCTTTTTTGGCCGTAAAGAAAAAAACGCATCTAATATACAAGGTGTTTTAGTAGCGAATGCTGAAATTGATAACCCACTAAGTTTAGTTGTTGTATTTGATACTCTCCCGGAAAATAATTCAAAAGAACTCACCCGCTTGTTGCGTAATTATCATTCCAGTATGAAACAAGCAACGTGTGAACTTGTCCCTGAACTGGATTTTTTTGGTTTAGCAGGATGGGGTAAGCATGTAATATCGATGGTTGGATTTAAAACGCCTTACCCTCAGGAATCAATCGAACAATGCGTCGCGCCAGCTCATTATCCCCAGGAAGTAAAAGAGCAAGTACGGGCAACCAGTGCAAATATTATTTTATATTATAAGGGGTATGATACTTCACCTTTAGAGCAATATGTTGCGTTGGCTGTGGTTGCAGGTGCATTAAGTAACATGGGGGCTGTCGCTGTATTAAATGAATCGGCTCACACTTCATTACCTGCGGGGGTATTTAAGTCTCAGGAGTTGGGTAAGCATAGTCTGGAAATGTTGCGTGAAGGTTTCCCGCTGACCTCTCTATTTTGTGGATTTGTGAAATATGAAGTTGAGGATATCGAAGGCGTATGGATGCGTACCTATGGTGCTGATTGCTTTGGGCTACCAGATTTCGCAGCACACGCACAAGGCCATCACGAAGGGCAAAAATATTCTGATATTTTCAATAATGTTCTGCGTTACCTGCTTGAAAGTGGAGCAGAAATGGCTGCCGGGCATACCATGCAAGTCGGTAAAACGACATTTATGAAACTGCGCGATCCCCTTGACGATGAATATTACTTACAGGGGCCTGGAACCACATTAGTGGTTGAACTGATTGAAGAAGATGAGTGTAATGCTCATTGAGAAATCGGGGCAATTGCCCCGACTCTCGTTAAAGTGTAAACGGCACTTTATTTTCCAGCACCGCCTGAATCACATTCAGTGCGCCTTCATGCTTATTATTATCGGTAGCGTAACGGGCGATTTGTTTAATGTTTTCTGCGGCATTGTCCATCGCAAAGGAATAATGCGCCATTTTAAGCATCTCTGCGTCATTGCCGCTGCCGCCAATCGCTACCACATTTTGTGGCGACAGATCCCAGCGTTTCAGTAACCGCGAAATACCGTTTGCTTTATGCAGGCCGGGAATAATCAGATCGATAAAGCCAAAACCACTTGTGACGGGCTTCATAATGCCATCGAGCGTAACGTGTAGTTTGTCGATCACTAACGGGATTTGTTCATCCGGTAGGTTGAGCGAAAACTTGAACAGTACGTCATCAATCTCCTGATAATCTTTTACAGGTTTCAGGCGATGGTAGTGTTTTGCCATCAGGGTAACGAATGCTTCTGGCGCATTTTCGCTGACATATGCACTTTGCAGACCGCAGGCGACAAAATTAAGTTGCTTATCTTTCAGCAACTCGCCAATAACAATCCGCGATTCATGTCAGGTCAGTTCGCCGTGGAACAGTTGCTTGCCATGTTCGTAAACCAGTGCGCCGTTTTCCGCGACAAAAGAGATCTCATCCTTTAGCTCAGGAAAGAATGAAATAAGCTGGTAATTACGAAGATCACCTGCGTAGTAAAGGGATTGAAAGCTAAACACTGACGCCCGGTGGCGCTGCGCTTACCGGGCCTACGTATCCTGGCGCGTAGATCCGGTAAGACGGGTGCGCCCAGACAAAGGGCACACCGCAGTTGAGCGGGCAGGGCGGTACGACCGTCAAACGTCCATACCTAATGCCCGTTTACCGTGAATATTCAGATCGCGCAGCGTGAAGCGCCCTTCCCAGGTGGTTTCATAGTCCTCGCGCGGGAAATCGCCCGGTGATGCGCCTGTCTCCAGCGCCGCTTTCACCTTACGCGCATAGGCCAGGTTTTTCTCACACATTGGCGCGGCAGGAATGTACATCACATTGCCCCAGCCCTGCTGATTTTCGACGGGGGCGACGGAGTGGATGACATCGCAATGCCACCACACGGAATCCCCGGCTTCCAGCGGCGGAATGCTGGTTAACGCCGCCATCAGTAAAGGATGCCACTGTTCAGAAATCGGTAGCACCCGGCCCGGCGCGACGCCGCATAATTCATCTTCCGGGACATCATCCAGCAGCGGGCGCAGCAGAATATACGCCATCGCCTCCGGGATAGGGACGACATGAAGCAACCCCTGACCGGGCAGCATATCGGAGAGCGCGGTCCAGCCCTGGAAGGTGCGAAATACCGAGCATTTTGTGGTGTTATCCACCGTGTACTCTTCAACGTCGGTACGGTGCGCCGCATTCCACGGATCGTACTGCTCGACGTTGCCGTTAAACACACTGGCGAATACCCGCTGATAGGCTGGCAGAAGCCAGCGCTCCAGCGCGCCGGAGTCGGTATGCGCTCCCAGTCCTTTGGATGTGGTGCCTGGCGGGCGGCGACGGATGCGATCCGGATAAATGATGCTGATATCCGGATTAAACCATCGCTTGCCGTCGTGCTCTACCTGCCACAGACGGTTGAGGAACGACTGCGCCAGCGCCATCTCTTCACTTTGGCGGGCCTGCATTTGCGCCTGCGACCAGTAGACAGGATAGATTTCAGGCCGGGAGGCGCTCAGCGTACCGAAAAAATTATCCCCCGGTCCTTTATACACCTCGTCAAAATGGTTCTTGTCCAGATAGTCGAGCATCGACTGGTCCCACGCCAGCGCCTGTTCGCGTGGAAAATGACCTTTAATCACCGCGCACCCACGGCGCTTAACCTCGGCGCGGGTGGCATCGCTAATGTTGCCCATCGCCAGTTCGCTAAAAGGGATAATTGGCCATACCGGCTGTCCCTGCGCTTTCAGAGCGTTAATTTCCGCCACCCGGGCTGCTATGGTGGCACTCAAACGGTCGAACACCGCCTGTACGTCGCCGATTTGCGCGCGTAGCGCCTGCTTCATCTGACGAATGGCCGCTTTTGGGTCGGTGGGCAGCGTTTCGTGGGTAAAAGGAGTCGTCATATCAACCTCATCGTCTTTCGTTCGAAAGTAAAATTAGTTATATGTGATACTTTAAGTTAAAATAAGGTTAATGCAAGTTTAAAATATTGCAGGGGAACACAAAGAGGGAAGCGAGAGGAAAACGTAAGGTGGCCAGGACGCCTTAATGTCTTATGCGGCTATTCCTTTCGTTCAGCCACTTTTCATTCGAAATAAATTTGTGGTTCTGCTCACATTGTTATTAAAATGTTTCTGGTCGCAGTTACAGCCAGGAGCTTAAGTATGACCGTTAACGTTGTCGTTACCGATATGGACGGCACTTTTCTCGACGATGCCAAGCAGTACGATCGTGTACGCTTCATGGCGCAATACCAGGAACTGAAAAAACGTAATATCGAATTTGTGGTCGCTAGCGGTAATCAGTACTACCAGTTGATCTCCTTCTTCCCCGAGCTGAAAGACGAAATTTCCTTCGTCGCAGAAAATGGCGCGCTGGTGTATGAACATGGCAAACAGTTGTTTCACGGGGAGCTAACCCGGCATGAATCGCGTATTGTGATTGGCGAACTGCTGAAGGATAAGCAGCTTAACTTCGTCGCCTGTGGTCTGAAAAGCGCTTATGTCAGCAAAAACGCTCCCGAGGCTTTCGTGGCGCTGATGGCCAAACATTATCACCGTCTGCAGCCGGTAAACGATTATCACGACATTGACGATATCCTGTTTAAGTTCTCCCTGAATTTGCCTGATGAACAAATTCCGCTGGTTATCGACAAACTGCACGTATCTCTGGATGGCATCATGAAGCCCGTCACCAGCGGCTTCGGTTTTATCGACCTGATTATCCCGGGACTGCATAAAGCGAATGGCATCAGTCGTCTGTTAAAGCGCTGGAACAGATCGCCACAGAATGTCGTCGCCATTGGCGACAGCGGTAATGATGCGGAAATGTTGAAAATGGCGCATTACTCTTTTGCCATGGGCAATGCCGCAGACAATATCAAAGCGCTTTCACGTTATCACACTGATGATAATAACCATCAAGGCGCGCTCAACGTCATTCAGGCCGTGCTTGACGGCACCGATCCCTTCTGATTAACAGGCCTGCGCAGGCCTGTTAAACGTAGCGCCATCAGGCAGTTCGGACATATTGCCGATGGCGCCAGGGCAAATTACAGCATATGTTCGGTACGGGCGATGATATCGTCCTGCGCATCCGGCGACAGCGCGGTGAAGAAGGCGGAGTAGCCTGCCACACGCACGACCAGATCGCGGTACTGGTCCGGATGTTTTTTCGCATCCAGCAGCGTTTCGCGTGACACGATGTTGTACTGGATATGCCAGCCTTTATGCACCTCAAAGAACGTCCGTAGCAGAACCATCAGTTTCTGTTTGTCGGATTCGTTTTCCAGCGTCGTTGGGTTCAGTTTCTGATTGAGCAGCACGCCGCCGAGAATGGAACCGGTAGGTAATTTGCCTACGGAACCAATCACCGCCGTTGGGCCGAGATGATCCGTACCCGATGCAGGGCTTGCGCCTTCCGCCAGCGGCGTATGCGCTTTGCGACCATCCGGGGTAGCCATAGTCGCGGCGCCAAATGGCACGTTTGCTGAGATAGAGGACGTACCGGCGTAATAGTTGCCGCCCACAGGGCCACGACCGTAGCGCGGGTTATGGTACTGCTTCAGCTCATCAATATAGGTCTGATAAGCGCGAGCCAGCAGGGTATCGACACTGTCATCGTCGTTGCCGTACTTCGGCGCGCCGTTAATCAGACGCTGGCGCAACTGCTCGTGAGTCAGCCCGTCAAAGTCATCGGCCAGCGCGGCGGCAAGCTGCTGTTGACCGATAACGCCCTGTTCGAAGACCAGTTTTTTCACGGCGGCGAGGCTGTTGCCCAGGTTGGCGATACCGACCTGCAGACCGGATACCCAGTCATATTTCGCGCCGCCTTGCTTGATACTCTTCGCTCGCTCAATACAGTCATCTACCAGCGCTGAGCAGAGAATATCGTGTACATTCTCTTCCAGCATGGTGTCGACCACATACTCAATTTCGATCGATTTGCGCGTGTAGTAGCGAATTTGGGTATCCCAGGCGGCCATCACTTCGTCAAAATTGTTAAAGTTGCCTGCGGAGAGCGCCTTTTCCTGCGGCAGAAATACTTTGCCGCTGGTGGCGTCGCGACCGCCTTCCAGCGCCGCCAGCATGACGCGGGCGAAGTTAATAAAGCTCATGCCGGTGCAGCGATAACCCCATTTCCCGCCGACGGCGGTTTCGATACAGCCGATCGCCGCGTAATCGTAAGCGTCCTGCGGTTCGATCCCCAACTTGATAAATTCCGGGATGACGATTTCATCATTGTTAAACGCCGGCATCCCAAAGCCGCAGCGGATGACCTGGACGCAGGCGTCAAGGAAATCGTTACTCATTCCGGCGTGATAACGCACACTGAGGTTGGGCTGGGTAGAACGCAGACGTCCACAGGACTCCAGAATGGCGTAAGACAGCGGATTCACTGCGTCCATTGGCTGACCGTTGATGAGATTCTGACCGCCAATGGTGACGTTTTGATACAGCGGGCTGCCTGCGGAAGCTTTAGAGTGCGAACCGGAGCGGATCTTGTTTACTTCCAGCAGTTTCAGCCAGCAGCTGTGCAGCAGTTCAATGGCGTGCTCACGATCCAGCGTCTGGTTTAGTTCGACATCGCGACGATAATAGGGGTAAAGATACTGGTCCATACGACCAAATGACACCGAGTGACCGTTAGACTCAATTTGTAGAATCAGCTGGATGAAGTAGCACAATTGCAGTGCTTGCCAGAAGGTCTGCGGCGGTTGGTGGGCGATCACCTCGCAGTTTTCCGCGATGGTAAGTAGCTCTTTACGACGGCTTTCACGGGACTCTTCGCCTGCCATCTGGCGCGCCAGAGCGGCAAAGCGCGTGATGTGCTGGCTTACCGCGTCCAGCACAATATCAATCGCCTTCAGGAACTGCTCGCCATGCAGATCTTCCAGCACGGTCAGGTTGATGCGTGAGCGGCGCTCGGCGACTTTATCGCGCAGGCCATCAAGCCCTTTTTCCAGCAGTAGCGGGAAGTTCACCGCCAGGTGCGCGTCACCGGAGGTCATATTGCCTTCGGCTTTGATAATGCCAGTCGCCAGAAGCCCTTTTTGTTCATCGGTAAACATGCCGTAGCAGCGATCCTGGACGGTTTGACCGCGCCACCACGGACAGACGTCGTGCAGAATACGTTTGTTTTCTTCACTTACGGAAAAACCTGCGCCGGGCCGGTCTGCCAGGTCGTCGATCTCTTTTTCAATCCATGAGACGGTATATTCCGGGAAAATCGGCGCGGCGCGGACTTCACTTGCCTGGTTGCCGACGATCAGTTCATCGTGTTTTATCCAGATAGTGCGTTCCGCCAGGTGATGGGCCAGCGCCAGCGCACGGCGTACCGGAATCGGTTTATCCAGATGCTGCTGATACATTTCGGTATAATGCTGCGCGCGTTCGGTACAGACCGGCGGTTTCACGATATGTACCAGCGCGGTTTTGTGCGCCTTAATGCGGTCACTGAGCGTGTCCAGTTTCAGTTGGGTCATGATAATTATCCTCGTAGGGTCGCGGTTAAACCTTTTTGGCAGGCGTACTTCTGGGCAAAATCAAGTAACGCCGGCGCATCCAGTGGTTTATCCGGGGCATGATAGGGTTGACTGAGTAAGTGGTATTTATTGATGCCCAGCGTGTGGTAGGGCAGAAAATGAATTTCCCCGACGTGCAGTTCGTCGGCGGCAAAGTCGGTAATGGCTTTAATGGCCTCCTCATCGGCATTAAATCCCTGAATCATCGGGACGCGAATCACCATTTTTTTGCCCGCGGCGGCGAGTTTCCTGAGATTTTCCAGCACCCGCGAGGCGCTGCCATCGGTCCACTGCTTAAACGGCCCGTCGGCGACATGTTTCAAATCAGCCAGAAACAGATCGATATAAGGCAGTGAGGGCGCAATGTATTTCCATGGAACATGCAGACAGGTCTCAACCGCTGTATGAATACCGGCGTCATGGCTGGCTTTAAACAGCTCTGCCGCCAGTTCCGGCTGCATAAACGGTTCGCCGCCGGAAAGCGTAAGACCGCCGCCGCTGCGATCGTAAAAAGGTTTATCGCGCAGTACCGTCGCCATGATCTCATCCACGCTTTTTATTTCGCCGCACACGGTTAACGCCTGTGTGGGGCAGCAATGCGCCAGGACTGAAAAATGGGCGTCGGTCAGTTTCTCGCGATGGATGAGCAGGCCGTTTAGCGCGCGCTCAATGACGTCCGGCGCGGCTTGCGCGCACAGGTCGCATCCTTCGAGACACAGCCGCGCGTCGTATAACAGATCCTGAGCGCGGGCGCGGCTTTCCGGGTTCTGGCACCAGCGACAGCCCAACGAACAGCCTTTGAGAAATACTACGGTACGGATACCGGGGCCATCGTGGGTAGAATAGCGCTGAATATTGAAGATCATAAACGGCCTCTCTTATTTCATATAAAGATTAAATTACTTTCGAATGAAAGTTATCTTGATGTGCGTCAACGAATGGAGAGGTTCTGACAAAGAGGCGTTAAATGAGGTACAACATCACGGTTTGAGGCTGTGATATGGCGTTTAAGATGATGCCGCGCTGCTTGAGCCGATCGTCAGTCGGAGCTTGGGTAAGCTGGCTTTGCGTCTGATGACAGTAATTATCTGTTGATACAGCACGGCCATAAACCGTGCTTCGGTATGTTTATTCGTAAAGTGGCTACTGTCCGCAGACTTCACAGCCGGGGTTGCGCATTAACTTCATTTCGCGGAACTGACAGGTCATCGCATCGTACATGACGATTTTTCCGCTGGCAGGCTGACCGTAATGCGCCAGTAGCTTAATGGCCTCCATTGCCTGTAGCGAACCGATCACGCCAATCAGCGGCGCCATCACCCCTGCCTCTACGCAGGTCAGAGCGTTTTCGCCAAACAGACGGCTCAGGCAGCGGTAACAGGGTTCGTTTTCCCGATACGTAAAGACGGTAACTTGTCCTTCCATACGAATTGCCGCGCCGGAGATTAGCGGCACTTTCGCGGTATAGCATCCGGCGTTAAGTTGATTACGTACGCTAACGTTATCGGTACAGTCCAGTACCAGCGAATGCCCGGCAATCAGGCTGGTCATAGCGTCGTCGTCCAGCCGCGCGTTAACGGGCGTAATGGTAATATGCGGGTTGATTCGCGCCAGCGCGTCGCGGGCGGACTCTACCTTTGGCTGCCCGACCGTCGCGTCGCTGTGCAAGATTTGACGCTGGAGATTGGAAACGGAAACGGTATCAAAATCGAGTAGCGTCAGTTGCCCGACGCCAGCGCCGGCCAGATACTGCGTTGCCGCGCAGCCGAGTCCGCCCAGCCCGACCACTAATACCCGCGCATCTTTTAACGCTTCCTGCCCTTCAAAATCGAAGCCGCGCAGAATAATTTGTCGGTTATAGCGCAGCATCTCCTGGTCGCTAAGTTCCGCCATTACAGGCCTCCGAACAGAGCATTAAACGGCTCGACTTCCACCCATTCTCCCGGCTCAACATTGCCGCGTTCACGCTCCAGCACAATAAAGCAGTTGCCCAGACTAAACGAGCTGAAAATATGTGAACCCTGGTGTCCGGTGGTCGTGACCTCCAGTTCGCCGTTGGCGCTACGTTGCAGAATGCCGCGCTGGAAATCGAGACGCCCCGGCGTTTTCTTTAGGCGAGATGTTGTGCGTACACGCTGGCGCGGCGGTACAGCGCTTGCCGTGTTGCCGCCAAGCTTCGCCAGTAAAGGCTGAACCAGTTGATAAAACGTGAGCGCCGCAGAGACTGGATTCCCCGGCAGGCCACAGAACCAGCTATTACGGAGCTTGCCGAAGGCAAACGGTTTGCCTGGCTTGATAGCCAGCTTCCAGAAGGCGATTTCGCCCAGCTCCTCAAGGATGGTTTTGGTATAGTCCGCTTCACCAACCGAGACGCCGCCGGAGCTTATCACTACATCGGCCTGGCTGTCGGCGTCGATAAATGCGGCGCGAAGCTTATCGGGATCGTCAGGAATAATGCCTAAATTGATCACTTCGCAGCCAAGCTGTTGCAGCATCAAATGTATAGTTAGACGGTTAGTGTCATAAATTTGTCCCGCCTCCAGCGGCTGGCCCGGAAGCTGGAGCTCGTCGCCGGTCGAGAACAGCGCTACGCGCACTTTACGTACAACCTGCGCATCGGCAATTCCCAGCGACGCCAGCACTGGCAGTTCGGCAGTAGTCAGGCGCGTACCGGCCGGAAAGACCACCGCATCCTGGCGAATATCCTCGCCGCGGCGGCGGATGTTTTGTCCGCAACGAACATCGGCGGTAAAACGCACGCCGTCATCGGTTTGTTCCGTCTGCTCTTGCATGACTACCGCCTCGCAACCTGCCGGTACCGGGGCGCCGGTCATAATGCGAATGCAGGTTCCCGCAGGCCACTCTCCCTGGTAGGGCTGACCGGCAAATGCTTTGCCGGCGACGGGCAGCGGCTTATCGGCGGACAAATCCGCCACGCGTACCGCATAACCATCCATAGCTGAATTATCAAAGCCGGGGACATCGAGGGGAGAAACGATATCGGTCGCCAGGATGCGGCCAAAGCAGTTCACTAGCGGCGACGTTTCTACAGCGGTGAGCGGGGTAATACGTGAAAGCATCTGGGTCAGCGCCGTTTCAAGCGGCATCAATCCGGCGGAAAATTCCATGAACATACTCCTGCGAGGCAAAATCGAATCCGGCTATTATGTCAGAAAACAGTGTCGGGCAGTATGCTACCTCGGTCTTAGAGACGGCCTTGCGCCTTTACATACCTTACGCATCTTTCTATATTCAAAAATCGAATGAATAACTCACAACAATTCTGATAGTTATAGTAAAAGTTGTGTGCCACCGTTAATGGACCCTAAAAATGAATAAAGCAGTGATTGCGATTCACGGCGGCGCAGGCGCGATTGCTCGCGCGCAAATGAGCCATGAGCAGGAGCTACGCTATATCCAGGCGCTGTCAGAGATTGTCGAAAGCGGGCAAAAGATGCTGGAAGCAGGTGACAGCGCGCTTGATGTAGTGACGGAAGCGGTGCGCCTGCTGGAAGCGTGTCCGCTCTTCAATGCGGGTATCGGCGCGGTCTATACCCGAGACGGAACTCATGAACTGGATGCCTGCGTGATGGACGGCAATACCCTGAAAGCCGGAGCCGTCGCGGGCGTGAGTCATGTTCGCCATCCTGTGCTCGCCGCCAGACTGGTGATGGAGCGTAGCCCGCATGTACTCATGGTGGGGGAAGGGGCGGAAAACTTTGCCTTTTCACAGGGGATGGCGCGCGTTTCGCCGGATATCTTTTCCACCCCGGCGCGTTACGAGCAATTGCTGGCGGCGCGTGCGGCGGGTGAAATGGCGCTCGATCACAGCGGCGCGCCGCTGGACGAAACGAAAAAAATGGGTACAGTCGGCGCGGTAGCGCGGGATAAATTCGGTAATCTGGCGGCGGCAACGTCTACCGGCGGGATGACCAATAAATTGCCCGGGCGCGTCGGCGACAGCCCGCTGGTCGGCGCCGGGTGTTATGCCAACAACGCCAGCGTCGCCGTTTCCTGTACCGGAACGGGAGAGGTCTTTATTCGCACGCTCGCGGCTTACGATATCGCCGCATTGATGGAATATGGCGGACTCAGCCTTGCCGACGCCTGTGAGCGCGTGGTGATGGAAAAATTACCGGCGCTGGGCGGCAGCGGTGGATTAATCGCCGTTGATCACGAAGGTAATGTCGCGTTGCCGTTTAACAGCGAAGGGATGTATCGCGCCTGGGGATATGCCGGGGATACGCCTACCACAGGAATTTACCGGGAATAAGGAGCCGCAGGTGCCGCACAGCGATGAACTGGATAGCCGCGATGTTCTGTCCGTCAGTGGCCTGAATATCGCGTTTCACCACGAAGGGCAACAGGTAGACGCCGTGCGTAATGTGTCATTACGCCTGAAGCGTGGAGAGACTCTGGCGATTGTCGGCGAGTCGGGATCGGGAAAATCGGTGACGGCGCTGGCGTTAATGCGGCTGATTGAGCAGTCGGGCGCGAACGTGCGCTGCGGCGAAATGCTGTTGCGTCGGCGTAATCGCCAGGTGATTGAGCTGTCTGAGCAGAGTGACGCGCAGATGCGGCGTGTGCGCGGCGCGGATATCGCCATGATTTTCCAGGAGCCAATGACCTCGCTCAACCCGGTATTTACCGTTGGCGAGCAAATTGCCGAATCTATTCGTTTGCATCAGGGGGCCAGCCACGAAGAGGCGCTGGCGGAAGCGAAACGTATGCTCGATCAGGTACGGATCCCGGAGTCGCAGGCGATTTTATCGCGTTATCCGCATCAGCTTTCCGGCGGGATGCGCCAGCGAGTCATGATCGCGATGGCGCTATCCTGCCGTCCGGCGGTATTGATTGCCGATGAACCCACCACGGCGCTGGATGTCACTATCCAGGCGCAAATTCTGCAACTTATCAAAGTGTTGCAGCAAGAGATGTCGATGGGTGTGATTTTTATCACCCACGACATGGGCGTCGTGGCGGATATTGCCGATCGCGTGCTGGTGATGTATCAGGGCGAGGCCGTGGAAACCGGCAGCGTAGAGCAGATTTTCCATGCGCCGACGCATCCTTATACCCAAACGTTACTGGCCGCCGTCCCTCAGCTTGGCGCGATGCGCGGCCACTCGCTGCCACGCCGTTTCCCGTTGATTTCCGCTGACGAACCGGCCCTTTATGAATCGCAGATTGAGCAAGACACGGTGGTGGAAGGCGAGCCTATTCTCCAGGTTCGGGGGCTGGTGACGCGATTCCCGCTGCGTAGCGGTCTCTTTAACCGCGTTACGCGTGAAGTTCATGCCGTTGAGAATATCAGTTTCGATCTCTGGCCGGGCGAAACGCTATCGCTGGTGGGCGAGTCCGGTAGCGGAAAATCGACGACCGGACGCGCGCTGCTGCGGTTGGTTGAATCACGGCAGGGGGAGATTATCTTTAACGGCCAGCGCATTGACACGCTGTCTGCGGGTAAACTCCAGCCGTTGCGCCGCGATATTCAATGTATTTTCCAGGACCCTTACGCCTCGCTCGACCCGCGCCAGACCGTGGGGTATTCCATTATGGAACCTTTACGGATTCATCGCCTGGGGCAGGGGGACGCTGCGGCAAAGCGCGTGGCCTGGTTGCTTGAGCGTGTCGGATTACGTCCTGAACATGCCTGGCGTTATCCGCATGAGTTTTCCGGTGGTCAACGTCAGCGCATCTGCATTGCTCGCGCGCTGGCATTGAATCCTAAAGTGATTATTGCTGATGAGGCGGTCTCCGCGCTGGATGTTTCCGTTCGCGGGCAGATCATTAATTTATTGCTCGATTTACAACGGGAAATGGGGATCGCCTACCTGTTTATTTCGCATGATATGGCGGTCGTGGAGCGAATTAGCCATCGCGTGGCGGTGATGTATCTTGGTCAAATTGTTGAGATGGGGCCGCGGCGCGCCGTTTTTGAAAATCCGCAGCATCCTTATACGCGTAAATTGATGGCGGCGGTGCCGGTTGCTGATCCCTCCAGACACCGGCCGCGGCGCGTTCTGCTATCAGATGATATACCCAGCAATATTCATAAACGTGGCGAAGAGACGCCCGCCGTTTCATTACAGTTGGTCGGGCCGGGACATTATGTCGCGCGGCCGCTGCAGGATAATGCGCTCTCGCGCTTATAACATTCAGACAGGCAGGGTTTCAGGAGAACAACATGACGCAATTTATTACGCATAAATGGCTGGCGGCGCTGGGACTGGCCTCATCCATTGCGGCTTTTCCGGCCCTGGCGGCCAAAGATGTGGTGGTGGCGGTAGGGTCTAATTTCACCACGCTCGATCCGTATGACGCCAACGATACACTCTCGCAGGCGGTGGCGAAGTCATTTTATCAGGGGCTGTTTGGCCTGGATAAAGACATGAAGGTAAAAAACGTCCTGGCGAAAGGCTATACCGTTTCTGATGACGGTCTGACCTACACCATTACCCTACGGCAGGGGGTGAAATTTCAGGACGGCGCGGATTTTGATGCGGCGGCGGTGAAAGCGAATCTCGATCGCGCCAGCAATCCGGATAACCACCTCAAGCGTTATAACCTGTATAAAAATATCGCAAAAACGGAGGTTGTCGACCCGGTAACGGTAAAAATTACCCTGAAACAGCCGTTCTCCGCTTTCATTAATATTCTGGCGCACCCGGCGACGGCGATGATCTCGCCGCAAGCGCTGGAAAAATATGGCAAGGATATTGGTTTTCATCCGGTCGGTACCGGTCCATACCAGCTTGAAACCTGGAATCAGACCGACTTTGTCAAAGTGAAAAAGTTCGCCGGTTACTGGCAGCAGGGCTTACCCAAGCTGGATTCTATTACCTGGCGTCCGGTTACTGACAACAATACCCGCGCGGCGATGCTGCAAACTGGCGAAGCGCAATTTGCTTTTCCTATCCCTTATGAGCAGGCCGCGTTACTGGCGAAAAATAAAAACCTCGAACTGGTCGCCAGCCCGTCCATTATGCAGCGTTACATCAGTATGAATGTGACGCAGAAGCCGTTTGATAATCCTAAGGTGCGTGAGGCGTTGAATTACGCTATCAATCGTCAGGCGCTGGTTAAAGTGGCGTTTGCCGGATACGCCACGCCGGCGACGGGCGTGGTGCCGCCGTCGATAGCCTATGCGCAAAGCTATCAGCCGTGGCCCTATGATCCGGCTAAAGCGCGCGAACTGTTGAAAGAGGCGGGGTATCCAGACGGTTTCAGTACCACGCTGTGGTCATCGCATAACCATAGCACCGCGCAAAAAGTGTTGCAGTTTACCCAACAGCAACTGGCGCAGATTGGCATTAAAGCCCGGATAACCGCGATGGACGCCGGCCAGCGCGCCGCGGAAGTTGAGGGCAAAGGGCAAAAAGAGAGCGGCGTGCGAATGTTCTATACCGGCTGGTCGGCGTCGACGGGCGAAGCTGACTGGGCGTTATCGCCGCTCTTCGCATCACAAAACTGGCCGCCGACGCAGTTTAATACCGCTTTTTACAGCAACAAGCAGGTCGACAGCGATTTAGCGGCGGCCTTAAAGACCAACGATCCGCAGGAGAAAACACGATTGTACAAAGAGGCGCAGGATATTATCTGGAAAGAGTCGCCCTGGATACCGTTGGTGGTGGAGAAATTGGTTTCTGCGCACAGTAAAAATTTGACCGGTTTCTGGATTATGCCGGATACCGGTTTCAGCTTTGACGATGCGGATTTGAAGTAAGTAATGCGATGGGGCTGGATGGCGCGCGCGTTGTCCGCCATCCGGTAAAAGGTTCGTGTGATGCTTAACTATGTTCTCAAGCGCCTGCTGGGATTAATTCCTACGCTGTTGATTGTGGCAGTGCTGGTGTTTTTATTTGTTCATTTGTTGCCCGGCGACCCGGCGCGGCTGATAGCCGGACCGGAAGCCGACGCGCAGGTGATCGCGCTGGTTCGTCAGCAGCTGGGGCTTGATCAGCCGCTTCATGTCCAGTTTTGGCGTTACATCACCCATGTTTTACAAGGCGATTTCGGGACGTCAATGGTTTCCCGCCGCCCGGTTTCTGAGGAGATCGCCAGCCGCTTTTTGCCGACGCTGTGGCTGACGATAACCAGTATGATATGGGCGGTGCTGTTTGGCATGGCGATCGGCATCGCCGCCGCCGTGTGGCGTAATCGCTGGCCTGACCGGTTAGGAATGACGCTTGCCGTGACCGGCATTTCTTTCCCGGCTTTTGCGCTGGGAATGTTGTTAATGCAGATTTTTTCCGTGGATCTGGGCTGGCTACCGACCGTGGGGGCGGATAGCTGGCAACATTATATTTTACCCTCCCTGACGCTTGGCGCGGCGGTGGCATCCGTCATGGCGCGTTTTACGCGCTCCTCGTTTGTCGATGTCCTGAGCGAGGATTACATGAGGACCGCGCGGGCGAAAGGCGTCAGTGAAACGTGGGTGGTGTTAAAACATGGCCTGCGCAATGCAATGATCCCGGTCGTCACCATGATGGGACTGCAATTTGGCTTTTTGCTTGGCGGCTCGATCGTCGTTGAAAAAGTGTTTAACTGGCCGGGGCTTGGGCGATTACTGGTCGACTCCGTCGACATGCGCGACTACCCCGTGATTCAGGCAGAAGTGCTGCTGTTTTCTCTGGAATTTATTCTTATCAACTTAGTGGTGGATGTCCTCTATGCCGCCATTAATCCGGCTATCAGGTATAAGTAAGGATGCGATTATTTAACTGGCGCCGTCAGGCGATTTTACATGCTATGCCGGTGGTAAAACCCGACCAGATACGCACGCCGTGGCGGGAGTTCTGGCGTCGTTTTCGCCGCCAGCATGTCGCGTTGGTCGCCGGGGGATTCGTACTGGCGTTAATTCTGGTGGCGATTTTTGCCCGTTGGCTGACGCCCTACGATGCGGAAAACTATTTTGACTACGATAGCCTGAACAATGGCCCCTCTTTGCAGCACTGGTTTGGCGTTGACTCGCTGGGAAGAGACATCTTTAGCCGGGTTCTCGTTGGGGCGCAGATCTCACTGGCGGCGGGCGTGTTCGCGGTATTTATCGGTGCGATAATTGGCACGGTGTTGGGATTACTGGCGGGATATTATGAAGGCTGGTGGGATCGTTTTATTATGCGCATTTGCGATGTGCTGTTCGCCTTCCCCGGCATTTTGCTGGCGATTGCCGTTGTGGCGGTGTTAGGCAGCGGTATTGCTAATGTGATCGTTGCGGTGGCGATTTTCTCTATTCCGGCGTTTGCTCGTCTGGTGCGCGGAAATACCCTGGTCTTAAAACAGCAGACGTTTATTGAGTCAGCCCGCAGTATCGGCGCCAGCGACACGACGATTTTGTTTAGCCATATCTTGCCGGGAACGGTCTCGTCAATTGTGGTTTTCTTTACGATGCGTATCGGTACGTCAATTATTTCCGCGGCAAGCCTGTCATTTCTCGGATTAGGCGCGCAGCCGCCAACGCCGGAGTGGGGAGCGATGCTCAATGAAGCGCGGGCGGATATGGTCATCGCGCCGCACGTAGCGCTCTTCCCGGCGGTGGCGATTTTCCTGACTGTGCTGGCGTTTAACCTGTTAGGCGACGGGTTGCGCGATGCGCTGGACCCGAAGATTAAGGGGTAAGCCAGCCCGGTGGCGTTGACGCCTGGCGGGCCTGGAACGGGCTCGTCAGGCGGGATAACACATCCGGCACCCGCGCCGGGGGAGGTGGCGTTAAACCCGACTGCCCCACAAATCATATTCGTCGGCGTTTTCCACTTTCACGCGCACGATATCGCCCGGCTTGACGTTGGTTTCGCCGTTCAAATAGACCGCGCCGTCAATTTCCGGCGCATCCGCCATGCTACGCCCGATAGCGCCTTCTTCGTCAACCTCATCGACGATCACCAGAATTTCGCGGCCCACTTTTTCCTGCAAGCGCTCAGCGGAGATTTGCTGTTGCAGTTGCATAAAGCGGTTCCAGCGCTCTTCTTTCACCTCTTCCGGCACCTGATCCGGCAGGTCATTCGCGCCTGCGCCTTCCACCGGGCTGTACTTGAAGCAGCCTACACGATCGAGGCGCGCCTCTTTCAGGAAGTCGAGCAGCATCTGGAAGTCTTCTTCCGTTTCGCCGGGGAAGCCGACAATAAAGGTGGAGCGTAGGGTCAGTTCCGGGCAGATTTCGCGCCACTGCTTAATGCGCGCCAGCTGGCGGTCAACGGAACCGGGACGTTTCATCAATTTAAGAATCCGCGGGCTGGCATGTTGCAGCGGAATGTCCAGATAAGGCAGGATTTTGCCTTCCGCCATTAGCGGAATCACATCATCAACGTGTGGGTAGGGGTAGACGTAGTGCAGACGTGTCCAGACGCCCAGTTTTGATAACTGCTCGCACAGGCTCACCATACTGGTTTTCACCGGTTCGCCATTATGGAATCCGGTGCGGTGCTTCACATCTACGCCGTAGGCGGAGGTATCTTGCGAAATCACCAGAATCTCTTTGACCCCGGCATCAACCAGACGTTTCGCTTCGCTTAATACGTCGCCAATCGGACGGCTGACCAGATCCCCGCGCATCGACGGGATGATGCAGAACGTGCAGCGGTGATTACAGCCTTCAGAAATTTTCAGATACGCATAATGGCGCGGCGTCAGTTTTACACCCTGTTCCGGTACGAGGCTTAAAAATGGATTGTGCTTCGGCTTCGGTACGTAATGATGTACGTGCTGCAGAACTTGCTCATAGCTATGCGGCCCGGTGATTTCCAGTACTTTCGGATGCACTTCGCGGATCTGATCTTCTTTTGCGCCCAGGCAGCCGGTGACGATTACCTTACCGTTTTCGTTTAGCGCTTCGCCAATGGCTTCCAGCGACTCTTGTACCGCGCTGTCAATAAAGCCACAGGTATTAACGATAACCATATCCGCATCGTCATAGCGTGGCACAACGTCATAGCCTTCGGTACGCAGCTCAGTCAGGATGCGTTCCGAATCAACGAGGTTTTTCGGACAGCCCAGGGAAACGAAGCCGATCTTTGGCTGGTGGGTTACATTACTCATAGCTTAAAAAGTGTTCATTTATTGGAATGGTCAGGGCAGGGATTCTACAGATATCCGAACAAAAATTGTATCGCAATCTCATCAGGAGCGGCGGCATCAACCGTTGTGGTTATCAGCAAAAGGTGAAAAAGGGCAATTCTAAGAAAATTCTTGATCTCTGACACCCCTTTGTCTAAAAAACGACCATACTATTAAGTTGAACCCTGGTAGAAAAGAGGAGGAAAAAAGGTATGGTCGTTGACAGACTGAGAACCGATCTTCTCAACAAGCTGATAAACGCGCGTATCGATCTTGCCGCTTATCTGCAATTGCGAAAAGCGAAGGGGTATATGTCAGTCAGCGAAAGTGACACTCTGCGTGACAATTTTTTTGAACTGAATCGCGAGCTCCACGATCACGCTTTACGGCAGGGACTGCATCTCGATCAGGAAGAGTGGAACGCGCTGCGCCGTGCCGAAGGCGCGCTTGCAGCCGCCGCCGTTTGTTTAATGAGCGGACACCATGATTGTCCGACCTTTATTGCCGTCAACGCAGATAAACTTGAAAACTGTCTGACAACTTTGACGCTGAGTATTCAGAGTCTGAAAGCACATTCACCGCTTACACAGGTCTGAATAAGGGGGAGGCGACTCCCCCTTTTTACCGGACCGCGCCGCTTAATGTTTTGTAAAAATAAACCGACCTCTTGCGATGCTGACTACGCTTTAACGCAGAGCCCTGAAGGAGGCGGTATGCGTCGAATACTTCTCGCGATAGTTTCATTCTCTCTTTTCTCGTCATGGGCGAACGCCAATCTTGCGCCGGTGAACGTTGAGGTGCTGCAAACCCGACTCGATCACCCGTGGTCGCTGGCTTTTTTGCCGGATAACCGTGGGATGCTCATTACCCTGAAAGGGGGACAACTGCGCCACTGGCAGGCGGGGAAGGGACTTTCCGATCCGCTGGCCGGCGTACCGAAAGTGTGGGCAAACGGGCAGGGAGGTTTGCTGGACGTCGTGCTGGCGCCTGACTTTGCCCAGTCGCGCCGCGTCTGGCTGAGCTATGCTGAAGCTGACCGCGAAGGAAATGCCGGTACGGCAGTCGGTTTTGGACGACTGAGCGACGATCTTCAGCGTCTGGAGCATTTTCGTACCGTGTTTCGCCAGATGCCTAAGCTGTCTACCGGCAACCATTTTGGCGGACGTATGGTATTCGATGCGCAAGGATCTCTTTTTATTGCCCTGGGTGAAAATAACCAGCGCGCTACCGCGCAGGATTTGGATAAATTACAGGGTAAGCTGGTGCGCCTGACCGGACAGGGCGAAATTCCGCCGGATAATCCGTTTGTGCATCAGGCGGGCGCGCGTCCGGGAATCTGGTCTTACGGTATTCGTAATCCGCAGGGGCTGGCCATCAATCCCTGGAGCGGCGCGCTATGGCTGCATGAACACGGTCCGCGCGGCGGCGATGAAATTAACATCCCGGAAAAAGGCAAAAATTATGGCTGGCCGCTGGCCACATGGGGCGTCAACTATAGTGGTCTAAAAGTGCCGGAAGCCAAAGGTGAAATTGTCGAGGGAACGGAGCAACCGGTTTACTACTGGAAGGATTCTCCGGCGATCAGCGGGATGGCTTTTTATGCCAGCGACGTTTTTGCGCCGTGGCGGCACAAACTGTTTATCGGCGCGCTAAAAGATAAAGAGGTCATTGTGATGCGCGTCGATGGCAATACGGTGACGGAAGAAGGCCGTATTCTGGGTGACAGAAAGCAGCGTATTCGGGATGTGCGTGTCGGACCTGACGGCTACTTATATGTGTTAACCGATGAGTCCGACGGGCAGTTACTCAAGGTAAGTCCTGCAGCCACGCGTTAGGTCACCGGGATCATCACCACTTTGCGAAAAGCAGGGCGCTCGGTAAGCTGCTGATACCAACGCTCCAGATTCGGGCGCGGCGTCCATTTCAGACCCACGTTCAGCAGGTTATAGACGAAAGGCGCAATAGCGATATCGCCGGTGCCAAAGTTATCCCCGGAAAACCACGGCTGGTGGGCCAGAGCATCATCAAGAAGCGCAAACAGGCCATCACACTTTTCGATACCGGCTTCAATTGCCGCCTGGTCGCGTTTTTCCGGCGGGGTTCTGACCAGTCCCATCAGGATCACACGGTGCGCCGGGCTTAACGTTTGATTCGCCCAGTCCATCCATTTTTCGCCCTCCGCACGCCGCGCCGGATTATCAACCCATAGCCGGTTCTGGCCGTATTGCGCCGCCAGATAGCGGACAATGGCATTGGATTCCCACAATAACAGGTCGGTTTCATCATCTTTAAGCAGCGGCACCAGCCCATTGGGATTCATCGCCAGATAGTCGGCATCCTGGTTAACGCCGAATTTTCCGCCTGCCAGAATTTGATCGTATGGCAGTTCCAGCTCTTCAAGCGTCCATAACACTTTTTTAACATTAGTCGAGTTGTTCCGGCCCCACAGCGTAATCATATTAACCCCTTCCGTTTTATCAGGATGATGACAGTAATCGGCCTACCGTGAGATAAACCTAACATTTACACAATGGTCTGTAAAAAAATCGTTATGAAGGAAGCGTAACGGGATGTTATTGCATAAACTTTAAAAACTTTACCAAGTTACGGTTTCTTTAACGTCGTGAGTGCGTTATTACTCACCGCACTTATTACACGGTGGTGTGACGTGTGTTTTTGGAATGGATACTCGGGTGGTACTATGACGCAATACGCTTCTTCCCTTCGTAGCCTCGCGGCAGGTTCGGTTCTCTTATTCCTTTTCGCTTCGCCTGTAAAGGCAGAGGAACAAACGATCGCGCCGCCGGGCGTTGATGCGCGAGCCTGGATCTTAATGGATTACGCCAGCGGTAAAGTACTGGCGGAAGGCAATGCCGATGAGAAACTCGACCCTGCCAGTTTGACAAAAATTATGACCAGCTACGTGGTGGGCCAGGCGCTGAAGGCAGGGAAAATCAAGCTGACCGATATGGTGACGGTGGGCAAAGATGCCTGGGCGACGGGGAACCCGGCGCTACGTGGGTCGTCGGTGATGTTTCTGAAGCCAGGCGATCAGGTGTCGGTGGCGGATCTTAATAAAGGCATCATCATTCAGTCAGGTAATGATGCCTGTATCGCGCTTGCCGACTACGTCGCCGGAAGCCAGGAGTCCTTTATCGGCCTGATGAACGCCTATGCGAAACGACTGGGATTAACGAATACAACCTTCCAGACGGTACACGGTCTTGATGCGCCAGGGCAGTTCAGTACCGCTCGCGATATGGCGTTGCTCGGCAAGGCCTTGATTCACGATGTGCCTGACGAATACGCCATTCATAAAGAGAAAGAATTTACTTTTAATAATATTCGTCAACCAAACCGCAACCGCCTGTTGTGGAGCACCAATCTGCATGTCGACGGCATGAAAACGGGGACAACGGCAGGCGCTGGGTATAACCTTGTCGCCTCCGCCACCCAGGGCGATATGCGCCTGATCTCTGTCGTGCTGGGGGCGAAAACGGACCGTATTCGTTTTAATGAGTCAGAAAAACTGTTGACCTGGGGTTTCCGTTTCTTTGAAACGGTCACGCCGATTAAACCTGACGCGACATTCGTGACGCAACGGGTCTGGTTTGGCGATAAGCGTGAGGTCAATTTAGGGGCGGGCGATGCGGGGTCAGTGACGATTCCACGTGGGCAGCTTAAAAACCTGAAGGCCAGCTTTACGTTGAACGAACCACAGCTCACGGCGCCGTTGAAGAAAGGGCAGGTTGTCGGCACCATCGATTTCCAGCTTAACGGAAAATCCATTGAGCAACGCCCGTTAATGGTGATGGAAAACGTCGAGGAGGGGGGATTTTTCAGCCGGATGTGGGATTTTGTGCTGATGAAACTCCATCAGTGGTTTGGCAGTTGGTTCTCGTAAAATAACCCCATTGCCGGGTGCGCGTCGCATCCGGCAACGGGCGGTTAATACATCAGAGTAATTTGTTGCGCTTTAGCGTAGGCCACAAAGGCCTCATCGGGACGGCGGTCGCTGATAATCGTATCAAAGCGTGATAATTCCCCCATCCGCGCCGGACGTACCTTGCCGAATTTACTGTGATCCACCACCAGTACATGGCTCTGTGCCATTGTCATTGCCCAATGTTTTACCGGCAGCTCTTCCAGATTAAAGCAGGTAGCGCCTTTACTGGTATGAACGCCGGCGGCGGAATAAAACGCGATATCCGGACAAATATTGTTTAACGTTTCATGGAAATCAAGCGGCTTGAAAATGGCGTTGCTGGCGTGAAACTCCCCGCCGCTCAGGATGGCGCGGCAATGGGGTTTGTCCTGCAGCGCCAGAAAGGTATTAAGTGAATAGCACACCGCCGTAAAGGGAAGGTCATTATCAATGGCTTCAATGATCCACGGCGTGGTGGTGCCGCAGTCAATAAATACTGTCTGATGCGCTTGTACCAGGCCCGCAGCCAACTGAGCGGCTCGGCGTTTTTCTTCCACCAGACGAGATTTTTGATCGCTTAACAGATAATGACTGGCGCTGCGGGGCTCCAGTACGATATAGCCGCCCAGCAATACGACAGGCGCGCTTTTATGGTTCAGGTCGCGACGAATGGTCATTTCAGAGACGCCCAACAGGGTCGCGGCTTCTTTTAGATGAAGTTTATCGCTGCGTTTTAAGGCCTGCAGCAATTGACCAATACGCTCGTCGCGTCGCGTTTCCATAGTTCCCCTGGAGAGTTAAATAAGCGCTCCGCACCATACAGAGCGCTTAATATTACTCTTTTTTTCGCTATTTAGTCACGTACCCAGCCTTTTCGAATGGGCAATGCGAAACAGAAACGGTGACAACGTTGCAGCGCCTGGTAGAGCGGCGCGCCGTACCATTGCCAGATCAGCTGTGCGCTCAGGCAGCCAAGCATCGCTACCAGCAGCGCGCCAATCATATCTAACGGCCAGTGTACGCCGAGATAGACGCGCGACCAGGCGATGGTCATGGCTATCGCCATCATCACGATGCCTGACCAGAGGCGGTGCCAGAACAAAAACGCCAGCGCAAAGGTAAAAATCACCGTACCGTGATCGCTGGGGAACGAGTCATCGGCGGCATGATGCAGGAAGTTATAGCCGATATGATCGACAAACGGACGGTCGTGCGGGAAAAGGTGTCCCATTGTCCAGGAGACCGCCAGACTGATAATCAGCGCGATGCCGATTTTAACGATCAGCTGACGCTGGGCGCAGACCCGATCGCGGGGACCCCACAGCCAGAGTACCACGGCTAAGAGCGGGACGATGTTGATGACATCTTTGGCGATAAAGATAGCGAGCGAAATCGTCCACTGCGCGGAATCAGGCGTGGCATTAATAAAATAAAACAGCGAGTTGTTAAGGTTTTCCAGCATAACATCCAGGCTCGGAGCAATGAAATCAAAAGGGATAGCCAGCTCATCCCCGTGCAAACTGAGCATAAATGCAGCGTAACAGGGAGGAAAAGCAGTATTGTCTTATTTGGCGGCAACATGAAGAGATTTAAGACAATGGCATAAAATAACGTTGATGATAACGGCGCAAACTTAAATTAACCTTAAAGTACGCAAGCGCTAAGCGGCTTTCTGTAAAAATGTGCGCTATTTCCCTTGCAGCCTCATAATTCGCTATCTCAGTTCCTCGACTTTCATTACACTCTGCGCGGTTTTTATTGGCGAAGAGATGGTATGCAGAATCGTTTACAATCAGGCGGCAGGCTGGGACGTCAGGCGCTGCTTTTTCCTCTCTGTCTGGTGCTGTACGAGTTTTCTACTTATATTGGCAACGACATGATCCAGCCGGGTATGCTGGCGGTGGTTGAGCAGTATCAGGCGGGCCTGGACTGGGTTCCGACGTCCATGACCGCTTATCTGGCGGGCGGTATGTTCTTACAATGGCTGCTTGGCCCGTTGTCTGACCGGATTGGCCGTCGTCCCGTGATGCTGGCGGGCGTCGTGTGGTTTATTGTCACCTGCCTGGCGACGTTACTGGCGAAAAACATCGAACAATTTACATTCCTGCGTTTTTTGCAAGGGATTAGCCTGTGTTTTATCGGCGCTGTAGGGTATGCCGCGATTCAGGAATCCTTTGAGGAAGCGGTGTGTATAAAAATTACCGCGCTGATGGCGAACGTGGCGTTAATCGCGCCGCTACTGGGACCACTGGTTGGGGCGGCATGGGTGCATGTTCTGCCGTGGGAGGGGATGTTTATTTTATTTGCCGCACTGGCCGCTATCGCCTTTTTCGGGCTACAGCGCGCAATGCCGGAGACCGCCACGCGGCGGGGCGAAACGTTGTCATTTAAGGCGCTGGGCCGTGACTATCGGCTGGTGATAAAAAATCGGCGGTTCGTCGCAGGGGCGTTAGCGCTGGGATTTGTCAGCCTGCCGCTGTTGGCCTGGATTGCGCAGTCGCCGATTATCATCATTAGCGGCGAACAGCTCAGCAGCTATGAATATGGTCTGCTGCAGGTGCCCGTTTTTGGCGCGCTCATTGCCGGTAATCTGGTGTTGGCGCGTTTAACCTCCCGGCGTACGGTTCGCTCGCTGATCGTGATGGGCGGCTGGCCTATCGTCGCGGGGCTGATCATCGCCGCGGCGGCGACGGTGGTTTCATCCCATGCTTATTTATGGATGACGGCGGGATTAAGCGTATACGCTTTTGGCATTGGGCTGGCGAATGCCGGACTGGTGCGTCTGACGCTCTTTTCCAGCGATATGAGTAAAGGAACGGTCTCGGCGGCGATGGGAATGCTACAAATGCTGATTTTTACCGTTGGCATTGAAGTCAGTAAACACGCTTGGTTAAGCGGCGGCAATGGGCTATTTAGCCTGTTTAATCTGGCAAACGGTATTCTTTGGCTACTGCTGATGCTGGTCTTCTTAAAAGATAAGCGGACGGGGAATTCGCAAACAGTCTGAGAGAGCGGCTACGCCTGATAAGCTTTCTGTTATCAGGCGTAGAGAGGCATCCGCTAGACGTTGAACGGCGGCTCGTTGTTTAATACGCTGTCGATAATATCCAGCACGCCTTCCTGGTTGTTCGATCCGGCGCGGTATTTCGCCGCCGCCGCGACCGCCTCGCTGGCGTGCGACATGGCAAAACTAAACCCGGCCTGACGCAGCATCTCAATATCGTTGCCGCCGTCGCCGAATACCACCACTTCACTATCATGAATGCCCCAGCGCTGCTGTAACAGACGCAGGCCGTTGGCTTTATGCACGCCGGGAATAATTAAATCAATACTGCCATAGCCGGTATGAACGGGGATCATGATATCGCCAATGGCGTCGTGCAGCGCCGCCTGTACTTCCGGTATCCGTTCATCGGTAATATTAAGGCCGAATTTGAAAAAAACATCGTTGATGTTGTTAAAATTATCCACAAACTCCAGACGATGATAATACATTGCCGCAACGGCTTTTAACGCATCGTTGTACCGTTTCAGCGTATAGGCGCTGTTTTTTCCACAGGCGATAATCTCCACATCGGCGCGTGTGAGCAGGTGTTCGACAACCGTCTGGAAGTCGGCTTTTGTCAGCTCGCCGTTAAAAATATCCTCTCCTTCGCTGACCACCCAACCGCCGTTTTCCGCGACAAAAGCGATTTCGTGCGCAATTTCCGGAAAGAACGAGATTAACTGGTAATACTGGTTGCCGCTGGCCACGACAAAGCGAATGCCTTGCCGCTTCATTTGTTGGTACTGCGCCATAAACCGGTCACGGTTATAGGTTTTTTGATCGCTCAGAAACGTGCCGTCCATGTCGACGGCGATTAATTTAATACTCATGCGTTATGCTCCATCACCGGTTGCGGAGTCGATACAGGTTTGGCGACGGCCTTCGCCACCAGCGCCGCCAGAATAACCAGCGCCAGCACAACCATCATGGCGCTGCGTAATCCATAATGTTCTCCCAGATAGCCCAACAGCGGCGGCCCGACCAAAAACGCCAGATAGCCGGTCGTGGCGACAACGCTCACGCGCGTCGGCGCGTCGGGACCGGTATCGCTGGCGGCGGAAATAGTCAGCGGGAAGCCGAGCGAAGCGCCTAAGCCCCAAAGAATGACCGAGACGCCGGCAACCCAGTCGCTATCGACAAAAATAATCAGGCCAATGCCCAGCGCTCCCATCAACGCGCTGGCGCGAACAACCGTCACCCGGCTATAGCGGTCAATAAACCAGCCGCCGGTAAAGCGGCCAACGGTCATACCAAGCGTGAAACCGGCGTAGATCAGAGAGCCGGAGGTTGGGCTAAAACCGTGTCCGTCTACCATCAGTAGCGGCAGCCAGTCATTCGCAGAGCCTTCGGCGAATGCCATTGCCAGCACCACCACGCCAATAAGCAAAAGCTGGATGTCCCGATAAAAAGGTAATCCTTTTTCCTGAAGGTGAGCATCTTCCGATGCGTTTTTACCCGTACCGTCAGGGATCGCCCGAATGGCGATAAAAATGGGCGCGATCGCCACGGCAGCCGCGAGGATGATATGGATGTTAGCCGGGACGCTTAATGCGGTTAACGCCATGCCGACACCAGCGCCCGCCAGCGTGCCGAAACTGTAAAAACCATGCATCATCGGCAGAACGGTTTTATTCAGCTCGCGTTCGACCGCCGCGCCTTCGACATTAATCGCCACTTCGGCGGCGCCAAAACTGGCGCCGAAAACGGCTAATCCAAGGGCAAAAATCAGCGGCGAGGCGCACCACAGCGCGACGCTAAGAATAACCATCCCGGTTACTGCGCAGGTCATCGTCGTGCGAATAACCTTCCGGGTGCCAAATCGTTTCACCAGCCAGGCGGAACAAAGAATACCGCTCATTGAACCGATAGAAAGCCCGAATAAGACCGCCCCCATTTCCGCGGTAGAGACGGAAAGAATATCCCGAATAGCAGGCGTTCGGGTTGCCCAGGAGGCCATCAGCAGTCCGGGTAAAAAGAAGAACATAAACAGCGCCCAGGTACGGCGTTTTAAGGCGTTACGTGAGGAGAGGACGGTCATAGCGTCAGGCCAGAAAATAGAAGCGAGAGGTAAACATTAGCAAGCTTGTGTACATTTGTACATATCGTCGTCATACTTCGTTGTGCAGACAGTTTTTACTGTCTGTTTTTTCAGCGTAAGCGGCAGGCTACTATCGCCTGCATCCTGAATGAGATGTGGAACTCATCATGAAAGAAAATGCCGTAAGACGCGCCAATGATCCTAAGCGACGGGAAAAAATAATTCAGGCCACACTGGAAGCGGTAAAGACCTATGGCGTTCATGCCGTGACGCACCGGAAAATCGCCGCTATCGCTCAGGTGCCGCTTGGCTCGATGACCTACTATTTTGCCGGTATGGATGCGTTATTGAGTGAAGCTTTTACACTTTTCACCGAGAATATGTCGCGTCAATACCAGGACTTTTTTGCGCAGGTGACGGATGCGGAGGGGGCGTGCCAGGCGATAACGGAAATGATTTACGGCTCGCAGGTTACGACGCCGGATAATATGGCGTTAATGTATCAGTTATATGCCTATGCCAGCGATAAGCCAGCGTTAAAAATAGTCATGCAAAACTGGATGCAGCGTAGCCAGAATACGCTGGCGCAGTGGTTTGACGCACAGACCGCCCGCGCGCTGGATGCGTTTATCGAGGGGATGACGCTGCATTTTGTAACGGATCGAACGCCGCTGGCGCGTGAAGCGATTTTACAGATGGTAAAGCGAATCGCCGGAGAGTCAATGTCGTGTCACTCTGCGTCAGGCAACAAAAAACCCACCAACCTTGAACCGAAATGGCGGGGTTGATGGGCTCCACAAAATGGGGACATCAAAGAAAAGCAGTGGCAATAGGTATGACTGATGCTTTAACGAAAAGTTCGACCTATTGGCAAAATTTTTTCACTTAAAGGCAAACTTCAGTTTTATCCTAACCCCGGCCAGATGATGACAATAAGCGTCCCCGCCAGCGTTAGCAGAACGTTGGCGATGGCGTAAGTCCCCGCATAACCCAGCGCTGGAATATTGCTGCGCGCCGTATCGCTAATGATTTCCATCGCCGGGGCGCAGGTACGCGCGCCCATCATGGCGCCGAACAGCAGCGCCCGGTTCATGCGCAGCACATAAGCGCCAAACAAGAAGCAGATCACCACCGGTACCAGGCTGACGACAAGCCCGGCGATCAGCATTTGTCCGCCGACCGCGCCCAGACCGTTGTTGATACCGCTGCCGGCGCTTAAACCAACGCCTGCCATAAATACCATCAAGCCGAATTCTTTCACCATGTTAAGCGCGCCCTGCGGAATATAACCAAAGGTAGGATGGTTAGCGCGCAGGAAACCGAGCATGATCCCGGCGAACAGCAATCCGGCCGCGTTGCCGATGCCGAAACTAAAATTGCTGAACTGGAAGGTAATCATCCCGATCATTAACCCGATGATAAAAAAAGCGCAGAAGGCGAGCAGGTCCGTCACCTGGCTATGGATCGAAATAAAACCAATGCGATCGGCGATGGTTTTTACGCGTCTGGCGTCGCCGCTCACCTGTAACACGTCGCCTTTATTCAGCACGACGTTATCGTCGATAGGCATTTCGATCTGGCTGCGGATGACGCGGTTAAGGAAGCAGCCATGATCGGTCAGCTTGAGCTGAGCGAGGCGGCGACCGACCGCATTGTGGTTTTTCACCACAATTTCTTCCGTCACGATGCGCATATCAAGCAGATCGCGATCAAACACTTCCTTACCATTACGGAAGCTGGGATCGAGCCTGGCGTGCGCGTCCGGATAGCCGACCAGCGCAATCTCATCGCCCATTTGCAGCACCGCATCGCCATCCGGGTTCGCCAGAATACCGTTACGGCGAATACGTTCGATATAGCAGCCTGTCTGGCGGTAAATACCCAGCTCGCGCAGGTTTTTGCCGTCAGTCCAGGCCACCAGTTCCGGACCAACCCGATAGGCGCGGATAACCGGCAAATAAACTTTGCGATTAGCATCGGTATCCAGACCGCGCTCGCGAGCAATTTGCTGGGCGCTGGTTTGCAAATCCTGATGCTGTAGTTTAGGCAAGTAGCGCGCGCCCACGATCAGACTGACTAGCCCAATCAGATAGGTCAGGGCATAACCCAGGCTCAGATTATCAAGAGCGGAGGAGAGTTGCGTGCTGGCGATGCCGGAATGTCGCAGGGTATCGCCTGCGCCAACCAGCACGGGCGTGGAAGTCATTGAGCCGGCCAACATACCGGCCGTCAGGCCGATATCCCAGCCGAATAGCTTACCAAGGCCTAAGGCGATTAGCAGAGCGCTACCGACCATGACCAGGGCAAGCATCAGATAATTTTTACCGTCGCGAAAAAAAATCGAAAAAAAGTTGGGGCCAGCCTCGACGCCGACACAAAAAATAAACAGCATAAATCCCAGATTTAGCGCGTCGGTGTTAATACTGAAGTGTTGCTGCCCTAATAATAGAGAGACCACTAAAACGCCAATGGAATTACCAAGTTGGACTGAACCCAGACGTAACTTGCCAAGACACAGGCCAAGAGCCAGGACCACAAATAATAACAGGATGTAATTCCCATTTAACAAATCTGCGACGTTTATATTCACGGAGACTAACTTCTTGTTTACGAGTAAGCTGTTGAAAGAAATGGTAATTTACGCTACTGTTTTTATCATGAATTAAGGGTGCAATCGTATTGCATACAGCATCCAAATAAAAACAACACAACAATATATCCTGCTAGTTTAATCTTATTGCGTACTAACGGCTATAAGAATCGTGCAGGTGTGTTTTTGGCATGGAATGCCACATGACTTTATCTGACTGGATGCCTCACGGCGGAAAGCGTGTTCGATAGAGAGTGTCAGGAGGAACGATTGAAACATAAACACGGGTGGGCAAGCGTTGTCTGCTGCTTTGTACTCTTTATTGTGGTGTGTCTTTCATTAACTATGCATGTACAAGGCGCTTTTCGCGCGGCAGGGCATCCTGAGATTGGACTGTTATTTTTTACGTTGCCTGGTGCGGTGGCCAGTTTTTGTTCTCACCGGCGCGAGGTGATCCGACCGCTGATCGGGGCGATGCTGGCGGCGCCGTTTTGCCTGGTGTTAATGCGCGTGGTATTTATGCCTACCCGATCGTTTTGGCAAGAACTGGCGTGGTTATTTAGCGCCGTATTCTGGTGTGCGTTAGGCGCGCTCTGTTATTTGTTTATTAGCAGCCTGTTTAGCCACCGGCGAAAAAAACGCCAATAGCGCCCTCCGGCAGAGGGCGTTGCCAGAGCAATCAGGCGAAAAGATTCAGATTTTCTTTTGCCCATGCTTCAAAATCCGTACAGCCGCCGATATGTTTTTGATCGACAAAAATCTGCGGTACGGTTTCTACAGGTTTACCTACGGTTTTTTCCAAATCCGCTTTAGTAATGCCTTCAGCATGGATATCAATATAGCGGTAGTTGAAATCGTCGCGTTCTTTGCTCAGTTTTTCCGCCAACTCTTTTGCACGCACGCAATAAGGGCACCCTGGGCGGCCAAAAATAACAGTAAACATATCTCTCCTCGAACATAAAGCCAGACGGCGAACAGGTGTTATCATGCCGCGATTTACGGCAGATGAAAAGCAGGTTACGCCTGTTCCTTTGATAACCCAGGGCTATATCTGTTAAGCACGCCGGACCAGAACGTTCTACACTGTGCGTCAGTTAACCGGGAGGCTTGATATGCGCACGATTGGCGTGTTACCCAAAAGCGTACTGATACTGGAATACCTCGGTATGATTTTGCTGGCGCTTGCTCTGCTATCGCTTAATCATTACCTTACGCTGCCCGCGCCGTTCAATACACCGCTGGCTGGCGTATTGATGGTTTTCCTCGGCGTCGTGTTGATCCTCCCCGCCGCGGTGGCGATGATGTGGCGTATTGCGCAGTTACTGGCGCCGCAGTTGATGAAACGTCCACCCGACATTTCTTCCCGTTCAGATAGAGAAAAGCATAATGAGTCCGACCATTGAACTTCTTTGTGGCCATCGTTCTATTCGCCATTTCACCGATGAACCCGTGACTGACGCGCAGCGAGAGGCCATTATTGCCGCCGCGCGCAGCACGTCCAGTTCCAGTTTTTTACAGTGCAGCTCTATTATCCGTATTACCGATCGGGCGCTGCGCGAGGCGTTAGTGCCCCTGACGGGCGGGCAAAAGCATGTGGCGCAGGCCGCTGAGTTCTGGGTATTTTGCGCCGATTTTAATCGTCATTTGCAGATCTGTCCTGACGCGCAGCTGGGGCTTGCCGAACAACTGCTGCTCGGTGTCGTCGATACGGCGATGATGGGGCAAAACGCGCTGACGGCGGCGGAGTCACTGGGGTTAGGCGGCGTGTATATCGGCGGCATCCGTAACAATATTGAGTCTGTTACCGAACTATTAAAATTGCCGAAGCATGTATTGCCGCTCTTTGGCCTGTGTTTGGGATGGCCTGCGGATAATCCGGATTTGAAACCGCGCCTGCCTGCCGAGCTTGTGGTTCATGAGAACCAGTATCAACCGCTTGATGAAAAGCTGCTGGCGCGCTATGACGAGCAGTTGGCTGAGTATTATCTGACCCGCGGCAGTAATACGCGACGCGATACCTGGAGCGATCATATCCGCCGCACCCTGATTAAAGAAAATCGCCCATTTATCCTTGAATATTTGCATAAACAGGGCTGGGCGACGCGCTAAAACCTGCGGGCCAGTGTATGATACGCGGGCTTTTCAGGGTTTTCAGCGAGGTGCAGGGTGAAAATTGCCATATTGTCCAGGGATGGAACGCTCTATTCTTGCAAACGTCTGCGCGAAGCGGCGATGCGGCGCGGCCATCTGGTCGAGATACTCGATCCTCTTTCCTGCTATATGAATATTAATCCGGCAGCGTCGTCGATCCATTACAAGGGGCGTCGTCTGCCCCATTTTGACGCCGTTATTCCCCGTATTGGTTCGGCCATTACCTTTTATGGTACCGCTGCGCTACGTCAGTTTGAGCTACTGGGTAGCTATCCGCTGAATGAATCCGTCGCTATTACCCGCGCGCGCGATAAGCTGCGATCGCTACAACTTCTGGCGCGCCAGGGGATCGATCTCCCCATTACCGGGATCGCCCATTCGCCGGATGATACCAGCGATCTTATTAAGATGGTTGGCGGGGCGCCGCTGGTCGTGAAGCTGGTAGAAGGCACGCAAGGGATCGGCGTGGTATTGGCGGAGACGCGTCAGGCTGCTGAAAGCGTTATTGATGCGTTTCGGGGGCTCAATGCCCATATCCTGGTTCAGGAATACATTGCCGAAGCTAAAGGATGCGATATTCGTTGTCTGGTCGTCGGCAATGAGGTTGTGGCGGCGATTGAGCGGTGCGCGAAAGCCGGTGATTTTCGCTCCAATCTTCATCGTGGCGGGGTGGCCAGCATCGCGACGATCACGCCTCGTGAACGGGATATCGCCATCAAAGCCGCACAAACGCTGGGGCTGGATGTGGCGGGCGTCGATATTTTACGCGCCGCGCGCGGGCCGCTGGTGATGGAGGTGAATGCCTCGCCGGGACTGGAAGGTATCGAAAAGACTACGGGCGTGGATATCGCGGGGCGAATGATTCAGTGGATAGAACGTCACGCTACGCCTGAATTTTGCCTTAAAATCGGCGGCTAATCGCAATCGTGGATTCCGCCGTAGTACGAAGCACGCTTTTTGCGTAAGCTGTGCCGGTAATTTTTTCATCGTCATCGTAAGAGGTAGCACATTATTATGATATCACTGGTCGTTCCCACTCTGGATACGTTGCGTCAATGGCTCGACGACCTGGGCATGAATTTCTTCGAATGTGATACCTGCCAGGCGCTGCATTTGCCGCATATGCAGAATTTTGACGGCGTCTACGATGCTAAAATCGATTTGGTGGACAACACCGTTCTTTTTTCCGCGATGGCGGAGGTCAGGCCTTCCGCGTTGCTGCCGCTGGCGGCCGATCTCTCTGCTATCAACGCCAGTTCGTTGACGGTAAAAGCCTTTCTCGATATGCAGGATGATAATCTGCCAAAACTGGTTGTGTGCCAGTCTTTATCCGTTATGCAAGGCGTCACCTACGAACAGTTCGAATGGTTTGTTCGCCAAAGTGAAGAGCAGATTTCTATGGTGATCCTTGAGGCCGGGGCGCATCAGCTTCTGTTTAACGCGGAAGAAGACGCGCAAAAAACCAGCGTGGTTGACCATTTTCTTCACTGATCCCTCCCGATAATCAGGCAGTCGCTGCCAGCGCGGCTGCTGTTTACGTTTTTTTATGCTACCGTTAACCTTTATTTAAAGAATTATTCACCTCCTTTCTGACCATTTCGCTTTATCACATAGACAAAACCTGCATAAAAAATTGATAAAAGGCGTTTTTTAATCTGGGCTATAGCCTCAAACCTTAGCTAAAGTTATTCTTGCGAAGCTTCTATAGCGAGCTTGATGGCAGGGAGGGCGACCTCTCTTCTTCATTTGTATCAAATGAAAAGGTATGCACATTTCAGGCATGTTTTAAACCACGCCTAATGGGTTCATTTGTTAACGGATTTCAGAAGGAAAGCGATGATGACCGCCTTAAAGAAAAAATGGCTATCGGGTCTGGTTGCGGGTGCTCTGATGGTCGTCTCTGTCGGCACGCTCGCTGCCGAACAAAAAACGCTGCACATTTATAACTGGTCAGATTATATCGCGCCGGACACGGTGGCGAACTTTGAAAAAGAGACCGGGATTAACGTTATCTATGATGTCTTTGACTCTAACGAAGTGCTGGAAGGCAAGTTAATGGCAGGCAGCACCGGGTTCGATCTGGTGGTGCCATCGGCCAGTTTTCTTGAGCGCCAGCTCACCGCGGGCGTTTTTCAGCCGCTGGATAAAAGCAAACTTCCCGGCTGGAAAAACCTCGATCCTGAACTGCTGAAACTGGTAGCGAAGCACGATCCTGACAACAAATACGCCATGCCCTATATGTGGGCCACGACGGGCATTGGCTATAACGTTGATAAAGTGAAAGCGGTGCTGGGGGATGATGCGCCAGTGAATAGCTGGGATTTAGTCCTCAAGCCGGAAAATCTGGAGAAGCTAAAAAGCTGCGGTGTCTCTTTCCTTGATGCGCCTGAAGAAGTTTTTGCCACCGTGCTGAACTATCTGGGTAAAGATCCGAATAGCAGCAAAGCGGATGACTACACCGGCCCGGCAACCGATCTGTTGTTGAAGCTACGGCCAAACATTCGCTATTTCCACTCCTCGCAATACATTAACGATCTGGCTAATGGCGATACCTGTGTAGCCATTGGCTGGGCGGGCGATGTCTGGCAGGCCGCTAACCGGGCGAAAGAGGCGAAAAATGGCGTCAATATCTCTTTCTCGATCCCCAAAGAGGGGGCAATGGCGTTTTTTGATGTGTTTGCCATGCCGGCTGACGCCAAAAATAAAGACGAGGCCTACCAGTTCCTTAATTATCTGCTGCGCCCTGATGTGATTGCCCATATTTCCGATCACGTTTTCTACGCCAATGCGAATAAAGAGGCGACGGCGCTGGTCAGCCAGCAGGTGCGCGATAACCCGGGAATTTATCCGCCGGCGGATGTGCGGGCCAAGTTGTTTACCCTGAAAGTGCAGGAGCCGAAGATTGATCGCGTCCGCACCCGCGCATGGACGAAGGTGAAAAGCGGTAAGTAATTTATTAACGGTATGGCCTGATAAGCGTGCGCTATCGGGCATTCCACCGTTTGTATCGTTTGATTGTGTTATGCCGGAGAGCGCCTTGTGAATGATGTCCCCCACCGCCCGCAGGTGAAAACCCGTAAAGCGCTGACGCCGCTTCTGGAAATTCGCAACCTGACGAAGTCATTCGACGGGCAACATGCTGTCGATGATGTCAGTCTGACTATCTATAAAGGCGAGATTTTTGCCCTGCTGGGCGCGTCAGGTTGTGGAAAATCGACTCTGCTACGGATGCTGGCAGGTTTTGAACCGCCGAGCAGCGGGCAAATTATGCTCGACGGCGTCGATCTGGCGCATGTTCCGCCGTATCAGCGTCCGATTAATATGATGTTTCAGTCCTATGCGTTGTTTCCGCATATGACGGTAGAGCAGAACATCGCTTTTGGTCTGAAGCAGGACAAACTGCCGAAGGCGGAGATTACCAGCCGCGTCAATGAGATGCTGGGTCTGGTGCACATGCAGGAGTTTGCAAAACGTAAGCCGCATCAGCTTTCCGGCGGTCAGCGCCAGCGCGTGGCCCTGGCGCGCAGCCTGGCGAAACGTCCTAAGCTGCTCTTGTTGGATGAACCGATGGGCGCGCTGGATAAAAAATTACGCGACCGGATGCAGCTTGAAGTGGTGGATATCCTTGAGCGCGTCGGCGTGACCTGCGTCATGGTGACGCACGATCAGGAAGAAGCGATGACGATGGCGGGGCGCATTGCCATCATGAACCGTGGAAAATTTGTGCAAATTGGCGAACCGGAGGAGATTTACGAGCATCCGACGACCCGCTACAGCGCCGAGTTTATCGGATCGGTAAATGTTTTTGAGGGCTTACTGAAAGCGCGTGAAGAGGACGGTCTGGTCATTGACGCGCCCGGTTTGGTTCATCCGTTAAAAGTCGATGCAGATGCCTCTGTCGTTGATAATGTGCCGGTATATGTGGCGCTACGTCCGGAAAAAATCATGCTCTGTGAGTCGCCGCCTGCCGATGGCTATAATTTCGCCGTCGGCGAAGTGGCGCATATTGCGTATCTCGGCGATCTGTCTATTTATCATGTGCGGCTAAAAAGCGGGCAGATGATCAGCGCTCAACTGCAGAATGCGCACCGTTACCGGAAAGGGTTACCGACCTGGGGCGATGAAGTGCGTTTGTGCTGGGAAGCGGATAGCTGCGTGGTCCTGACGGTATAAGGGGGAAACATGAGCACACTTGAACCTCCGGCACGCATCAGTAAACCTGGCGGCGCGGCGCTATGGTTGGCGCGAATGCAAATGAAACATGGGCGTAAGCTGGTTATTGCTTTGCCTTATATCTGGCTCATTCTGCTGTTTTTACTGCCGTTTCTTATCGTCTTTAAGATAAGCCTGGCGGAAATGGCGCGGGCGATCCCGCCGTATACCGATCTGCTGGAATGGGCTGACGGTCAGTTGTCGATTACGCTCAATCTCGGTAATTTTTTGCAACTGACCGACGATCCGCTTTATTTCGAAGCCTATCTGCAATCGTTACAAATTGCCGGTATTTCCACAATCTGCTGCCTGCTGCTGGGCTACCCGCTGGCGTGGGCGGTGGCGCACAGCAAGCCCTCCACGCGCAATATCCTGCTGCTGTTGGTGATCCTGCCCTCGTGGACGTCTTTTTTAATACGCGTCTATGCCTGGATGGGCATTTTGAAAAACAACGGTGTGCTGAACAATGTGTTGCTGTGGCTAGGGGTTATCGATCAGCCGCTGACGATCCTGCACACTAACCTGGCCGTCTATATCGGCATTGTTTATGCGTATCTGCCGTTTATGGTTCTGCCCATTTATACCGCATTAACGCGCATTGATTATTCGCTGGTGGAAGCGTCGCTGGATCTCGGCGCCCGACCGCTGAAAACATTTTTTAGCATCATTGTCCCGCTCACCAAAGGCGGAATCATCGCCGGCTCGATGCTGGTTTTTATCCCGGCGGTGGGAGAGTTCGTGATCCCGGAACTGCTTGGCGGGCCGGACAGTATCATGATTGGTCGCGTTCTGTGGCAGGAGTTTTTCAATAACCGCGACTGGCCGGTGGCTTCTGCGGTCGCCATTATTATGTTGCTGCTGCTGATCGTGCCGATCATGTGGTTCCATAAACATCAGCAAAAAAGTGTGGGGGAGCACGGATGAATAACTTACCGGTCGTTCGCTCGCCCTGGCGAATTCTGATTCTGGTGCTGGGGTTTACTTTTCTCTATGCGCCGATGTTAATGTTGGTGATTTACTCGTTTAACAGTTCGAAGCTGGTGACGGTGTGGGCGGGATGGTCGACGCGCTGGTATGGCGAGCTCTTTCGGGATACCGCCATGATGAGCGCAGTGGGACTAAGCCTGACAATTGCCGCCTGCGCGGCGACGATGGCGGTGGTGCTCGGCACTATCGCTGCGGTGGTGATGGTGCGATTTGGACGATTTCGCGGCGCAAACGGCTTTGCGTTTATGATCACCGCGCCGCTGGTGATGCCGGATGTGATTACCGGGCTGTCGCTGCTGTTGCTGTTTGTCGCGCTCGGTCATGCTATCGGCTGGCCCTCCGATCGCGGGATGCTGACCATCTGGTTGGCGCACGTCACGTTCTGTACCGCCTACGTGGCAGTGGTGATCGCTTCGCGATTACGCGAACTGGATCGTTCGATTGAAGAGGCGGCGATGGATCTTGGCGCGGCGCCGTTGAAGGTCTTTTTTGTCATTACGTTACCGATGATCATGCCCGCGGTGATCTCGGGCTGGCTGTTGGCCTTTACGCTTTCCCTTGACGATCTGGTGATTGCCAGCTTCGTTTCCGGTCCCGGCGCCACCACGCTACCGATGCTGGTTTTCTCCAGCGTGCGCATGGGCGTGAACCCGGAAATCAACGCGCTGGCGACGTTAATCCTCGGCGTGGTAGGAATCGTCGGATTTATTGCCTGGTACCTGATGGCGCGAGCGGAAAAACAGCGGATTCGCGATATCCAGCGTGCAAGACGCGGCTGAAGCCACTAAAATCTTCCACTATGGCAATGCGTTGCCGCGCGGGTCGCGGCATCATTTTCAGGGAAGACATTCATTGGGATTTATAAAGCAATCAACCTCATCACATGCCCGTTTAAATGTGCCTACGCTGGTGCAGGTTGCGGCTATGGCGATTATTTTGATTCGCGGTCTCGATGTGCTGATGATTATGAATACCCTCGGCATACGCGGGATGGGCGAGTTTATTCATCGCAGCGTGCAGACGTGGAGCTTAACCCTTGTCTTTCTGGCCAGCTTAGTGCTGGTCTTTGTTGAAATTTATTGTGCGTTTTCGCTGGTGAAAGGCCGTAGCTGGGCGCGCTGGGTGTACCTGGCGACACAAATTATTGTGAGCGGATATCTGTGGGCGGCGTCGTTAGGCTACGGGTATCCGGAGTTGTTTAGCATCGCGGGAGAATCGAAGCGTGATATCCTGCATTCCCTGGTCATGCAAAAACTCCCCGATCTTTTAATTCTGTTTCTGCTGTTTATTCCCGCTCCCAGCCGTCGGTTCTTCCGGCTGCAATAATGTGTATAATCGTCGCCCCGGATAATATGAAGGTTTTTTGGTATGCAGTGCGCACTCTATGACGCGGGTCGCTGCCGTTCCTGTCAATGGATTACGCAGTCGGTTAACGAACAACTTTCCGCAAAAACAGCCGATTTACATCGTTTGCTCGCCGGGCTGCCTGTTGAACAGTGGTGCGCGCCGATTGGCGGCCCGGAACAGCATTTCCGCAACAAAGCGAAAATGGTCGTGAGCGGTAGTGTAGAAAAACCGCTCTTCGGGATGCTGCATCGCGACGGTACGCCGGTCGATCTTTGCGGCTGCCCGCTGTATCCCGCCTCCTTTGCCCCCGTATTCAGCGCGCTAAAACCTTTTATTGCCCGTGCCGGACTCACGCCTTATAACGTGGCGCGAAAACGCGGCGAACTGAAATACCTGTTGCTGACGGAAAGCCAGTTCGATGGCGGTATGATGCTACGCTTCGTGTTGCGTTCAGAAACCAAACTTACGCAACTGCGCGCGGCGTTACCGTGGCTGCGCGCGCAACTGCCGCAGCTCAGAGTGATCACCGCAAATATCCAGCCGGTACATATGGCGATTATGGAAGGGGAGACGGAAATCTACCTGACGGATCAGCAGGCGCTGGCGGAACGTTTTAACGATGTGCCGCTGTGGATTCGCCCGCAAAGTTTCTTTCAGACCAACCCTACGGTCGCCAGCCGATTATATGCGACGGCGCGCGACTGGGTAGGGCAACTGCCGGTACGCCATATGTGGGATCTTTTTTGCGGAGTGGGCGGATTCGGCCTGCACTGCGCGACGCCGCAGATGCAATTAACCGGTATTGAGATCGCGCCGGAGGCGATTGCCTGCGCGAAGCAATCCGCTGCCGAGCTGGGATTGACCCGCCTTCATTTCCAGGCGTTGGATTCCACCCAATTCGCCACCGCACAAGGTGAAACGCCCGACCTGGTGTTGGTGAATCCTCCCCGCCGCGGCATTGGCAAGCCGTTGTGCGATTACCTTGCACAAATGGCGCCGCGTTTTATTATTTATTCAAGCTGTAACGCGCAGACGATGGCGCAGGATATTCGTCATCTGCCGAACTACCGTATTCAACGTGTTCAGCTTTTCGATATGTTCCCGCATACCGCGCATTATGAAGTGTTAACACTGCTTTGCAGGCTGTAGCGCCAAAAGCCAGACATACAAAATATCTATATTAACTATCTAATTATCCATAAATAATAATAACCATGATCGATCGATAAAAAACTCCGATCGATCGTGGTTATATATTACCCTATTTTTGCAAATCAAATCACAAATAATCACTTTAAATCTTTTAATGACTAATTTTGATTATTACAGTGCGTGTAAGGCAAAATTAGACAAGGTGGTTTATCGGGTAACTTTCAATAGCATCAGCGAAGCAATACGTAACGTCAGTAAAGGGGTCAATCATGACAACGAATAGGCACGCTTATGGAGGGCGTTCAGACGATGTTTGCCAAATTTATAGATGTTATTCAAACGTTTTTAACTGAACCGGCAATATTAATTGGGATATTAGTCGGTGTTGGCTATGCGCTGGATAAAAAGACGCCTATAAAAATTATCACCGGTATGATCAGCGCGATGGTCGGTTTGATGATGGTGTTATTTGGCGGCTTTCAATTTTCAGCCACTTTTAAACCGGTTGCAGAGGCAGTCAGCAAGGCTTATGGCGTGCATGGATACTTAATGGATTCATACGCCATGAAAGCCGCCACGCAAATAGCGCTGGGCGATAATTTCGGCTATGTAGGATACGTTTTTGTACTGGCGTTTTTTACTAACCTGTTATTAGTTTTATTTGGCCGTTATACCGGCGCAAAAGGTATATTTCTTACCGGTAATACCGGGGTCTCTCATTCACAGGCAGTACTGTGGTTAATCGTCTTCTGGCTGGGGTTCGGTTGGGTACAATCCATTGTAATTGCCGGGGTATTGACCGGGGTCTTTTGGGCGTTTTCAACTACACTTATTGTTAAACCCATCGCCAAAGTGACCAATAACGCCGGTTTTACCATTGCGCATAACCAGATGCTGGGACTGTGGTTTTTCTCGAAATTCGCGCATAAATTCGGCGATCCGGAAAAGCATGACGCCGAAAACCTGAAACTTCCCGGTTGGTTAGCCATTTTTAACCACAACGTGACGGCAATCGCCATTGTGATGACGCTCTTCGTTGGCGGTTTTCTATTGGCGACAGGGATCGATAACGTACAGTTAATGGCGAAAGGCAAACCCTGGTATATCTATATCATCAATCTGGGCCTGCAATTCTCTATGTATATGGTCATCTTGCTGCAGGGCGTGCGGATGATGGTAGGTGAAATTAACGGTTCGTTTAAAGGATGGCAGGATCGCTTTATTCCTAACGCTATACCGGCTGTGGATGTTGCTGCTTTATTACCTTTTTCGCCGAACGCGGCCACGCTGGGATTCGTCTTTTGTACCTTCGGCACGATTTTTTCCATGGGCATTCTGCTGCTCATCCATAGCCCTATTATGGTATTGCCTGGTTTTGTTCCGCTCTTCTTTTCCGGCGGTCCCATCGGCGTATTAGCCAACCGAATGGGGGGATATCGTTCCGTTATTATTTGTACTTTCCTGTTAGGGATTATTCAGACTTTCGGTACGGTATGGGCCATTCCTTTAACCGGGCTGGCAAAAGAAGGTGTGGGCTGGACGGGAATATTTGACTGGGCGACTCTGTGGCCTGCAATTTGTGAATTACTGAAATTTATTGCTTCAACGTTCCATCTTGGTCCTTATTCCATTTAATTGATTCGGTTTATATATAAAGGATTTTATTATGAAAGATTCTGTAAATATTTTATTCGTATGCGGTTATGGTGTAGGCAGTAGCGTAATGTTACAGACTGTTGTTAAAAAAGCGTTAGCAAAATATGACTTCTCTTTTGATATGGAGCATACGGCAGCGGGAGAGGTCGGTGGATTTACCGACTGGGCAGATATTTATGCGATTTCGAAAAAATTGCTTGATGTTGTTAGCCTCGATCCTAAACACGGACAATATCTCATTCCCATTGAAAATATCATGGATGGCGAATCAATAGGCAAACAGATTTACGATGTGGTAGAGAAAAATTTTCCGCACCTGCTCAACAAATGAGGGTGAGTCATGAAAGCGATTATTCTGCTGTTTGACAGTCTGAATAAAAACTATTTGCCGCCCTATGGTGATTTGCTAACGAAAGCGCCTAACTTTCAACGCCTGGCGGCACATGCCGCCACCTTTGACAATAGTTATGTCGGCAGTATGCCCTGTATGCCAGCCCGTCGGGAACTGCACACCGGGCGCTATAACTTTCTGCATCGTGAGTGGGGGCCGCTGGAACCCTTTGATGATTCCATGCCGGAATTATTGAAAAAAGCGGGGATCTACACCCATCTTATCAGCGATCATCTGCATTACTGGGAAGACGGCGGCGGTAACTACCATAACCGCTATAGCTCCTGGGACGTAGTACGCGGTCAGGAGGGCGATCACTGGAAGGCGAGCGTTGGCGAGCCGCCCATTCCGGAAGTACTGCGCGTTCCACAAAAACAAACCGGAGGCGGCGTTTCCGGGCTATGGCGTCATGACTGGGCGAACCGCGAATACATCCAGCAGGAAGCCGATTTTCCCCAGACAAAAGTTTTTGACGCCGGGTGCGATTTTATCCATAAAAATCATGCCGAAGATAACTGGTTATTGCAGGTTGAGACGTTCGATCCGCATGAGCCGTTTTATACCACCGAGGAATATTTATCGCTCTATGACGATGAGTGGCAAGGCCCGCATTATGACTGGCCGCGCGGCAAAGTCAGTGAAAGTGAGGAGGCGATAGCGCATATTCGCTGTCGTTATCGGGCCCTGGTTTCCATGTGCGACCGTAATCTTGGACGTATCCTTGATCTGATGGATGAACACGATCTCTGGCGCGATACGATGCTGATTGTCGGTACCGATCACGGCTTCTTGCTGGGGGAGCACGGTTGGTGGGCTAAAAATCAAATGCCCTATTATAACGAGGTGGCGAATAACCCGCTGTTTATCTGGGACCCGCGCAGCGCGGTATGCGGAGCGCGACGGCAGTCGCTGGTGCAGATGATTGACTGGGCGCCAACGCTACTGGATTATTTTCAGCAACCTATTCCCGCAGATATGCAGGGCCAGCCGCTGGCGAAAGTCATTGCCAGTGATGAACCCGTCAGGGAAGGCGCGCTGTTTGGCGTGTTTAGCGGACATGTTAATGTTACCGACGGACGCTATGTTTATATGCGGGCCGCGCAGCCGGGGCGTGAGCATGACATTGCGAACTACACGTTAATGCCGATCAAGATGAATGCGCGTTATGATGTGGATGAACTGGGAAAATTATCTCTGGCACCTCCGTTTAACTTTACTAAAGGGCTTCAGGTATTACGTATTCCGGCCAGGGAAAAATATAAAGGTGTGAATAGCTTTGGTCATCTCTTGTTTGATCTCAGAGACGATCCGCAGCAGCAACATCCTATTCATGATGAGGCCATCGAAGCAAGGATGATCAACTTACTTATCCGTTTGATGAAAGAAAATGATGCTCCGGCGGAGCAGTATCGCCGTCTGGGTCTGGATGTTATCTAAAAACGTAACAATGTTGTAAGCCGGGTACGCGTCAGCGTCACCCGGCAAGTATTAGTCCGAATCGCCTGTTGATGCAGGCGTTTGAGACTGATGACAAACTGTAGAATGCTCAATGGCGCTGCGCTTATCAGGCCAGGATGATTTCGTGGTCTGAATAAGGTATTTATACTGCCATTTCGCAACACGGTGGGCTAATCACATACGTCTTACTGCGGGAACCACTGATCGCTGATTTTCTGATAAGTGCCGTCCGCTTTAATGGCGGCCAGCGCATCATTCAGTTTTTCCAGCAACGCCTTATTGTCCGGGCGCACCGCGATGCCAAGTCCGGTACCGAAGTATTGCGGATCGGTCACTTTCTCTGTTGCCGGACCCAGTTGCGGATTCGTTTTCAGCCACTCATTGACCACTGCGGTATCGCCAAAGACGCCGTCAATACGGCCATTTTTCAGGTCGATAATCGCATTCTGGTAGCTGTCGTAGGCCACGGTTTTGACCTCCGGATGTTTATCCTGGAGATATTTTTGATGCGTGGTGCCATTTTCCATACCGATACGCTTACCTTTTAGATCGGTAAAGGTTTTATAGGTGTCTTTTTTGGCAATCACCAGCGCGGAGTTCGCATAATAGGGATTGCTAAAGGCGACCTGCTTACTGCGCTCCGGGGTAATGTCCATTCCGGAAATGACGGCATCATATTTTCTGAATTTCAGCGCCGGGATAAGACTATCGAAAGCATGATTGGTAAAAGTACATTCTGCCTGCATTTGCTTGCATAATGCGGTTGCCAGATCGATATCGAAGCCCACAATTTTATTACTCGCATCCAGGGATTCAAACGGGGGATAGGTGGCGGAAACCCCGAAATTGATTTTTTCAGCGGCGATGCTGCCAGTGGCGAAAGAGGCGAGTAATGCGGCCAGAACTAACTTTTTCATGATGTCACTCCCGTAATCTTATGATTATGCGCCGTGTCTGCGGCATAGATTTACAATGCCATTAATTGAATTTATATGCAATAAAAATGATTAAATATTTTAAAATGGATAAAAAAAGACGGACAAGTTAACCATTTGTCCGTCGGGTTTATTCAATATTATGCATCGTAGGCTTGATAAGCGCAGCGCCATCTGACCATTGTCGAACGGCGGCGAGAATGCCTTATCCTGCCTGGTTAATTGCGCCGCTCAAACGCCAGGGCTTTACGCTCAATCAAACGCATCATCAGCGTCAATAGACCGTTGACGACCAGATAAATTACGCCTGCCGCGCCAAATACCATCACATCGTAGGTACGACCATAGAGCAACTGACTGTACCCCATGACCTCCATCAAGGTGATGGTATAGGCCAGAGAGGTACTTTTGAAGACCAGTACTACCTCATTAGAATAGGAGGAGAGGGCGCGTTTAAACGCATAGGGCAACAAAATCGCCAGCGTATCTTTCTTACTCATCCCCAGCGCGCCGCAGGACTGCCACTGACCTTCCGGAATCGCGCGAATCGCGCCATAAAATAGCTGCGTGGTATAAGCGGCGCTGTTTAGCGACAACGCGATCAGTGCGCACAGCCACGGTTCAGACAGTAGATGCCAGAGTAGCGGATACTCTTGCAGTGTCGGGAATTGACCGGGTCCGTAGTAGATCAGGAAAATTTGCACCAACAACGGCGTACCGGTAAACAACGTGATATAGCCGCGCACCAGCCACACCACGAACGGCGTTTTTAGCGTCAGGATAATGGTAAAAACTAACGCCAGCACCAAAGCGACGGCAATAGAAGCCACGGTCAGCGTCAGGCTGGTGTGTAGCCCTTTTAGCAGTTCAGGTAAGTACTCAAGCATTAGTCTGGCCTCCGCTCAAAACGTGTCGCGCGCAGGTCTATGCGTTTGAGAATGTACTGACTGATCAGCGTAATGACCAGGTAAATAGCCGCCGCAATAATGTACCAGTTAAACGGTTCCTGGGTGCGTGTGGCAATACTTTTGGTCTGTAACATCAGATCGTTAACGCTGATAAGGCTGACCAGAGCCGTATCTTTTAGCAACACCAGCCACTGATTACCCAGCCCTGGCAGGGCGTGACGCCACATCTGCGGCATCACCAGACGGAAAAAAATCGCCGTCTTTGATAATCCCAGTGCCTGACCCGACTCCCACTGACCAGACGGAACGGCTTTCAGCGCGCCGCGTAGCGTCTGCGACGCATAGGCCGCATACAGCAGGGACAACGCAATCACGCCGCACAGGAACGGACTGACGTCAAAGTTCTCAATCTCCATTTGCACCGGGATCTGCGTAAAGCCGAGATGGAGGGTAAACCCGTCAGACAGCGTAAGCAGGAGTTGCGAGGAGCCGAAATAGATAAACAGCACCACCAGAATTTCCGGCAGGCCGCGTAAAATAGTGACCAGCGCGGAGCCTATCCAGGCAATCGGGCGCCATTTTACGGACTCCCAGACGGCAAAGAACATGGCTAACGCGAGGCCAATGATCAGCGCGCAGACGGCAAGGCCGACGGTCATCCCGGCGGCGCTTGCTAAAGGAAAAAATTCGTTCATCAAAGATTACTTCTGGAACCATTTGTTATAGATGGTCTCGTAAGTCCCATCTTTCTTCACTTTTTCCAGCGCAGTATTGAATTTCTGCTGCAGCTCGGTGTTGCCCTGACGTACCGCGATACCCAGGCCGGTGCCGAAATAATCTTTATCGGTGACTTTATCGCCGACCGGTGCCAGCTTAGGATTGGCTTTCAGCCATTCGGTCACGACCGCCGTGTCGCCGAAAACAGCGTCGATACGGCCATTTTGTAGATCCAGCTTCGCGTTCTGATAGCTGTCATACGGTACGGTGGTGATTTCCGGATGCTTATCCATGATGAATTTCTGGTGCGTCGTACCGTTCTGTACGCCGACTTTCTTGCCTTTCAGTTGATCGACGCTGGTGTATTTGCCCTGCTGACCCACGAACAGCGCGGAGTTGTCGTAATATGGCGTGGTAAACAGCACCTGCTTTTCACGTTCCGGCGTGATATCCATTCCCGCCATTACAGCGTCGAAGCGGCGGAATTTCAGGCTGGGGATCAGGCTGTCGAACGCCTGATTGGTAAAGGTACAGGAGGCGTCGATCTCTTTACATAGCGCGTTGGCCAGGTCGACGTCAAAGCCGACAATCTTGTTATTAGCATCCATCGATTCGAACGGCGGATAGGACGCTTCGGTCGCAAAACGAATGGTCTGGGCTGCTGTAGCGGAAAGGCTAAAGCCTGCAATTAGCGCGGCAATCAGAACTTTTTTCATTGTCATTGTCCCGAATCTTAGTGAGAGAGATAGTTTTTGAACGCTTCGGTCTGAGGGTGGGCAAAGCAACCCGCATCACCGTGCTCGACGATGTGACCATTTTCCATATAAATCACACGACTGGCGGTCTTACGCGCCACTTCGACTTCATGCGTAACGATCACCTGAGTAATGTTCGTTTCCGCCAGCTCATGAATAATGCTGACGATTTGAGCGGTAATTTCCGGGTCCAGCGCGGCGGTCGGTTCATCAAACAGCAGCACCTGCGGCTCCATCATCAGCGCGCGGGCAATCGCGACGCGCTGCTGCTGACCGCCGGAAAGATGCAACGGATAACGATCGCTATAGGGCTTCAGACGTAAACGCTCCAGCAGCTTTTCTGCGCGCGCCAGCGCCTGATCTTTTGTCAGACCCAGTACGCGGCAGGGCGCTTCAATCAGATTCTGCACAACGGTGAGATGCGGCCAAAGATTATATTGCTGAAAGACCATTCCGACATTTTGACGTAGCTCACGAATCGCCTTATCGGACGGCGTTTTCGTAAAATCAAAATGGTTCCCGGCGATAGTCAGAGTGCCGGAGCGCGGCATCTCAAGCAGATTGAGTACACGCAGCAGCGAACTTTTACCCGCCCCGCTTGGGCCAAGCAACACCAGCGTTTCGCCTTCGGGGCAATCCAGCGTGATATCGAACAGCGCCTGATGCGCGCCGTAAAAGCAATTAATGCCGTTTAATTGAATACTCATTGACACTCGTATACAGGCAGTCTGATAGCTATTGAAGCCGCAGATAGTACCTTTCGCAGAATAGTTATGCAATATTTATGCGTTAAAAGTTAAATATATCCCACATTCTTCCCTAAACATAGCACAAAATAGCAGGAGGAATAGTAGGTAAGAAGAATTGTCGGCATCCCGGGCAGAATGCCAGACAATTTACGGGGTTATGGGTGCAAAAGCGGGGAATACTGGCTGTTAACGGTTTTCTATCGACTGGCGCAGCGTACCGGCAGGGGCATGGACATCTCCGCCCAGATAGCGAACGTCGTCAATCACCCAGCATGAGCCTTCGTGAATCATAAGGACCTCATCCTGCCAGCTTTGATCGCCCTGTTTTAACGCTACCCGCAGAGGAATGTTGCGCGCATCTCGGTTCGGAATGGTTGATGCGCTGGCGACGTTGGCGCTATCCGGCAGCGTAGCGCGGCTGGAGAACAGATCGCCGCTCATCAACTGGCGGTGCTCCGTATCGCGGCTGGCGTCGGTCAACAATTTCGCCAGGTTATCACTCAAGTAGGGGCGAAGCGCGGCGATATCATTGCTGTGGTGTTGAATACGGTAGTCGTAAAATTGTTGAGCCACGCTGTCCGGGCCGCCTTCCACACACGCGCCGATACGCGGGCCATTATCTTTGTAGGCGGGAGTGACGGTCGTACAGGCGCTAAGCAGAAGCGCGCACGGGATGAGCAAAGAGAGTTTAGAATAGCGCATGATGATTTCCTTATAGGCGATCGAGCAAAAACCGATCTACGATAATCAATTATATCCTTTCAATGATAGCGTATCAGCTTGATAATGCGTTTGAGATCGTGTGCTTAGCTAACCTGGGAGATTCACTATGCAGTTTTCAACAACCCCAACGCTGGAAGGACAAAGCATCGTGGAGTATTGCGGTGTGGTAACGGGCGAAGCCATTTTAGGTGCCAATATTTTCCGCGATTTTTTCGCCGGCATTCGGGATATCGTCGGCGGACGTTCCGGCGCGTATGAGAAAGAGCTGCGTAAAGCGCGTGAAATCGCTTTCCAGGAACTTGGCGAGCAGGCTAAAGCGTTGGGCGCCGATGCGGTGGTAGGCATCGATATTGATTACGAAACTGTCGGCAAGGATGGCAGTATGCTGATGGTCAGCGTCAGCGGAACGGCGGTGAAAACGCGCCGATGAGAGCGCTACTGTGGCTGGTGGGTCTCGTGTTGCTGTTAACAGGCTGCGCGAGCGAAAAAGGAATTATCGATAAAGAGGGATATCAGCTTGATACCCGACATCGGGCGCAGGCGGCCTATCCGCGCATTAAAGTTCTGGTGATTCACTATACGGCGGAAAACTTTGACGTTTCGCTGGCGACGTTAACGGGTCGCAACGTCAGTTCGCATTACCTGATTCCCGCAACCCCGCCATTATATGGCGGTAAACCGCGCATCTGGCAACTGGTGCCGGAACAGGATCAGGCCTGGCATGCGGGCGTCAGTTTCTGGCGAGGCGCCACGCGTCTCAATGATACGTCTATTGGCATTGAGCTGGAAAATCGCGGCTGGCGAATGTCCGGCGGGGTGAAATCTTTCGCGCCGTTTGAATCCGCGCAAATTCAGGCATTGATTCCGTTAGCGAAGGACATTATCGCGCGCTATGACATCAAACCGCAGAATGTGGTGGCCCATGCGGATATCGCGCCGCAGCGTAAAGACGATCCCGGCCCGCGCTTCCCGTGGCGCGAGCTGGCGGCGCAGGGGATTGGCGCCTGGCCTGACGCCCAGCGTGTGGCGTTTTATCTGGCTGGACGCGCGCCGTATACGCCAGTCGATACCGCAACGGTGCTTGCGTTACTCTCGCGCTATGGTTATGAAGTCAAAGCCGATATGACGACACGCGAGCAGCAGCGGGTGATTATGGCGTTCCAGATGCACTTCCGTCCGGCGCAATGGAACGGTATCGCAGATGCCGAAACGCAGGCGATTGCCGAAGCATTACTGGAGAAGTACGGCCAGGATTAACGCGGTAAATTTCCGTGATCGCGTAGCCAGGCGGCGGTGCGTTCAATGCCTTCGTCCAGCGTGACGATGGGCTGGTAGCCCAGCTCTTCCTGCGCGCGAGTCGTATCGAGCGTAAAATCAAAATTCAGTTTTGACACGCCGTAATGCGTTAGCGGGGGCTCTTTGGCGGATTTTTTGCCGAAGCGCTCCATACTGCGGGCGATCATATCCAGCATCGGGTAAGGCACAGAGCGAATGCGGCAGTCGATAGTCAGTTCATCTATTAACTTTTGTACGATGCTGCGTAAGGTGCGGTTTTCGCCGTTAGTGATGTTATAAGCGCGGCCAGAAGGCAGATGATCGCAGCCCGGCTGGCTGGCCAGCCACATGGCGTGGATCGCATTTTCATAGTAGGTCATATCGACCAGCGCGCTGCCCCCGTGCGGTAATAAGACGCTACCGTAATGGTGCATCATATGCGCCAGACGTGGGATAAATACTTTATCGTGCGGGCCAAACAGGCTTTGCGGACGCAACACCGTAAAACGTGTTTGCGGATTAGCCTGCGCCAGCAGATTAATCACCTCTTCACCGGCGGCTTTACTGCGGGCGAACTCATTGGCAAACCGATGCGGACGGAAATCTTCTTTGATATCACGGTGATGGTGGTAATCAAAATAGAGTGAGGGAGAGGAGATATGAATAAAATTGCGTACGCCCCAGGCGACCGCCCATTCTCCCAGGCGGCGGGTGGCGCGAACATTCGCCAGATCGAAAGCTTGTTGGGTTCCCCAGGGCGAGGTAAAGCTGGAGCAGTGCCACAACGTGTCGATCCCGGCGAGCATCACTTTAGCCTGCGAGGAGACCAGTTCGGTTAAATCCGCATGGACGAATTCCGCGCCCATTTTTTCAAGCAGCTTGCCCATCGCTTCATTGCGACCCGTCGCTCTGACGCTGATGCCTTTATTGCGCAAAAATTCAACCGCGTTTCGACCTAAGCCGCTGGTGGCGCCGGTAACCAGTACCTTCATATCAATCCACTGTGTTTAATAAACCGTCGTGCGCATTCTTCCGTGAATTACGTCGGTATGCAATGGGAAACACGAAAGAATACAGCAACTTTTTCTCATTTTTCTGTGATTTGTTCTGCAAGTCGGGCAATACGCCTTGCCATTCCCCGGAAAATAAACAGGTGCGCCGGGATCATCAGTAGCCAGTAAATCAGGCCCGGCATTCCGTGTGGATGCCACCAGGCGCGCACGTCAATTTCGCGGTAGCGACCTTTATCGTGCAGCGTGAAGCTAAGCCGCCCCAGACCCGGCGCTTTCATGCCAAACAAGAGCGTGAGCTGTTTTTCTGGTTCGACAATGATCACTTTCCAGCTATCTACCGTATCGCCAGGCTTGAGCAAAGTATGCGACGGGCGGCCTTTCGCCAGTTTATGCCCCACCAGACGATCCATCGCGGCGCGCGTCTGCCACAAAATATTGCCGAAAAAATAGCCCTCTTTGCCACCCAGCCGATTTACGACCTGCCAGAGCGCCGATAGGCTGGCCGGGGTCTGCGCGGTAAAGCCCGCCTGCTTTGGAAAATAGCCGTATTCGGGACGCCAGCGGGCGAAGGCCAGCGCGTCGTAGCCCCAGTCGCTGGAGTTCACCAGTTTTTCTTCTTCTTTCAGCGTGCGGCGAACGGCGTCGTCAAAGGTGATAAGCGTTTGGGGGATCAACTTTTTTAACGCGGCGTCATCGGCCAGCAAATCGTGCCTTAACCCCTGGATTAAGGCTTTTGCGGTAGTCGGCGGCACGGAGGTAATGACGTTTAAAAACCAGACCGAAATCCAGCGGGTCGGAAAAGGCACCGGGATCAGCGGACGCCGTTTACCGCTGACGGCCATAAAACGTTCAAACTGCTGCTGATAGCTTAATACCTGCGGCCCGGCGGCTTCCAGGATACGATGCTTGTGCGCAGGGTGGTCCAGCAAGCCGACCAGGTAGTAGAGTAAATTTTCCAGAGCGATGGGCGTGGTGCGCGAACGCACCCAGCGCGGCGGCGTGAGTATTGGCAGGTTGTAAACCATGTCACGCATGACTTCGAAGGCGGCGGAGCCTGCGCCGACGATGATCCCGGCGCGTAATTCCGTCACCGGTACGCCTGCGTCGCGCAGCGTGTCAGCCGTAAGCTGGCGGGCGCGCAGGTGATCGGATTGCTCATGCGTCGGCGCCTGCAATGAACTGAGGAAAATAAGTTGTTTAACCGGCGTCTGGCGCAGCGCATCGCGCACGTTGAGCGCCGCCTGACGTTCATGGGCGATAAAATCGCCGCCTTCGCCCATGCCGTGTACCAGATAGTAAACGGTATCAACGTCGCGAAGCAGCGCGGGTAAATTTTCCGGCCAGTGCAGATCGACCTTATGACAACTGACGTTGGCGAGGCGCTGCTTTTCCAGACGTTCGACGCGCCGCGCCGCCGCCCGCACCTGATGCCCTTGCTGACTTAGCGCAAAGACCAGGTGCTGGCCGATATAGCCGCTGGCGCCGAGAACCAGAATGCGTTGCGCCACGTTGCTCTCCTTAGCGGGCTAAAAAGGCGCGCCAGTGGGCGACGACGTCGGCAAGCTGTTCGCGAGAGACATCCAGATGCGTCACCAGACGCACAATCGGCGCGGCGTTAATCAGGATATTCCGTTCCCGCAAATAGTCGCCAAGCGCGGCGGCCTGTGCTTCGCCAACGCGAACAAACAGCATATTCGTTTCGTGGCGCATGACCTCCGCGCCCGCTTCGCGAAGCTGCTGCGCCAGCCAGGCGGCGTTATCATGGTCCTCTTGCAGACGCGCCACGTTATGCTTCAGCGCATACAGTCCGGCCGCTGCCAGAATCCCGGCCTGACGCATTCCGCCGCCGACCATTTTACGCCAGCGCGTCGCGCGTTTAATGTAGTCGCGGTTGCCGACCAGCAGCGAACCGACCGGCGTTCCGAGACCTTTTGACAGGCAGATGGTAAAAGAGTCGCAATACTGCGTAATCTCTTTTAACTCACAGCCGTAGGCAACCACCGCGTTAAAAATTCGGGCGCCGTCAACGTGCAGCGCCAGTCCACGTTCGCGGGTAAATGTCCAGGCGTCTTTCAGATACGCGCGCGGCAGCACTTTCCCGTTATGCGTATTTTCCAGACTGAGCAAGCGCGTGCGCGCGAAGTGGATGTCATCCGCTTTAATCTTCGCCGCCACGTTCTCCAGCGGCAGCGTACCGTCCGCGGCGGCGTCGATGGGCTGCGGCTGAATGCTGCCGAGCACCGCAGCGCCGCCAGCTTCATAGAGATAATTATGCGCGCCCTGACCAACGATATACTCTTCGCCGCGTTCACAATGGCTAAGCAGCGCGACCAGATTGGCCTGGGTGCCGGTGGGTAAAAAAAGCGCCGCTTCTTTACCGGAAAGGTCGGCGGCGTAGCGCTGAAGGGCGTTAACGGTAGGGTCATCGCCGTATACGTCGTCCCCGACCGGGGCGGTCATCATCGCCTCGAGCATGGCGCGGCCCGGTCGGGTAACGGTATCACTGCGTAAATCAATCATGGCACATCCCTGGATTTTAAAAGGTGATGTGCACTGTTTTACCTTAGCCAGTTCGTTTTCGCTAGTTCGATCACTTCATCGCCGCGGCCGCTAATAATGGCGCGTAGCATGTACAGGCTAAAGCCTTTCGCTTGTTCCAGTTTGATCTGCGGCGGGATCGCCAGCTCTTCTTTTGCCACGACCACGTCAACCAGTACCGGGCCATCAATGGAAAACGCGCGCTGTAGCGCTCCGTCCACGTCTGCGGCTTTTTCCACGCGAATACCGGTAATGCCGCAGGCTTCGGCGATACGCGCGAAATTGGTGTCGTGCAGTTCGGTACCGTCGGTAAGGTAGCCGCCGGCTTTCATTTCCATCGCCACAAAGCCCAGCACGCTGTTATTAAAGACGACGATTTTTATCGGCAGCTTCATCTGTACCACCGAGAGAAAATCGCCCATCAGCATACTGAAGCCGCCATCACCGCACATCGCGATAACCTGCCGACCCGGCGCGGTGGCCTGAGCGCCGAGCGCCTGCGGCATGGCGTTGGCCATTGACCCGTGGTTAAACGAGCCCAGCAGGCGGCGCTTGCCGTTCATTTTTAGATAGCGGGCCGCCCAGACGGTCGGCGTGCCGACATCGCAGGTAAAAATAGCGTCGTCAGCGGCGAAATGGCTAATTTGTTGCGCCAGATATTGTGGATGGATGGCTTTATCGCTGAGTTTGGCTAAGTCATCAAGTCCCTTACGGGCGTCCCGATAGTGCTCCAGAGCTTTATCGAGGAATTTACGATTGCTTTTTTCTTCCACCAGCGGCAGCAGGGCGCGAAGCGTGGCTTTAATATCGCCCACCAGCGCCATGTCGACTTTGCTGTGTGCGCCAATACTGCCCGGGTTGATGTCAATCTGAATGATTTTGGCATCGCTCGGATAAAAGGCGCGGTAGGGGAACTGGGTGCCGAGCAGGATCAGCGTATCGGCGTTCATCATGGTGTGGAAGCCAGAAGAGAAGCCAATCAGGCCGGTCATTCCCACATCATAAGGGTTATCGTACTCAACGTGCTCTTTGCCGCGCAGGGCATGAACGATTGGCGCTTTTAGTTTTGCCGCCAACGCGACCAACTCCTCATGCGCGCCCGCGCAGCCGCTACCGCACATCAATGCGATATTGCTGGAGTAGCGCAGCAGTTGCGCCAGTTTTTTCAGCTCTTCCTCCGCCGGCGTGACGACGGGGAGCGGGGCATGGTACCAATGGGTGACGGCGTTTTCAGGCGCGGGTTTCAGCGCCACGTCACCCGGCAGTACGACCACGGAGACGCCGCGATTTAACACCGCTTTGCGCATGGCGATGGCGAGTACCTGCGGGATCTGCTCCGGGCTGGAAACCAACTCGCAATAGTGGCTGCATTCACGGAACAACTCCTGCGGGTGGGTCTCCTGGAAATAACCGCTGCCGATTTCACTGGACGGAATATGGGCGGCGATCGCCAGAACAGGGACGTGGTTACGGTGGCAATCAAACAGGCCATTGATCAGGTGCAGGTTGCCCGGTCCACATGAACCGGCGCACACTGCCAGCTCGCCGGTAAGCTGCGCTTGTGCGCCGGCGGCGAAAGCGGCGACCTCTTCGTGGCGGGTTGGCATCCATTCAATGGTTCCCATACGATTAAGACTATCGCTCAGGCCGTTCAGGGAATCGCCAGTGACGCCCCAGATTCGTTTTACGCCAGCCTGTTCCAGCGTTTTGGCGATAAAAGCAGCAACGGTTTGTTTCATGGTTCTCCATCTCCTTAAATGTGATAACGGTTACAAGTTTAGTTGAAGATGACGATGACGTTTTTCTTTGGCGAAGAGAGGGGCGAAAGGATGAAGCGAGTGGTAAATCGCCCGGTGGCGCTAACGCTTACCGGGCCTACGATGGAACGTTTACCGATTATGCGAGAACAAGATCGCCCTGCGGATGGCAGGAGCAGGCCAGTACGTAACCTTCGGCAATCTCCGCCTCGCTCAGCGTCATGGTGCTGCTCACCGTATAGTCGCCGGAAACGACTTTGGTTTTACAGCAGCCGCAAACACCTGCCCGACAGGCAGCGGCAACCGGTACTTTATTACTCTCCAGCGCCTCCAGCAGCGTCGTACCGATCGGAGCATAGAATTCCTGCGCTGGCTGTAGTTTGGTGAATTTCAGGCCGCTGGTTGCCGTTTCCGCCACCGGCGTGAAGAACTTCTCTTTAAAGAAGCGCGTTACGCCAAGCGCTTTCACTCCCTGTTCGACGAAATCCATATAGGGCGCCGGGCCGCAGGTCATGATGGTGCGCGATGTCAAATCCGGTACGCTCTGTAACAATTCCGTGGTCAGACGGCCCGCGACAAAACCTTCCGTGGCATGATTTTCCGCCACTAGCGTGACCGGATACTGTCGCCACTCGTCGGCAAAAATCACATCATCCGGCGAACGGACGTTAAAGATGACCTGCACATCGGCCTGCGGGCGGTATTTTGCCAGCCAGCGACGCATCGACATGATTGGCGTTACGCCACAACCGGCGGCGAGCAGCAGAAACTTATCTTCTGTTTTATCGTCACAGGTAAAATCGCCCATTGCATCAGACAGCCAGATGTAATCGCCGCGCTTGATGTCATGGGTCAACCACTGTGAACCCGTGCCATCTTCAATCCGACGAACGGTCAGCGTGATATATTCACTGACGCCCGGCGTAGACGAAAGGGTGTAGGCGCGCAGCGTTTCCGCTGAATTACGCACGCTCACCAGCGCATACTGCCCGGCGCGGTAAGGGTAGTAATCATGGCATAATAGCGCAATTGTCCATACATCCGGCGTCTCCTGACGGATGTGATGCACCTGCATTCGCCAGGGACACTGTGAGGTTGGCATCGTCATCATTGACCTCCTTACGCGCTCAGCAATTGCTTCATGTCTTCTTCAACGGTGGTCACGGAGCGCAGACCGAACTTCTCGTTGAGGATAGCCAGCAGATCCGGCGTGAAGAAGCCCGGCGCGGTCGGCCCGGTGACAATATTTTTCACGCCTAATGACAGCAGCGTTAGCAGAATCACGATCGCTTTCTGCTCAAACCAGGAGAGCACCAGCGATAGCGGCAGATCGTTGACGCCGCAGCCCAGTTTTTCCGCCAGCGTCACCGCCAGGATAATCGCGGAGTAAGCATCATTACACTGACCGGCATCGACCAGACGCGGCAGCCCTTCGATGTCGCCGAACTCCAGTTTATTGAAACGGTATTTACCGCACGCCAGGGTCAGGATCAGGCAGTCATCCGGTACGCTGGTGGCGAAATCGGTAAAGTAGTTACGCTCGCCGCGCGCGCCGTCACAGCCGCCGACCAGGAAGATGTGGCGCAGTTTTTCACGACTGACCAGATCGATGAGCGTATCGGCAGCGCCGAGCAGGGTCTGACGGCCAAAACCGACGGTGATGAGATGCGGAATTTCGCTATACGGGAAGCCCGCCATTTGCTGCGCCTGGGCAATGACCGGCCCGAAGTCATCGCCTTCAAGATGGCTAACGCCCGGCCAGCCGACGATGCTACGGGTCCAGATACGGTCGTCATAGCTGCCCACGGTCGGGTCGATAATGCAGTTAGAGGTCATCACGATTGGGCCAGGGAAGCGGGCGAATTCGACCTGCTGATTCTGCCAGCCGCTGCCGTAGTTACCGACCAGATGCTTGAATTTACGCAGTTCCGGATAGCCATGTGCGGGCAGCATTTCACCGTGAGTGTAGACGTTAACGCCGGTGCCTTCGGTCTGCTCCAGCAGGTTGTAGAGATCTTTCAGATCGTGACCGGAGATCAGAATGCACTTGCCTTCAGTCGCTTTGACGTTGACCTGAGTCGGCGTTGGGTGACCGTATTTGGTGGTTTCACCGGCATCCAGAATGCTCATCACTTTGAAGTTCATCTGGCCGATTTCCATTGCGCACTCCAGCAGCGCGTTCATGTCAGCAGGCCAGGTGCCCAGCCAGGCCATGATTTTGTGGTACTGCGCGTAAATGTCGTTGTCGTATTGACCGAGAACGTGCGCGTGCTCCATATACGCCGCCGCGCCTTTCAGACCGTACAGGCACAGCAGACGCAGGCCGAGGATGTTCTCGCCAATGGCGGCTTTGTCTTTATTCGGGGTAAATTCCGCCGCCTGACGTTGCAGGTCGCCCAGATCGTCGCTGACCAGTTGCAGATCGGCCATCGGATTGTCGCAATGCGCATTGGCATCCACGCTCAGGCACTGCGCTTTCAACGCTTCACGCAAGGCAATCGCTTCACGGGCGTAGCCGACGATACGCGGAGAGTCGAAGTTAACATTGGTCAGCGTGGAGAAAAACGCGCGCGGCGCAAAGTTATCAACGTCGTGATTAATGATGCCATATTCACGGGCCTTCACCGCCCAGGCAGACAAACCTTGCAAAGCCGCAATCAGCAGATCCTGCAGATCGGACGTTTCAGCTGTTTTACCGCACATTCCCTGCGCGTAGGAGCAGCCGTTTCCGGCTGGTGTACGAATGGTTTGTTCACATTGCACACAAAACATGGTCACACCTTTTAAAGTTATATTTGATATACATGTTTAAGGTTATGCCTGTGAACAAAGGGATAAAAGGGATTTCTGCCATAATGTGCAAGGAGATTGATTTAGCGCAATTTTGGCGGCAGATGCCTACCGCCAAAGAGGTATCAGGCCGAGAAGAACGCCATTAAGAGGGGGACCAGCAGGCTGAGGATAAAGCCATGTACGATAGCCGCCGGAACAATCTCTACGCCGCCGGAGCGCTGTAATACCGGCAACGTAAAGTCCATTGAAGTCGCTCCGCACAGGCCCAACGCCGTTGAACGGCTGCGGCGAACCAGGCCGGGAATAAGCATAATGGCTAAGAGCTCGCGGGCCAGATCGTTAAAAAATGCCGCGCTGCCGATAACCGGTCCAAACGACTCCGTCAGCAAAATACCGGAAAGAGAGTACCAGCCGAAACCTGACGCCATCGCCAGGGCGGTTTTTAGCGGTAAGTCCAGGATAAACGCATTAATCACGCCGCCCAGTAATGAGCTTGCCACGACAACGACCGCGACCATCATTCCCCGGCGGTTAAGCACAATTTGCTTTAAGGTCATGCCGCTATTTCGTAGCTGAATCCCCACCAGGAACAATAAAAAGATCAGCGTATATTCACTGGCTTCGGTGGCGTGCTGTAAAACAGAGAGTCCGCTCAGACCGATAACAAACCCCAATACCACTACGCCGCACAGTTGCAGCGACTCCAGCGCCATGGCAATACGCGAAGGCAGTTTTTCCTGCTGATGATGGTGACGCCACGGGAGGATACGTTCCAGCCACAATAAGGCGGCGATATTACACAATAAAATAATCGTAATACTGACGGCGGAATAATGAAAAATCGCCACCAGATTACTGGCGAGGTTATCCAAAAACGCCAGGCTTATTCCCATAAAAAAGAGAATAAGATACACGATCCAGCTCAGTAGCCGGTTAATGAGTTGTAATGCGGCTTTATGTCGCAGTGGAATGAGATAGCCCACAATCAGTGGAACCAGAATGATTAAAAGTCCTGAAAACATGAACAGCCGGGCCCTTTTTTATTGTTTGAATAGCGTACATGACACTACCGAATTCCAGACTATCAGTAAAGCGACACCGTCAGCCGTACATTTATCAGACATTTGCCCCAGGCAAAGGGGGGGAATATCACGCCAGGCGGACGCATTTGCCGTTATACTGCGGTGAATTTTATGGAGTGATGACGTTTTTCTGGAGGAAGCATGATTCTCGAACGCGTTGAAATAGTAGGATTTCGCGGTATCAACCGACTGTCGTTGATGCTGGAGCAAAACAACGTGCTGATTGGGGAAAACGCCTGGGGAAAATCCAGCCTGCTGGATGCGCTGACTCTGTTATTGTCGCCGGAACTCGATCTTTACCATTTTGTCCGTGAGGATTTCTGGTTTCCGCCTGGCGACATAAAAGGACGCGAGCATCACCTGCATATTATTCTGACTTTTCGCGAAACGCAGCCAGGGCGGCATCGGGTACGTCGTTATAGAGCGCTGGAAGCATGCTGGTCGCCTTGCGAGGATGATTTTCACCGTATTTTTTATCGGCTAGAGGGCGAATGCGGCGCCGATGGCAGCGTGATGACGTTGCGCAGTTTTCTCAATAGCGATGGGCAGCCATTGCCGGTGGAAAATATTAACGATCAGGTGCGCCACCTGGTTCGTTTGATGCCAGTGCTACGTTTGCGCGATGCGCGTTTTATGCGACGTATTCGCAACGGTACGGTGCCCAATGTGCCGGATGTTGAAGTCACGGCCCGGCAACTGGATTTTCTGGCGCGTGAGCTGGCGACCCGGCCGCAAAATTTAACCGACGGGCAGATTCGCCAGGGACTGTCCGCGATGGTGCAACTGCTTGAACACTATTTCTCAGAGCAGGGCGCAGGACAGGCGCGTCACCGACTCATGCGCCGACGTTCGCAAAATGAGCAGCGTAGCTGGCGCTATCTGGATATTATTAATCGGATGATCGACAAACCGGGCAGCCGGTCGCATCGGGTGATCCTGCTGGGGCTTTTCTCCACGCTGTTACAGGCGAAAGGGACGCTGCGGTTACATAAAGACGCGCGACCATTACTGCTGGTGGAAGATCCGGAAACCCGTTTACATCCCATTATGCTTTCAGTCGCCTGGCAATTGCTCAATCTGTTACCGCTACAGCGGATAGCGACAACCAACTCAGGCGAATTGCTCTCGCTAACGCCGGTGGAGCATGTCGTACGGCTGGTGCGCGAATCTTCCCGCGTCGCCGCCTGGCGTCTGGGCCCGGGCGGGTTAAGCGCGGAAGATGGACGGCGCATCGCCTTTCATATCCGCTTTAATCGCGCATCGTCGCTGTTTGCGCGTTGCTGGCTACTGGTGGAAGGCGAGACGGAAACCTGGGTTATTAATGAGCTGGCGCGTCAGTGTGGTCATCATTTTGATGCGGAGGGCATTAAAGTCATTGAGTTTGCTCAGTCTGGCCTGAAACCGCTGGTGAAGTTCGCCCGCCGTATGGGAATCGAGTGGCATGTCCTGGTGGATGGCGACGAAGCGGGGAAAAAATATGCCGCGACGGTCCGCAGTCTGCTTAATAACGATCGGGAAGAAGAACGCGAACATCTCACGGCGCTGCCTGCGCTGGATATGGAACATTTTATGTATCGTCAGGGCTTTGCCGATGTTTTTCACCGGGTTGCGCAGCTTCCGCCTAATGTGCCGATGAATACCCGGAAAATTATCACTAAAGCTATCCACCGCTCGTCAAAGCCGGATTTGGCGATTGAAGTCGCGATGGAAGCCGGGCGGCGGGGAATTGACGCCGTGCCGCCGCTGTTCAGAAAGATGTTCTCGCGCGTGGTTTGGCTGGCGCGGGGCCGGGCGGATTAACGTTTGAATGTGGCCGGAACCTGTTCGACGACGCTATCGAGTAACGCATAGCGGCGGCGATACTCGGCCCGTTTTTTACTGGCGATCTCCGCTTCGCTTTTTCGGGCGATCGCCAGCGGCAGCGCATAGTAATTCCCTTTAATTCTTTCACCGCCTAACGATTCCCAAAACGCGTCATAGTCGGCATGCATTTGCGTCTTTTTATCCATGTATCGCCAGCTACGGTAAACGTGCGCATCGTTACTCACAGCTATAATCTTTTCTGCCTGAAAGACTTGCGCAAACTGACAGAGAGCCTCCATCACGATGCGTTTGGGAAAAAGACCATGGCAGGCTTTGGTCGCCTGCTGGATAATTTCGTGAGGGACGTCGTTTGCCGCGCCCTGTAATCCGCCGATAAATAGTGTGCGTTGTTGGTTAAAGCGACACAGAGTAAATGTGATCTCTGCCAGAATACGTAACTGTGCGTCGCGAACAACAACAGTGCTTTCACCTTCTTTATCCAGTGAGACCAGACTGACTAAATCAAGTTGAAACAACTCGCCGGTTTTAGTTTCAAATTTAGCAAGATTCAGGCCATACTGACTTAAATAGCTAACTTGTTGTTCCCGCGATAAAAGTTGGCGCATCTGTTGATAATGAAAACACAGCGCATCTAAGGCGAAATCGCGTTTAATATTTACAGCCATATAAGGACGATGTAGCCGAATAGGCAAACGCGGCTGACGAGCAAGTAACGTATTTAACTCCGGCCATTGGGTGAGATTGGTCAGTAATTGGCTGGTCGCACGCGGCATGACTAATGAGCGGATTAAAAACTTGCGACGAAAGCTGGCTTTACGCCAGAATTTTCCTGGCTGTAATTGCCCGCGCGTCAGACGAATAAATAATTGTAAAGGAGAGATGTAATCTGAGGTGTACCAGGTATTATCTGTAAGCTGTGTCATGATCGTAATCCGCGACATAAGATTGTCGAGATTGAACCACAGGAAACATTAACCAATCGTCAATACAGCCGACGCTATCTTTATTGCGTCAGCTTTGTTTAGATACGGTTTACTTTCTGGTTGAAATTTTGCCGTCAGGGTTTCTATGCGTGCTAAGGGAAAGAAATTTAAAAAGCGTTATCTGGTCATTATTTTAATTCTTTTAGTGGGGGGGATGGTTAGCTGGCGAATGATAAATGCGCCGCTGCCAACTTATCAGACATTAATCGTGCGGCCAGGCGATCTTGAACAGAGTGTACTGGCGACTGGAAAACTGGACGCGTTGCGTAAAGTGGATGTCGGCGCGCAGGTGAGCGGCCAGTTGAAAACGCTGCTGGTCTCCATTGGCGATAACGTTAAAAAAGATCAGCTACTCGGCGTGATTGATCCGGATCAGGCGGAGAACCAGATAAAAGAGGTCGAGGCCACCCTGATGGAGCTGAACGCAGAGCGTCAGCAGGCAGCCGCTGAGTTAAAGCTGGCGCGGGTTACGCTGGCGCGCCAGCAGCAGTTAGCTAAGACTCAGGCGGTATCGCAACAGGATCTGGATACCGCGGCGACGGAGATGGCGGTTAAACAGGCGCGTATTGGCACCATAGATGCCCAGATCAAACGTAATCGGGCCTCGTTGGACACCGCGAAAACCAACCTGGAATATACCCGTATTGTTGCTCCCATGGCGGGGGAAGTGACGCAAATCACTACCCTGCAAGGACAAACGGTGATTGCAGCTCAGCAGGCGCCCAATATTCTGACGCTGGCGGATATGAGCACTATGCTGGTAAAAGCGCAGGTCTCGGAAGCGGACGTGATCCATCTTCGGGCGGGGCAGAAAGCATGGTTCACCATTGCAGGCGATCCGCAAACGCGCTATGAAGGCGTTTTAAAAGATATTCTGCCGACGCCGGAAAAGATCAACGATGCTATTTTTTATTACGCCCGGTTTGAAGTGCCGAATCCCAAAAGAATCTTGCGTCTTGATATGACCGCACAGGTTTATATTCAACTCATGGATGTCAAAAATGTGTTGATTATTCCTCTCGCCGCGCTTGGCGAACCGGTGGGCGGCAATCGTTATAAAGTGGCGCTGTTGCGTAACGGCGAAAAACGTGAGCGCGAAGTGATCATTGGCGAGCGTAACGATACAGACGTGGAAGTGGTTAAAGGTCTGGAAGCGGGCGATGAGGTGATCATCGGTGAGAGCAGGCCAGGAGCGACGCCATGACGGCATTGCTTGAACTGCGCAATGTGAGTCGCAGCTACCCCTCCGGAGAAGAGCAGGTGGCGGTGTTGAAAGATATCTCCCTGCAAATCCACGCCGGGGAGATGGTGGCGATCGTCGGCGTTTCCGGTTCTGGAAAATCAACGCTGATGAATATCCTCGGGTGCCTGGATAAACCGACCAGCGGCACTTATCGGGTGGCGGGGCGGGACGTCTCGACGCTGGACCCGGACGCGCTGGCGCAGCTGCGGCGTGAGCATTTTGGCTTTATCTTTCAGCGCTACCATCTATTGTCGCATTTAACGGCAGCGCAAAATGTTGAAATCCCCGCCGTCTACGCCGGCATTGAACGCAAAAAACGCCAGACGCGCGCCAGAGAGTTGCTTTTGCGGCTGGGATTAAGCGATCGCGTCGATTACCCACCTTCACAGCTTTCTGGCGGACAGCAGCAGCGTGTCAGTATTGCCCGCGCGCTGATGAACGGCGGACAGGTGATTCTGGCGGATGAGCCGACCGGCGCGCTGGATAGCCATTCCGGCGAAGAGGTGATGGCGATTTTGCGCCAACTGCGCGATCGCGGACATACGGTGATCATTGTGACGCACGATCCGCTGATTGCCGCCCAGGCGGAGCGGATTATTGAAATTCACGATGGCAAGATTGTCCATAATCCGCCCGCGCAGGAAAAGAAACGCGAACAGGGCGTTGACGCTGCCGTAGTTAATACGGCTCCCGGCTGGCGGCAATTTGCCAGCAGCTTTCGCGAAGCGCTGTCGATGGCGTGGTTAGCGATGGCCGCTAACAAAATGCGTACTTTACTGACCATGCTGGGAATTATTATCGGTATTGCGTCGGTGGTGTCGATTGTGGTGGTCGGCGACGCCGCAAAACAGATGGTACTGGCGGATATCCGCGCTATGGGCACTAACACGATTGATATTCATCCAGGCAAAGATTTTGGCGACGACAACCCGCAGTATCGACAGGCGCTGAAATATGACGATCTGGTCGCTATTCAGAAACAGCCGTGGGTTAACTCTGCGACGCCCAGCGTTTCAAAGAGCTTACGTCTTCGCTATGGCAATATTGATATTGCCGTAAATGCTAATGGCGTCAGTGGCGATTATTTTAACGTTTACGGCATGTCCTTTAGGGAGGGGAACACCTTCAATGCTGTACAGCAACAGGATCGCGCGCAGGTGGTGGTGCTGGATGCCAACACGCGACGCCAGCTATTTCCAAATAAAGCGAATGTCGTAGGGGAAGTGGTGCTGGTGGGTAATATGCCGGTTATTGTTATTGGCGTGGCGGAAGAGAAACCGTCCATGTACGGCAATAGCAATCTGTTGCAAGTTTGGTTGCCCTATAGCACGATGTCAGATCGCATAATGGGACAGTCATGGCTTAACTCGATCACCGTTCGTGTGAAAGATGGCGTTGATAGCGATCAGGCTGAACAGCAGCTTACCCGCCTGCTCACCTTACGCCACGGTAAAAAAGACTTCTTCACCTGGAATATGGACAGCGTCCTGAAAACAGCTGAAAAAACCACCTATACTCTTCAGTTATTTCTGACGCTGGTGGCCGTCATTTCGCTGGTTGTCGGCGGCATCGGCGTTATGAATATTATGCTGGTTTCCGTCACCGAGCGAACGCGTGAAATCGGCATCCGTATGGCGGTAGGCGCGCGCGCCAGCGATGTGCTACAGCAGTTTCTTATTGAAGCGGTGCTGGTTTGCCTGGTTGGGGGAGCGCTGGGGATTAGCTTGTCGATGTTCATCGCATTTATGCTACAGCTTTTCCTGCCCGGCTGGGAGATCGGTTTTTCACTGACTGCTCTGGCGAGCGCGTTTTTATGTTCGACGTTTACCGGGATACTGTTTGGCTGGCTACCGGCGAGAAACGCGGCGCGACTGGACCCGGTGGATGCGCTGGCAAGGGAGTAATCTTGCTGACGTCATTTGTCGGCCTGATAAGATGCAACGGTGTTGCTATCAGGCACTGGCGTTAAATAAAAATGCCAGCCGATCGGGCTGGCATTTTGCCTCCTGGATGTACACAATGAGACAGAGGAGCTATGCAACGGCCTCTGCTTCGATGGGCACGATGACGCTGGCGTGATTGCCTTTTGGCCCCTGGTGGACATCAAACCGGACAGACTGTCCGGCTTTAAGCGTTCTGTAACCATCCATTTGAATGGTGGAATAATGGGCGAAAATATCCTCGCCGCCGCCTTCAGGGCAGATGAAACCAAACCCTTTGGCATTGTTGAACCACTTTACAGTACCCGTTTCCATGCTTCGACATCCTTCGTAAATCTTATATAAGTAAGATGGAATGAACCGGTGACGGAGTGGGGGCTGTTCAAAACCTCACCAACTCTCGACATTACAATTTAGAGAAATCAGGCGAGGCGTCAAGCATCAGGCAGGGGGGATCGGGTAAAAATGAATCAAAAATTTGAAGCAGTTAACGCTATTGCCGGGAATGTGACAGATGTCGCGGATGGTACTGATAGATGTTAGTTATCTATCAATTGAGGTAGATTGATTGTGTGCATAGACTCTGGTCAGCGGCAGATTTTTCTGCCGACAACCGTAACCGATAATGACGACTGACAATGGGTAAGACGAACGATTGGCTGGATTTTGACCAGTTGGTGGAAGATAGCGTGCGCGACGCGCTAAAACCGCCATCTATGTATAAAGTGATATTAGTCAATGATGACTACACTCCGATGGAGTTTGTTATTGACGTGTTACAAAAATTCTTTTCTTATGATGTAGAACGTGCAACGCAATTGATGCTTGCAGTTCACTATCAAGGCAAAGCCATCTGCGGCGTGTTCACCGCCGAGGTGGCGGAAACCAAAGTGGCGATGGTGAACAAGTATGCAAGGGAGAACGAGCATCCGTTGCTGTGTACGCTGGAAAAAGCCTGAATGCAGGTATAAAAATTGGGGGAGGTGCCTATGCTCAATCAAGAACTGGAACTCAGTTTAAACATGGCTTTCGCCAGAGCGCGCGAGCACCGTCATGAGTTTATGACCGTCGAGCATCTGTTGCTGGCGCTGCTCAGCAACCCATCGGCTCGCGAAGCGCTGGAAGCATGCTCCGTGGATCTGGTGGCGCTCCGTCAGGAACTCGAAGCCTTCATTGAACAAACCACACCCGTACTGCCTGCCAGTGAAGAAGAGCGTGATACGCAGCCGACGTTAAGTTTCCAGCGTGTCCTGCAACGTGCCGTCTTCCACGTTCAGTCTTCCGGGCGTAGTGAAGTGACTGGCGCGAATGTGCTGGTGGCTATCTTTAGCGAACAGGAATCACAGGCGGCTTATCTGCTGCGTAAGCATGAAGTGAGCCGTCTGGATATCGTGAACTTTATTTCTCACGGGACGCGAAAAGACGAACCGAGCCAATCTTCCGATCTCGGCAATCAGCCAACTGGCGACGAACAAGCTGGCGGGGAGGAACGTATGGAAAACTTCACGACGAATCTTAACCAACTTGCTCGCGTGGGCGGCATCGATCCGCTGATTGGTCGTGAAAAAGAACTGGAACGCGCGATCCAGGTCTTGTGTCGTCGCCGTAAAAATAACCCGTTGCTGGTAGGGGAATCCGGCGTCGGCAAAACGGCGATTGCCGAAGGGTTGGCCTGGCGTATCGTGCAGGGCGATGTGCCGGAAGTGATGGCCGATTGCACCATTTACTCTCTGGATATCGGTTCGCTGCTGGCGGGCACCAAATACCGCGGCGATTTTGAAAAACGGTTTAAGGCGTTGCTGAAACAGCTTGAGCAGGATACCAACAGCATCCTGTTTATCGATGAAATCCATACCATTATCGGCGCTGGCGCGGCGTCGGGCGGACAGGTGGATGCGGCAAATCTGATTAAACCGCTGCTTTCCAGCGGTAAGATCCGGGTGATCGGCTCAACGACCTATCAGGAATTCAGCAATATTTTTGAGAAAGACCGCGCATTAGCGCGCCGTTTCCAGAAAATTGATATTACCGAGCCTTCGGTGGAAGAGACGGTGCAAATTATCAACGGCTTGAAACCTAAGTACGAAGCGCACCACGACGTGCGTTATACCGCGAAAGCGGTGCGTGCGGCGGTCGAGCTGGCGGTAAAATATATCAATGATCGCCATCTGCCGGATAAAGCCATTGACGTGATTGACGAAGCGGGCGCTCGGGCGCGTCTGATGCCGGTGAGCAAACGTAAGAAAACGGTCAACGTGGCGGATATTGAGTCCGTAGTGGCGCGAATTGCGCGAATTCCTGAAAAGAGCGTCTCGCAGAGCGATCGCGATACGCTGAAGAACCTGGGCGATCGTCTGAAAATGCTGGTCTTCGGCCAGGATAACGCGATTGAGGCGCTGACCGAAGCTATTAAGATGAGTCGTGCGGGTCTGGGCCATGAGCATAAACCTGTCGGCTCATTCTTGTTCGCCGGGCCAACTGGCGTAGGGAAAACTGAAGTTACGGTACAGCTTTCAAAAGCGCTGGGTATTGAGCTGTTGCGCTTCGATATGTCTGAATATATGGAGCGTCATACGGTGAGCCGTTTGATCGGCGCACCTCCGGGATACGTCGGTTTCGACCAAGGCGGGCTGCTGACGGATGCGGTGATTAAGCATCCTCATGCGGTGCTGTTGCTGGATGAGATCGAAAAAGCGCACCCGGATGTCTTTAACCTGCTGCTGCAGGTGATGGATAACGGTACGCTGACCGATAACAACGGCCGTAAGGCGGATTTCCGCAATGTGGTGCTGGTGATGACCACCAACGCCGGCGTGCGAGAAACCGAACGTAAATCTATTGGTCTTATTCATCAGGACAACAGTACCGATGCGATGGGCGAGATCAAGAAAGTGTTTACGCCGGAGTTCCGTAACCGTCTCGACAACATTATTTGGTTCGATCATCTGTCTGGCGAGGTGATTCATCAGGTTGTCGATAAGTTTATCGTCGAGTTGCAGGCTCAGTTGGATCAGAAAGGCGTCTCCCTGGAAGTCAGTCAGGAAGCGCGCGACTGGCTGGCGGAAAAGGGCTATGACCGGGCAATGGGCGCACGACCAATGGCGCGTGTGATTCAGGATAACCTGAAAAAACCGCTGGCCAATGAGTTGTTGTTTGGATCGCTGGTTGACGGCGGACAGGTCACCGTCGCGCTGGATAAAGAGAAAAATGCGTTGACGTATGGCTTCCAGAGTGCGCAAAAGCACAAGCCGGAAGCCGCGCATTAATCTTCGTTTCACTGCCGTACAAACCGGGCCTTAGCGCCCGGTTTTTTTATGCCGGCTAATAGTTAGCCTGATGGCGTTGTGCTCGCGGTAGGCGGATAAGGCGCTTGTAAATTGCGTCATCATCCGGTAATCGACGGGTCACATATAAGCAAAAAGCCCGTACTTCTGTACAGGCTCTCAACTTAAATATGGCGGTGAGGGGGGGATTGACTCGCTTTGCTCGCCCCTTCGGGGCAGCCCGTTCGCTGTGCGCCCGGTCTGTCCAACTGGCTGCGCCAGTTGTCGAACCCCGGTCGGTGGTTCTCATCCCCCCTTGGTTTGGGGGATACATATAAGCAAAAAGCCCGTACTTCTGTACAGGCTCTCAACTTAAATATGGCGGT